>PNBI01000097.1 GCA_003135935.1 Methanomassiliicoccaceae archaeon
CCGCCGCAGGCGCGCCTTCTCCCAAAAGGCCCCCGAACACTCGCAGCCTTCGAGGCGGCAGTCGAACAGCCGCAGTCGCTCCAGGCGGGCCTGGAGAAACACCACCCGCTTGAGGTACACCTGGTCGAACAGCACCTCGGCAGCCTGGGCGCCGCTAAAATCGGCGCCCGCCAGGCGCGCCTGGCTCAATTCGGCCCGGTCAGCCAGCACAGCCAGCGCCGCCGGCGCCAGGGCGCCCGGGAGGCGCGGTAGCAGGATGCCGTCTTTGGCCGGCGGTTTCAACCTTTTTCCGCCAGGCTGCGGACGTATTTCAGGGCGGCCTCAGCCAGTTCCAGCCAGCGCTGCGACTGCTCGGACGGCACGGCCACCCATTCCTTCATCGCCCGGCCGGCCATTGGCTCGAACAACTTTGCGCCCTGGATCGCAAGTGCCATGTTGCGGGCTGCGCCGCTCAGCTTGAAGGTCATGGCCTCGCCGCTCAGACCGGCGAAGGCCTTGCCGTTGACCATCACCGACGGCATGCCGAACATCTTGCTGCGGCTCACGCCGGGCTGCAGCGCCATCAGGTTGGCAACGTGGTCGAACTCGGATTGGGGATTGGACATGGCGCATCTCCTTTAGGGATTAGACCTGACAGGTTTCAAATAAAACCTGTCAGGTCAATGGTAGCCTTAATAAGAAATAAATGCAATGTCCTGCGCCGGGGCCGGGAGGGCATGGGAGAAGACAAGTTTTCCGGGTGTTTTTTGGACCTTATGGGTTAAAAAAACAATCGGAAAAACTCCATCTTGACTCGCGCTTTTGCCAGTTGTACAATACATTCGATATACGAATAATCGCTCATTTTACGAGTATTCACTCGCTTTTTCCCTCGGAGAAGCACCTTGACCAACCTCAAGCCACCCACCACCCGGCGCGACCGCCAGATCCAGCGCAAGCGGCAGGAAATCCTGGCCGCTGCCAGCGAGGTGTTTGCCCAAAAGGGCTATGCCGCCGCCACCACCAAAGATATCGCCAACGCGGCCGACCTCGGCGAAAGCACCCTCTACAACTATTTCGAGAGCAAGCGCGACATCCTGCTTGCCATCCTGGAAGAGAACCACGCCCTGTTAGATACAGTCTTCCAGATGACACAGGGCCTCGCTAATCGCGACGCTCTCATCGAGCTGTTCGACCGCAGCCTCGAGATCTTTTCCGGGCGCATCCCCTTCATCCGCACCATCCTGGCCGAAGCCTGGGTCGATAACGACGTGCTGAACACTTACGTGGTCACCCGCCTCAAGCAGGCCTCGCGCCTGATCGAAGACTTCATTGAAAACCAGGTCAGCGCCGGGGTCTTCCGCCCCATCGACCCGGCCCTCGGCTCGCGCCTGGCGCTGGGCATGTTCTTTTCACTGGTGCTGCCGGCGCTGCGCGGCGTCGAGGCGCCGCCCTCCCCGGCCCAGCGCCGCGCCTGGGCAGAATCGGTGGTTTCTTTCCTGCTGGATGGGATTCGCACCCGTTGAGGAGCAGCTATGCTGAGACGAATCCTGGCAATCACCCAAAAAGAATTCATCCAGACGGTACGCGACCGCACCACCTTGATGATCATGCTTTCCATGCCGCTGTTGCAGCTCATTTTGTTTGCCTACGCCATTCATATGGACGTCAAACATATCCCCATGGTGATTGCTGACCAGAGCATGGACCAGGCCAGCCGTTCCTACATCACCGACATGGTGCGCTCCGACTATTTCGACATCATTTCCACCGTCCAGGGCGAGGCCGACGTCATCCACGCCATCGATGCCGGCACTGCCCGCGCCGGGCTGGTCATCCCGCCTAATTTTGCGGCCCAGGTCGACCGCGGCTCGGCCAACGTGCTGCTGCTGGTGGATGGCTCCGATCCCTTCACCACCCAATCGGCCTACAACGCCGCCAACGTCATCTCCCAGACCCACGCCATCACGTTGGCCCTGGATGATCTCTCGCGTTCCATGCCAGCCATCTCCAGCCAGGACCTCTCGCCCCTCACCACCCACATCAACATCCTCTACAACCCCGATCTGAAGGACCTGTGGTTTCTCATCCCCGGCATGATCGCCATGCTGCTGCAAACCCAGACCATCGCCCTCACCTCGCTGGCGGTGGTGCGCGAGCGCGAAGCCGGCACCATCGAGCAGATCCTGGTCTCGCCCATCCGCCCGCTTGAGTTGATGCTCGGCAAAACCCTGCCTAACCTCTTGATCGCCCTGATCAACATGCTGACCATCGTGGTGGTGGGGACGCTGGCATTTGGAGTGCCTTTCCAGGGCAACTTTCCGCTTTTCCTGGGCCTGGCCCTCATTTACGTTTTCGCCGGCCTGGGATTGGGGCTGCTGATCTCGTCCGTTTCGCAGAACCCGCGCCAGGCCCAGCAGTTGAACATGATGATCTCGCTGGTGGGGCTGATCATCAGCGGCTTCATCTTCCCGCGCTACACCATGCCGGTGGTGCTTCAGGGCATCGGCTACATTTTCCCGCTCACCTATTTCATTCCCATCGCCCGCGGCATTTTCACCAAGGGCATCGGGATTGAGTTCCTGTGGGGCAGCGTGGCGGCGCTCACCATTTTTGCGGTGGGCATTATCTTCTTCGCGGCGCGGCTCTTCCGCCAGCGGTTGGATTAAAGGAGAAAACCTGTGCCCAAGCGATTCCAGCGCCTTTCTGCCCTCATCCGCAAAGAGACCACCCAGCTCCTGCGCGACCGCCGCACCCTGATGTTCATCATCACCCTGCCGCTGATCGAGCTGTTCCTGTTTGCCTATGCCGTGTCGCTCACGGTTTACCATCTGCCCACCGCCATCGTCGACCAGAGCCAGGACAGCCAGAGCCGCGCCTTCATCCAGGCCCTGGTCAGCTCGACCTATTTCGACACCACCCTCTCCCTGCAGAACGAAACCCAGGTGGTGCAGGCCATCGACGCCGGCCAGGTGAAAGCTGGGGTGGTCATCCCGCCCGATTTTTCGGCCGATATCGAGCGCGGCGACGCCAACGTGCTCATCCTGCTCGATGGCTCGGATTCGTTCAGCGTCCAATCCGGTTACAGCGCCGCCAGCGCCATTGCCCAGAGCTTCTCGCTCAACCTCACCACTCAGAAAATCGTACACATGGGCCTCGCCTCCGGCACGGCCGCCGGCTCGCCGCCCATCGTCACCTCTACCCGCGTCCTCTACAACCCCGACCTGAAGGATTTGTGGTTCATCCTGCCGGCCATCGTGGGCATGATCATCCAGACCCTGGCGGTGGCCCAGGCCGCCCTGATCGTGGTCAAGGATCGTGAAATCGGCACCATGGAACAGATCCTGGCGACGCCGGTGCGGCCCATCGAGCTGATCCTGGGGAAGATGATCCCCCTGCTGGTAATTATCCTGCTGATCACTGCTGTCATCCTGGGGCTGGGGGTGTTCTGGTTCGGGGTGGCATTCCAGGGCAGCCTGTGGCTCTATTTCTGGCTGGCGCTGGTATTCATCGGCAGTTCTCTCGGCCTGGGACTGCTCGTCTCGACGGTTGCCCGCACCCAGCGCCAGGCCCAGCAGATCAGCATGGTACTGATGCTCTTCAGCATGCTGCTCTCGGGCATTGTCTACCCGCGCAATGCCATGCCGCTCATTCCCCAGTTCATCGGCGACCTGCTGCCGCTGACCTATTTTATCCGCATCTCGCGTGGCATCATCACCAAGGGCGTTGACCTGGCCTTCCTATGGCCGGATGCCCTGGTGCTGGTGGGTTACTGCCTGGTGGTGCTGCTGGTGGCTTCGGCCAGCTTTAAGAAGCGCCTGGATTGATATATAGGATAAAGCAATGACCGAAATTGCAATCTCTGCCAATGGCCTGGTAAAAACCTTCCGCACCCGCAAGGGGCCGCTGAACGCGATCGATAACCTGACCCTGGAGGTAGGACGCGGCGAGACTTACGGCCTGCTGGGCCCTGATGGCGCCGGCAAGACCACCACCACCCGCGTCATCCTGGGTCTGCTCAGCCGCACCGGCGGCCAGAGCAGCATCCTCGGCTTCGATTCGATGCGCGACACCTACGCCATCCGCGAGCGGGTCGGCTACATCGCCCAGCAGTTCGTGCTGCCCGCCGACCTGACCGTGATCGAGAATATGCGCTTTTTCGCCAGCGTCCAGGGCATCAGCCAGGAAGCGCAGGACGCCCGCATCCCGGAGCTGCTTGCTTTTGCCGGGCTGACCGACTTCACCCGCCGCCTGGCCGGCCAACTATCGGGCGGTATGAAGAAAAAGCTGGCCCTGGCCTGCAGCCTGATCCATCAGCCGCAGGTGGTGCTGCTGGACGAGCCCACCCTGGGTGTGGACCCGGTCAGCCGGCGTGAGTTCTGGAGCCTGCTCGGCAACCTGCGCGCCGAAAAAGGCCTGACAATTTTCGTCTGCACGCCCTACATGGATGAGGCTGAGCGCTGCAACCAGGTGGGTTTGATCTACAAGGGCCGCCTGATTGCCCACGACACGCCGTCTGGCATAAAGAAGATGGTGCCCGGACATTTGCTGGAGTTCAAGCCGGCGAAGTTCGTGCCCGCCCGCGACCTGATGGGCGGCCTGCCCGGAGTGCTGGAGGTGCAGACCTACGGCGCCATGCTGCATATCTTTGTCGAGGAAGCGGAGCGTGGTCGCCGGACGATCGAAAAGACCCTTGGCTCCCACGGACTGGAATGGAGCGGGATGCGGATCATCGAGCCACGTATGGAGGAGGCTTTCATCAGCCTGGTGAGCCGGCAGGAGGCGCAAGACCATGACCAGTGACCGATCGAACCCCGCCCTGGCGCCGACCCCAGCAGGCAATGACCCGGTGGTGGCCGAGGAGCTGACCAAGCGCTTTGGCAGTTTTACCGCAGTGGACCGGGTCAGCTTCCGCATCCATCCCGGCGAGGTGTTCGGCTGGCTGGGCCCCAACGGGGCTGGCAAGACCACCACCATCCGCATGATCCAGTGCGTGTCACCGGTCACGTCGGGCAAGCTGACTGTTCTCGACATGGATGTGAACAAGGACCAGCGGCGCATCAAGGCAATGTTGGGCGTTGCGCCCCAAGAAGATAACCTCGACCCTGATTTCACCGTTTTTCGCAACCTGATGGTACATGCGCGCTACTTCGGCATCGATAAGGCCGTGGCGGAGAAGAAGGCCCGCGAGCTGCTGGAATTCATGCAGCTGACCGAGAAGTCGGATGTGCTCATACCCAAGCTCTCCGGGGGAATGAAGCGACGTTTGGTCATGGCCAGGGCGCTGATAAACGATCCGAAGCTTCTGATCCTCGACGAACCGACCACCGGCCTCGACCCGCAGGCCAGGCACTTGATCTGGGACAAGATACGGGAGCTGAAGAAGAAGGGTGTCACCGTTATCATAACCACTCACTACATGGACGAGGCGCAGCAGCTCTGCGACCGGTTGGTCATAATGGAGAAAGGGAAGATACTGGTCGAGGGCAAGCCGCAGGAGCTCATCGAGAGCCAGGTGGGGCGGGGGATCGTGGAGGTCGTCAACCCGGAGCAGGGTGTGGAAGAGGTGCTGCGCGGCAATGGTTGGTCGCTGGAGAAAGGCAGCGACCGCATCTTCGTCTACACCAACGACCGCCGCTCGGTCAGGGAGAAGATCCTCAATGATTTGCCGAGCGCAAATGTGATCGCGCGCGATGCCACCCTGGAGGACGTCTTCCTCCGGCTCACTGGAAGGGGGCTGAAGGAATGAGCATCCTCCGAAATATCTCGTGGCGCTCGATGGCGGTCTGGGCGCGCAATAAGGATGTGTTCTTCCTGACCTGGAAAACGAACTTCCTTCCGCCGTTCCTCGAACCGATCCTCTACCTCCTGGCTATGGGCTTCGGCTTCGGCATGCTGGTGAACGTCCTCCCCGCACCCTACGACAAGTTCAGCTATGCGCAGTTCCTCGGCCCGGGGTTGATCGCCATTTCGGCCATGTACGGCGCGTTCTTCGAATGCACCTATGGCTCGTTCGTCCGCATGCACTACCAGAAGACGTTCGATGCCATCGTCGCCACGCCGATCAGCATGGAGGAAGTCATCACCGGGGAGATCCTCTGGGGAGCGACGAAGAGCGTTATCAACGGCACAATCGTAACCGTGGTGATCTTCGCCTTCGGGTTGGCCGCGCTACCAGGCGTGCTGCTCATCCCGTTCGTCGCCTTGCTGGCGGGATTAGCCTTCGGCGCCATCGCCATGATCTTTACGGCGCTCGTGCCGAACATCGACTCGTTCAACTATCCGTTATTCCTGTTCATCACGCCGATGTTNNTGTTCAGCGGCACGTTCTTCCCGCTGAACGTGCTCCCCGTCGCCGTCCAGGACGTGGCATTGGCGTTCCCATTAACGCACGTGGCGACGATGATGCGCGACTTCTCTCTGGGCACATATTCCTATTCCGACCTCTGGGGATGCATCTACCTGGTCGGGATCACGGCGGTCAGTTTCTACGGCGCAATCTACCTGATGAAACGACGCTTGGTCAACTGAGGATGACCAGCTTGCCATCGCGCACCTTAACCTTTACTAAGGTCTTGATGCGGATGCCGAGCTCCTTCTCGATCTCCTCTTTCTTGTTGCCCTTCTCCACCACCACGATCACATCCACGATCTCCGCGCCGATCTTCTGCAGCCCCTGGACGACGGCCTTGATCGTCCCGCCGGTGCTCATGACGTCATCGATCAGGACCACTCTATCGCCAGGCTTGATGTCGTTGAGGAACATCTCCTTCTGCGAATAGCCGGTCGATTGGTTGATCTCCAATTCACCAGGCAAGCCGTACCGCTTCTTCCTGACCACCGAATAGGGGATCCCCAGCTCGAGGGAGAGCGGGACCACCAAGGGTATCCCCATCGCTTCCGGAGCCACTATCAGATCGCAATGGAAGTCCCCGACCTCCTTGATGGCATCCAGGGTCTCCGCGAGCATCATCGGGTCCATCCTTGGGACGCCATCTGTCAAAGGATTAACGAAATAGTCATAATTGTTCATGCGCACCACCGGCGCGGCCTCCAAGCTCTTCTTCAATCTTTCTAGCATCGGACGAATGATTCTGATGAATGACTATTAAGATTCTGGTTGCCGAGCTTGAATATCAGGTCGATCTCACCCAGGTGCGGCCGGTCCGCTTCACCTTTTTTTCTGCCTCTAGGTCCTTTAGCGTTCCGCGCACCAGCTCCTCGGTCACCTCGATCTGGAATTGGTCCTTGAACGCGTGCCGGACCTCCTGCTCGGTCTTGCCTTCATACAGTGTCTTCGGCAGAAGGGTCCGAAGGTCCTCGTGCAGGTTCCATGGGAAAATGAACCAGGTCCAGTCGTTCTCCGGGACCTTCACCGAATAGAAGTCCGGCTCGATGGTCGAATGGGCGATGTGCAACAAGGTGGTGCTCTTGATGTCCTTCGGCCTCATCTCCTTAATATGGGCGATCGCCAATTTGAGACTCTCGCCAGTGTCGGTGATGTCGTCGACTATCAGCACCTTCTCGTTCTCGATATCCGCGTTCAGCTCTTGGGTGAGGAGCGCCCTTCCGTCCTGATTGGCGGTGACCCCCCAATGCTCCGTCTTCACGGCATATAGTTTCTTCACATGCAGATAGTCGCATAATAGCCTGGCCGGTATCCAGCCTCCACGCGTAAGCCCGATGATGACGGTTGGCGTGCAGCGACAGTCTTGGATCTGCCTTGCCACATCCAATGTCCATTTCGATATCTCGTCGTAGGTGACTAATTTACATTTGAACTTCTCAACTTCCGCCATGACAAGCCGCTCCAAGCAATCTCATCGCATCATGAATGACAATGACTACCCCCGTTACGAGCTTAGGAGGAGAAAAAGGCTTTCGCTTTCTGTCATCGGATTCCGCCGAAGGCGCAGCAATGAATAAAAAGCCATTTTCGGGGCTCCCAGGGAACCGTTAATAACCATTGAGCTGATGATGATGGCACTGAAAGGCAGAAGGGCACAAATGACTGGACAAGACCACATCGGGCGCGTTTTCGGGAACCGGGTCATGGAGATCAGGTTCCGGACACCCAGCTCAGAGCCGCTTCAGGTCGGAGAGATGCTGGTCATTGAGGACGAATCCTCGGACACAAAGTATCTCGTTCGGACGATGGACATCGAGCATGGAGCGGACATGGAAGCTCCTGACTGGATGGAGCGCGAAGCGGGCCTGATGCTCCACAAGGATTCCGCCCAAGAGAAGGTGGTCATCGACAATCTGCTGGACAGGCTCTACAAAGTGGGCGTGAGCACGCCCCTCGGATATATCGAGAACAAGGTCTTCCGCAAGACCAAGTCCATCCCCACCCATTTCTCCAGGGTCCGCCGAACATCCGCTGATGACTATGATTTTCTGAAGCAATATCTCGGGGACGTGGAGGTCGGCCGACTTCGCTCCGGCGATCGGGTCCTCGACATTCCCGTCGGTTTCTCCGGCAGGGCCATGCCATACCATATCGGGATCTTCGCCACCACCGGCATGGGGAAGAGCAACCTGATGAAGGATCTCGCGCTATCATGCATGAAGCTTCGCCATTACGGCTTCCTCATCTTCGACCCGCATGGCGAGTATTATGATGGCGGCGAAGTGGGGAAGAAAGGGCTCAAGCACGTGGCCTTCAAGGATGGCCTGGAAGTATTCTCCTCAAGGAAGCTGGATGGACCATACAATAGTCTAAGGATCTCCGCCATGGAGATCGAGATCGACGACCTTGCCAATCTCTACGAGTTCACACAACCACAGCTCGAATGTCTGCAGGCGGCGCAGTGGAAATACGGCAACCGTTGGCTGCTCGACCTCAATGAGAAGGAGGTCTCGGTCATCAGTCAGGACCTGCAGGGTCGATTCCATGAAGGCTCCATCAACGTTATCAAACGGCGCTTGGACAACATCTTCCGGTTCGAGCTCGTCACAACGGACGAGAAGTTCAGCATCACCTCCAATATCCTCAACTGCCTTCAGAACGGAAAGGTGGTGCTGATCGATACCAGCAACATGTTCGAGGCCGAAGAGCTGCTCGTTTCTACAGTACTCACCAGGGCGATATTCGAGAAGAACAAATCGCTTTATGCGGACAAGGAGAAGTTCGACAAGCTGCCGCCCCTCCTCATCGCGATGGAAGAGGCGCAAAGAGTGCTCTCCCAAGCGAAAGGGACGATCTTCTCCCAGATCGCCAGGGAGGGCCGCAAGTTCAAGGTGGGCTTGTGCGCCATATCGCAGCAGCCGAAGCTGATAAACGAGGAGATACTCTCGCAGTTCAACACCCTCTTCATCCTCGGTCTGGCAGATAAGCGCGACCGCGACATCCTGCGCAACAGCGCCAAACAGGACATATCCATGCTGGACAACGAGATCCAAATGCTGATGCCTGGCGAGACCCTGATCGCCTCGCCGTTCACACCGTTCGCGGTGCCGGCGAAGATACACCTGTTCGAGGATTACGTCGAGGCACAGAACCTGCTGTCGGCGGAGGCGGACGCAGCGAAGCTGAAGAAGGCCAGCACCGATAAGAAATTCTTCTGACCTTGGGGGAAAGGCACTTTCGAGCCACCGTGGCAAAGCGATTTTAACGCTCTAGCCCTATTGGGACGCTAGCACTCGAGGTTCGACGCAATGCGGATCATCCACGTCTCTGATTCTCATCTGGGCTTCTCAGCCTTCTCCAAGGTCGATGAGGCGAGCGGCCTGAACCTGAGGGAGATGGACTTCTATAATGCGTTCGTCGAGTTCGTTGACCTGGCTCTCAAGGCGAAGCCAGACCTCGTTCTGCATACTGGCGATCTTTTCGATTCCGTCCGGCCTTCCAATCGTGCGCTGTCGTTGGCGCTGGAGCAGCTGCTGCGGTTCTCGGAGTCGGGTATCCCGGTGGTCCTCATAGCTGGCAATCATTCCACTCCGAAGTTGCGGGAGACAGGGAGCGTGTTCCGGCTCTTCGAGCATCTGAAAGATGTTTACCCTATCTATCAGGCCGAGTACGAGCGACTGGACATCGGCGATGCGACAGTCCACGCCCTCCCTCATTGCGAGCCGGAAACGATGATCAAGGAGCTTGCTAAGTTCTCCCCCACCAAGAAGAAGTACAACTTGGGAATGCTGCATGCCGGCGTCTCGAGCCTGAGGATGTTCCGCATGGGGGAGTTCAATGAGTCCATAGTGCCTTCGTCGATGCTGCGCACCGACCTGGACTACTTCGCCTTGGGGCATTACCATAATTATACCGACGTCACCAAGAACGCATACTATGCCGGATCGACCGAGCGACTTTCCTTCGCGGAGGCGGGGGAGAGCAAAGGATTCGTGCTAATCGATCTGGCTAAGAGGAAGCAGGAGTTCAAAGCACTCCACGCTCGGCCTATGATCGACCTGCCGCCGATCGACGCTCGCACCTTGGACGCGGTCAGCCTCCGCTCTGAGATCTCCTCGTTGCTGCAATCGCTCGACCTGGAAGGGAAGCTGGTCCGCATGCAGATCAAGTGCGTCCCCTCGAGCCTGTACAAGTCGATCGACTTCCATTGGCTGAGGTCGCTGACCTCATCAGCATTGCATTTCGAGCCGAAGCTCGACCTCCTGCCCGAGAACGCTTCGGTGCAATCCTCCGGCAGCAGCATCGATTCACTGGAGAAGGAATGGGACTCGTTCCTCGAGTCCCATCCATTGGAACGGGCGAACAAGGACCGCATCCGCGAGCGCGGAATTCGCTACCTGCAGGAGGCGGAAGAATCAGACTGAGATACCTGGAACTGCGCAAGTTCCGCTCGTCGGCCATCGAGTTCCCGGACGGGGTCATCGGCATACTGGGACAGAACGGGGTAGGCAAGTCGACGCTGGTGGAGGCCGTCGCCTGGGCGCTCTACGGCAACGAGAAGATGATCGTCCGCACCAGCAAGGAGAGCATCCGTAACGCGAGCGCTGGCCCCAATGAGGACACCGCGGTCAACCTGGTCTTTGAGATCGCTGGCGACGAGTACAAGCTGTATCGAGCGATGCGTGGCAAGTCCAACGCTTCCGACGCTTCGCTCACTGTGAACGGCCAGCTCAAGGCAAGCGGCGAGAAGGCAGTCACCCAGGCGGTCGAGAAGCTGCTGGGGATGGACTACAAGGCGTTCTTTATCTCAGTGTTCGCGAGGCAGAAGGAGTTGAACGCCCTCTCTGTGCTCAATCCAGCTGACCGCAAGAAGCTGGTGCTCCGCATGTTGGGCGTGGACCGTCTGGACGAGGTGGTCGGCGCGATAGACCACGACCTCAATGCGGTCAAGACCGAGCTGGAGGCGCTGCAAAGGGACCTGCTGACCCCGGAGGGCAAGAGCCGAAGTGAGCTGGAAAAACAAAGCATCCGTGTCATCGAAGAGGCAGAGCTGAGCCTGAGAAGAGAGGTGGAGACCTTGCAGACGCAGCTGGATGGCATCAGTGCCCAAATCGGCCATGCCCGGTCGGAACGTGACGGATTGACGAAGAAGGACGGGCAGCATCGAGACCTCCAGACCCAGGCGGTCCGATCGGACGCGGAGGCCAAGGCCGTCAACGAGGCGATCGGGCGGATCGACGGCTCACTTTCATCTCTCAGGTCCAGGGAGCCGGAGCTCGCCATCCTGAGCCCGGAAGCGGGCAAGTATGAAACATTGATCAAGGAGAGGGACGCCCTGGACAAGGAGCTGAAACGGGCAGAGCAGCGCAAATCCTTGCTTGGCGTTTTGGAAGCATCGAAGAAGAAGACCGCGATGATTGAGCAGGAACTTGTGACGAAGAACCAGGTGGCCAAGGAGTGCGGCGGCGCCCGAGGCTCGCTGGAGCGCGTCGAATCGAACATGGAGCAGGTCCGGCTGGAGCGCGAGGAAAAACGACAGATGGCCAAATCGGCGGAATTGGAGATCGAACGGCTCGGCGAGGAGCAGACCAAGGCTGAGGAGAAACGGCAAGAGATCGCGCGGCTGGGGCCGCAATCGAAGTGTCCGACCTGCGAGCGCGAGCTGTGCGACCAGCACGGTTTCCTTCTGAAGAAATTGGAGAAGGAGTCATCCGATCGCTCGGCGGAACGGGAGAGGCTCAGGCAGGAGAAGGAGAAGAATGCGGACTCCGCCAAGCAGCTCGGCGAACGCCTCGACGTGCTCGAGAAAAGAAAGAAGGAACTATCGAAGAAATGTGACGAGGCGGCCAAGGTGGAGGAGGCATTGGAAAGATTGCAGCGCCAACTTGCAACCTTGCAGGGGGAGTGCGAGAATTCCGAAGCAAGCCTGGTGGCGCTTGGCACAGTGGATTTCGACGAGCAGCGCTATGAATCGGTGAAGGCCATGCTGCTGCAATTGAGAACCAAAGTGGACCGTTTCAACGAACTGAGGACTCAACTGGCCAGATTGCCGGAGCTGGATGAGGAGAGAGGACTCGCGATTCTGCAACGGGAGGAAATCGAAGCGAAACGCGTCAGAGTGGACCAGCTGATCAGGGAATTGGGGTACGAGCAGGGCTCGCTCCAGCGAACGCAGCAGAGGCTCGACGAGCTATCGACGTCCAAGGATGGTATGATGGTGAAGTCGACGAGGCTGCATGGCGAACTGGCCTCCAGATCGAGCGAGCTCAAGGGAAGAAGGGAAAGATTGGAGGACCTGGAGCGACAGGAGAAGAACGCAGAGGAGGCGATGCGCCGCCTCGAGGAACAGCAGGTCCTCAGCTTGGCGATGAAGGACTTCCGGAAGAACGTCATGGCGCGGGTGGTGCCGACCCTGTCCGAGGTCTCGGCCCTATTGTTCGCCGAGCTGACCGACAACAAATACCAGGGGATGATGCTGGACGACAATTATGACATTTTTATCTATGACAAGGGGGAGAAGCATGCCCTGTCCAGATTCTCTGGTGGCGAGACGGACCTCGCCAACCTCTGCCTGCGACTGGCGATCTCCCGGGTAATAGCGGACCAGGCCGGGAGCGCGGTCAACTTCCTGATACTGGACGAGATATTCGGGTCGCAGGATCAGGTGAGGAAACGCGGCATCATGAACGCGTTCGAGCAGCTGTCGAAGCAGTTCAAGCAGATCTTCTTGATAACGCATATCGAGGACGTCAAGGACCTCATGTCCAACGCCATCACGGTAAGGGAGAGGGAGGATGGCAGCAGCGAGCTGATCCTACAGGCATGAGCCAAATGGAATTTGCTTGAATCAAATCCTAGCATCGCTAATGCGTTCAACTCCAGATCTCTTCCAGATCGACGTTCTCCTTTACCACCTGCTTGACCTTCGCGATCTTCTTGTTGTCATTGGGGTCGATGCGCGCGATCAGGTGATCGATGATCTCCGCAGTCTCGAGGGTATCGTGAGGCGTCACTAGGATCGGCACCCTCACCTCGTACGCCTTGGCGATAACGGTCTTGGACGGGTACATGCCCCCGGTCAGGACCAGGCACGAGGTGTCTGTGGTCAAGGCTGCCAGCTGCAGGTCCGCCCGGTCCCCGCCGGTGATCAGCGCCTTTCTGGCGACCCTTCGCATGACCTTCATCGCCGCCTCCTCGTACATCGCGCCCACCATGATCTCCTCCACTCGGTTCTCCATGCCCTCCTCCGAGATCACTTCGGCGTGGAGCTCGCTCACAACGTCCCTGACGGTGAACTGCCTCAGTTCCGGGACCTCAGGGATCGAACCGAATACCTTGATCCCCTTTCCTTCCAGCAATGGCTTGATCTCCGGATTGTCGTTGCGATTGAGGATCACCCCTCGGAAGTTCACCTTGAAGTTCTCCATCCACCTCCGCAGCATGGCGATCTTATCTAGGGCGATGGGCTGGGCGGTCGAGACCAAGATGACGTCGGCCTGGATCGATTCCGCGATCCTAATGCCGGAGACCTTGTGCAACGAGCCGGCGACGATATCCCTGGTGCCCTCTACCAGCATCATATCATAGCTGTTCTTCTCCTTCTCGTATCCAGCGACGATCGCGCTCATTGGCACCGGGTCGAAGATGTTGTACGCGAACGGCGCCAGCGCGTCCTCCCGGTCCTTGAGGTTCAGCGCCTCTTTCATGAGATGGGCATCCTGATCGGCGATCATGTCGCGATAGGCCATCAGGTTCCCCATGAACGGCTTGTAATAACCGACCTTGCCAGGGTAGTTCAGTGCCATCCCCAGCGCCACCATCGTCTTTCCCGATTTCTCCATTGCCGAGCCTAAGAAGAGACTCTTCATTTGCTACCCCCTTTGATCGTGACCAGGGCATCGACCGCGTTGACCCCCTGGCCCTCATCCATTACGATAACCGGATTGATCTCGAGCTCCGATATCTCGGGGAAATCCTGGGCGATCTGTGCCAGGCGGTTAATGGCGTCCTTCAGCGCTGCGATGTCAGCTGGACGCTTCCCCCTAGCCCCTGTCAATATCGGATAAGCTTTGATCGAACGTATCATGTCATCGATGTCCCCGTCAGTGATCGGCGCCAGGTGGAAGGCGACGTCCTTCATCACCTCGACAAATATGCCACCCAGTCCGAACGTGATAACCGGGCCAAAGGAGTCATCTCGCACCATGCCGATGATGACCTCCCGGCCAGATAGCATTTGTTGGACCGAGGCCCCCTCGATGCGGGCCCTTGGGGCCATTGAGCTGACCCTACCCAATAATAGAGAGAATTGCTTTCGGACCTCCTCCGCCGAAGCGATACCGATGACCACGCCACCGACGTCGGTCTTGTGAGAGATGTCCCGGGACTCGATCTTCAGTACCACTGGATATCCGATCTTATCGGCCAGTTGGACCGCTTCCTCCTCCGTCCTCGCCACCCCCTCGAACGGCACTGGTATCCCATAGGCTTTCAGGATCGCCTTCCCTTCCGATTCGCTCAGGCTCAGCCTGCCTTCGGCTCTGACCTGGTTCAGCAGCGCCCGAACCATTGCCATGTCTCCTTGAATTGTGGTGGTCTGGGTCTTCATTTTGGAATGCAGGGATTTCTGATATTGCATCATCGCGCTCAACGCTCTCACCGCTCGATCTGGGCTCTCGTAATGGGGAACGCCTGCCTGCCTAAGGATGTGCACCCCCTTCATCGCATCCACTCCACCGACGAAGGTCGCGACCAAGGGCTTTATGGCCTTTCCAGCAAACCCGGCCAGCAGGTTCGCCACCGAGGCGATGTCCACCAAGTCCGTGGGAGCTAGCAATACCAGGACCATCGAAACGCTCGGATCGTCCATGACGGTACGGATGGCGAAATCGTATCGCGCAGCGTCGGCATCGCCGATCACATCGACCGGATTGTAGAGATTAGCCTCCTCGGGCAGATTCGATTTTAGCTTCTGTATCGTCTCGGACGAGAAAGTCACCATGTTCAATCCGTAATCGCCGCACGAATCCGCCGCTAGGACGCCGAGGCCGCCGGCGTTGGTGACGATGGCCACCCCACCCGGTTTGAGCGGCGGGAGATTGGCAAACACCAGGAGGAGATCGAACATCTCTTCGAGGGACTTGACCCTTATCGTTCCCGATTGGCTCAGCGCTGCCTCATAGACCTTGTCACTGCCCGTCAGAGCTCCGGTATGTGATGATGCCGCCTTCGCGCCGCTGCTGGTCCTTCCCGATTTGAGAACGATCACTGGCTTGCTCATCGACGTTAGCGTGGCCTGCCTCATGAAATCGATCCCTCGCTCCTCTCCTTCGATGTACATCCCGATGACCTTGGTCAGAGGATCGTCCCGGAGATATTCCAGCAGGTCAGCCTCGTCGATGTCCACCTTGTTCCCCACGCTGATGAACTTGGAGAACCCGACCTTGACCTCCGAGGACCAATCTAGCAGGGTCGAACAGATGGCGCCTGATTGAGAGGTAATGGCAATCGGCCCAGATCGAGGATAATTCTTGGTGAAAGTGGCGTTCATCTTCGCATGGGTATTGATCACACCGAGGCAGTTCGGGCCAAGGATGCGCATGTCGTACCTCTGCCTAATCTCGGCCACCCTTCTTTCAAGCTCCGCACCTTCCTTGCCCATTTCCTTGAATCCAGCGGAGATGATTATCACCGCTTTCGTTCCCTTGCGTCCGCAGTTCTCCACCACATCTGGCACGTAATCGTTCGGAACGCAGATCACTGCCAAGTCCACCGGACCGGGGATCTCGAGAATGGAGCTAAAACATTTCAGGCCCAGAATCTCGCTGGACTTGGGATTGATGGGGAACAGTCTCCCAGGGAATCCAGAATCGATAAGGTTCTTGAGGACGATATGACCGATCTTGGTCTCTTCCCGAGCTGCACCGATTATCGCGATGCATGAGGGTTCGAAAAGCTCCTTCATTTGGTCCGTCCCTCTTCCTCCTAATGATGGATTTGACATAAAAACGTGCGTTTCGACGTTAAACATCCGTGCATCTGGCTCATTCGGAAAGGGTTTTTTGGCTCTGCAATCTGATCTCCTTGCTCTTGTGCTCGATCCCCAGGAGGTCCATCATGTCGAAGGCATTGCGGACCGCCTTGCTGGTCGCATGATTGTTGAAGAACACCCTGACCTTGTTCACATCCTTCTCAGATTCCCTGATCCTCGGGACCCAGGCCTCCAGCTGCTCCTTGGTGTATAGATAATCGTAACGGTTAAGGCGCAGATCACCCTCGCTCTCATCGGTGTACCAGATGTCGTAGTTCCTGCCGTGGAAGCGAACATAGGAATGGTCCGCCGTCTCTCTGTGGGTGATGGGGAACCCCGGACCGTCGACCAGCACTATGGCGACGTTGCGCTCCTTCAATAACTCGGCTACATCGCTCACGATCTCCCTTTTGCTCTCATCCAGCCAAGATCGGTGCCTGAATTCCACAGAGTAATCGATGTCAGCATGGCTCACCGCGTCCAGAACGCTTGCGAGTGTCTTCTGAGAGCTGCCCTCGTTCCTGAAATAGGGGGAGAGCTGAAGCAGCACGCTGCCCACCATTCCCATTCGCGCCAGTGGCTTGACGCAGATGCGCTCGAAACTTGTTGCCTGTTCGCTCGCTGCCAGCGCCTCGCCCTTGACCATCGATTCGTGGGTGACGAGCTTTGGCATCTTCACCGAATATTCGAACCCAGGGTGGGCTTTGGCCTTCAAGGTCCAAGAGTTCACCATGAAGTCGTTGGGCGGTCGATAGAATGTGGAATTGATCTCCACGGAATTGAAGTAGCCGGCATAGAACGAGAACCATTCGCCCTTTTTCTTCGCCAAATCCATCGGATAGAACTTGCCAATCCAGTCATCGTACGACCAGCCGCTGCAGCCCACCGATATCGACATCGACCGAATAATCCTCGGACGCAGATAAAGCTCTTCGCAGTTTTGGATGTGCTGAAAGGGAAGAGGATCTCGAATGAAAGGGTTTAATACTTAGGCCGTCTAGGAAGCCTTGCCTCCAAATAATTACAGAGGGGACGGGTGAACCTCTAAATAAGCTGGGGGCGAAAAGTGCACCGCATTATGGGTCCCTGCAGGAACTGCGATGTGACGTCGCGTCATGACTGGAGGACAACCCCGGAGCACAACAAGAAACCCCTGGCCCGGGTCAGTGTGGGGAGAATAGGGCTCCGCCCGTCCGTGAACCAATCTGTTAGGGCCAGGGGACACCTGGAGTGTTGTTCTATCATCGATGATTCTATGAGCTAACCCTTTTACGTTCAAAATGATGATTTGATGGTAAGATCGGGAATGAAATGTCCAACAAGGGGAGAGTACTGGTTCTAGATGACGATCCTCCAGTCCTAGAGATACTGGGCGATGTGCTGTCATACCTCGATTATGAGCCGGTCCTCACTCGGAGGGGAGAAGACACCATCGATGCCTTCCGAATGCAGAGCCTTACCGGGAAGCCTTTTGATCTCGTTATTCTCGATCTAACAGTGAAGGATGGCCTTGGTGGGCGGGATGTAATCGGTTTGCTGATGATCATCGATCCAGACGTCAGAGCTTTGGTAAGCAGCGGAATGGTTAACGACCCCGTCGTAGAGAATTACAGGGCATATGGATTCTGTGGACTGGTTCCCAAGCCTTTCACCGTAGAGGAGTTATCCGAAGTGCTCGAGAAGGCAATAAGGAAGGAATGAAATTCCGCTATGTGGCTTAATCATTTGAGGTAAATGTGCCCCAATTTCTTATCGTAAATCCAAGGGTCCTCGGTGTTCGCTCTTCCTTTCGCCGCGATATACTGCTCCAATTTGGAATCGATATTGTCAGCGAAATTAAGCGCCACGGCCTCGGGGAACTGCGGCTTCTTGGGAGATCCGAATTCGAGCTCTCCGTGGCTCGACAGAACCATATGGATAATCTTCAACCTTAGTGAGTCTGGCATGCCCTCGATCAAATCGCAGACGCGAGAAACAATCTCCGCCCCGATGACAATGTGCCCCCTGAGCATTCCCTCCTCGGAAACGTCGATGCTGGTCGTGACATCGTATTCCAGCACCTTGCCGACATCGTGCAACAATGCCCCAGTCACCAACAGATCCCGGTCCAGCTCGGGATAGCTTATCGAGAGGAACTCGCAGATATGCATGACATTGAGGGTGTGTTCGGCTAGTCCGCCCACCCAGTTGCAATGCAGCCACATGGATGCCGGGGCCTTCATGAATTGATCCGTGAACTCGTCGACGAATATCCGCTCGAGCAATTGATGCAGGTGATCATTCTGAACACTGGAAATCGATTGTATGATCTCGTGGCGCATCGCGCTCAAGTCGTTATCGCTGACATCGACGAAATCCGTCAAGTCGATGCAGCTTAGCTCGACCCTCATTATCCCCCTTGTTCTCCGGGCTTATTGAGATCTCTGGGGCGTCTCGATACGTGCTTGCCAATCCTTTGACATGAACGATATCATTCGCGTTGAAGCTCCCATACACTTTTCGGACTGCCTCCTCCTCTTTCTGCCCCCAATACTTTGCCGTGATCTCTCCACTCCTATCTGAGAGCCTCAATTCAAACATGAACCCCCTGGCATATTTGCGGATCGGCTTCTTGAATTTCACCGAAAAGGTCGTTTCGACCTCCTCTCCTTCTTTGAGGTCCTTCACGAATTGAACCTTGGGGGTGACTGCTGCCATAAGCACACAATCGCTCGCGAGCGAGATAGCCTTATCGTCTGCCTCCGGAGAGCGATCGAGGTCTAGCTTTGAGCTCATCTGCTCTCACTGGCAATCCGTTTGAGCCAATCCTCGGCCTCTCGGAAACGCGGGTATTTTCGCTCCATACGTCGGAATTCAGCGTTGTGCTGCGACCTCATCGAATCCAATCCTTTCTCGAGATGGAGCATTTCGTGATAGAGAACGTATTCTGCCACATATTTCGGGATCTCCGAGGAATCGAGTATGGAAGATATCGCCACCACCTTCATCAGAACGCTGCAATACCCCATTCTGAATCGGTTCGGCTTGTCCGTCCAGCTTATGAAGGCAGCATTACCATCCTTGACGAGACCCTGGTTGCGCAACGATTCGAGGATTTCGCGCAGATCATAATGCACTCCTCGCGGGGAGCATAACAAATTGCGGCTGCGCCGAAGGTAGATCGGCTGATTTCGTTCAATGAAATTGGGTGATTGCAGCCAGTTGAGTATCGGCTCTGAATACACCTCGCTCCTTTGCTGTTGTATTCGAATGAAAAGGCATTTGGCGAATTCCTCGAGGACCTCAGGACTGGCGTTAGCCAGGTAATCCGTGACCTTGAACTCGGCACTTGAGCCGCAGCGTTGCCAGGTTGTTTTGAATTCCTTGTATGGATGGAATTCGGCATCAACCTGAGAGTAACCGAAACGCTGCCCCACCGTCAGAAACGGCTGATTGATATCGCTTTGTGACATCCTTTCTACCTCAGCGGACGAGACCTAACCTTGCGGCTCCATCTCGCCCTGATGAGTTGGACGAGGTTCGGGTTCCATAACCTATGGCCATACACGGAGGTTACGCGGGACCTCCTAGCCTTAGCGGCTTTTTCCTCGATCGAATTCTCGTGCATCCCACGCGGTAATCGTATTCGGCATTAATCAATCTCGTTAGAACCATTCGAAAGATGTTTGAAGCTAGGCGATCACGACATGATGCCAGTCACCAATGTTTATTATACTCATGATGTTAATTCTTGTCACGGAAGGGATGGATAGCTTCTCCAGGGACGACCGGGATAGGCATCTGATAACTCGGGGGAACGTGGATGGCATAGTCTGTGCCTCTTTGTTCTTACGGCTGTTCCCACAAGCACGGGTATCGTTCGTCACTTCTCCCTCGGCGGGAGCCAAAGTCCTTTCGCTAGACCATAACTCTTCAAATGTTGTGCTGGCTGACCTCGCATTAGTCCCCGACCTCGAGAAAGGGATCAGGGCGATCATACCGGAGCGGGAGGTGATCACCATCGATCATCACCAGCCCAATGCCACCAGCGATGTGAGGAGCGCCCTCGTGGTCAAGGAAGGCATGTCAGCGGCTTCCGTTCTTTATCATCATTTGAGGATTGATAGCGGAATGCGCAAACTGGTAGCCATAGCCGACCTGATGGAGTATTGCGAAACCGACCTCCTCGAAGAGGAGGTCGAGTTGAACGGCCTCAAGAAGGTTTTCGATGAGGCGAGGGTCCTCGACTTCGCCTGGCGTTTGGATATTGGCGACGATCTTTTCCGCGTGCAAGCTAGCGCCCGTTTGTCACAAGGCCTATGGCCCTCGGAAGTCGGAATGATCAAACGTCGCTACTTGCAAGTCGTTAACGAGCAACGTTGGCCCAAGGCTCTCGCCAGGGTTAGCAGCAACCTTACCATCCGAGGCGGAACGGCCGTTTTGGAGAGCCATGACAAGAACCGATCGCTCTACGGCTTCGGGACCAGGGCATTGGTCGAGGTGGCACGCAAGAAGGGCTGCAATTACGCAATAATGGTGAACCAAAGGAAGCAGCACTCCTCAGTCTCATTGCGCGGCCTACAGCCTGACGGTCTGAACCTGGGCAGGTTCGTCGAGGACTTCACCGCCGTCCACGGACTGGAAGGTGGAGGTCATCCCACGAGCGCCGGTGCAAGGATACCAGTGGAGACCACGAACCAATTTCTTGATGAGTTCGTTGGCCTCACAAATCGCTGACCTTCTCCAGCTGCTTCTCCTCTTTCTCCTCTTCCAGCTCCTCTCGCTCCTCCTCTTCCTTCTGTTTCTGCTCTTGCACAGGAGTGGCGGGAGTAACCACGCGCTTGTAGATCATCACTGGGCACTTCGCATTCTTGACTATCTTGTCCTGTATCGGGCCGAAGGCGAAACGCTCCCAGCTCTTCGCGGCGGAGGCGCCCATTACCAGCAGGTCGTAATCCATTGATTCCGCAACCACACCACCGACGATGGTTTCGGGATGGATCTCCTGTGTGATCACCGGGACGCCCTCAGTCTCCACGATCCTGGTAAGGCGCTTGGCGTAGTCCCTCGCCTTCTGCATATGCTTCTCGTTGATTATCGCGTTCAGGATGGTGATGCGGGATGAATCGGCGATGGCGATCTCCGCTGCGATCTTGGTGGCTGAGGAGACATGCCAGAGCCCACCAGACAAGATGAGAATCCGTTCTGGCTTCAACTTCTCCTCAGCTCTTAGCGTGATCACATCGCACGGGCTCTGCTTGAGGATCTCGTCGATCTTTCGGCCAAGGACGCCTTTCTTCGTATGGGTATAGCCTTTCCAGCCGATCAAGATCATGTTGGCCGCTTCCTCCTTCGCCGTGTCAATTATGGCCGTGACGACTTCGTGGGAAACAGAGACGACGGCTCGTGTCGGAACGCCCTTCAATTCCGCCAGCCTCTTTAACTTCTCCAGCATCTTCTTGCGGTCCTCGACAACCTTCTTCGAGACGGCATTGATCGGAACGGCAGTTGGAACTTCGACCACCGTCATCAGCAACAGTTCTCCTCCATTGTTCTGAGCGATGATGGAGCCGAGCTCGATGAGTGCCGTTGCCTTGGGATCGTCCACTGGGATGAGTACGCGATATCTCTTCAACTGCTCTGGGCTGAGATTGATCTGCTCCGGCGCTTCGATCCGTTCGATCTCCACCTTGCCTTTTGCGAAGTAGTGCAACAGCAGTCCGATGAAGACGACCGTGATCGCCAGCCACCAGGCATACGGCTCATAGGAGAACAATGCGACTGCGAGGAACAGTTTTGTGCCGATTCCCGCCAATGGGATATAGGGGAACCAAGGGGTGATGAAATGCCTCTTCACATCGGGTCGCTTCTTGCGCAATGTGATAGCCGCCATGTTGACCAGTGTGAAGAGTAAGAGGATGAGAATATCGGCCATCGATGCCACCTGGTTTAAAGGCAGGATGATGGCGGCAGCGATGATTATGGCGCCGCTTATTAGGAGCGCTGCCCCGGGAGTCTGGTTCTTTGGATGGAGCTTCCCGAAGACGAGTGGTAAATTGCCATCTCGCCCCATCGCGAAGGACACGCGGGAGGCAGAGAACACCACCGAGTTCACGGCAGCGATCGATCCGATGACGATGCCGATGGAGATGAGCGCTCCCCCAAGGAATGGTACATTGATCGTCCTTGCAGCGACCACCAGAGCGTCTTGCCCCAGGCCTGCATTCGACATCACCACTATTTCGTTGTAGCCCAGGATCCCCAAGGTGACCGCCGCAATTACCAAGAAGAGTCCACAGCTGATGCCGATGCAGAGGAACATGGCCCGGGGGACGGTCCTTTCCGGATCCTTGGCCTCCTCTCCTGTCTGGGCGACGACCTCGTATCCTTCGAAGATCATGAAGGTGAAGGCCATGGATGTGGCGATGCTCATGTATCCAAATGGGATGAATGGCGAGTATGCATCGCTGGCGACATTGCCGCTCAAAAGATAGCCGATGGCAAAGAGGACGTAGATGACGATGATGCCGATCAGGAACGCTGAAATTATTATTTCTGAGCGCCCTGCGCCCTTCACGCCTCGATAGTTGATATAGATAAAGGCGACCGCGATCAAAGCAGCGAATATTTTAGCCACGGTTTCCGCATCGAACCCGAAAAAGATGATATTATACTGCCCGAACAGCGAGCTCACGCCCCATCCGAAGCCGATTGCGTAAACCGCACAAGCGATGCAATGCCCCACCCATGACATCCAACCGCCAAGGAACCCCAATGGACGAGGAAGACCTTCGTTGACCCAGAGATATCCTCCCCCCGTTTCGGGAAAAGCACTTGCCAACTCGGCATATGCCATAGCCGTGAACAATGTCACGACCAGATTCAGCACGAATGCGAGGATTATCGCCGGTCCAGCAATTCCCACCGCAGAGCCGATGAGAATGAAAATGGTGGACCCGATGTTCGGTCCGATTCCGATCATAAGGACTTCGAGCAGACCCAGATCGCGACGAAGGGTGACCTGAACATCACCGTTTTCTTTTTCCGGTTGGGCCTCCAAGCCAGAGACCTCGACCTTTTCGGCCATACCTTAATCGGCCTTTATCAAGAGCGGTCATGATAATCCTTTGCATGAGCAAAAAAAATCTACTGGCAATGGGTTGCCCTTTGGCAATTGAAGAGTCCAGGATTCAGAGCAGCGGCTTTGGTTGCCGGTCGTGGTCCAATCGCGGAAGATTCGCCCTTTGGACCAGGAATTGGTCGGGCATGCTCNNGCGCGATTGAGGATTATCAGCTTGCCGAGACGAGCCTTGACTGCCCTTTGGAACCCCTTTACTTGGTCTATGGTGCACTTCTTGTCAAGGATGAAGCTGCCTCGGCGCAGCAGGCTTTTCCGAACCTCCGGTATCGGCGAGGTCGACACGATTCCGGTCATGTGAGCCCCGACCATCTCGACTAGGTCCGGCCTGGTGATAACGACCGTCCCTACGCCCTCGCATACAGAGACGGCAGCATCCAGCAGGCCGTCGCGCATCGCATCCATGATCATCTCGGACGCCCCGAAGGAAACCGGGTCGTTCACCAAGTTGAAATTGCGTTCGGAGCTGTACATCCCCAGGTCCTTGATGTGCGACTCAAGAACTCTCTTCACCGTTCCCGGTCCTCCTCCTCGCATCCATAGAGATGGGATCGCAGGGGGCATTGCTTGACCAGGGGGTCGGAGAGCACCTCCACGTTGCCGTCCACGATTCTGACCCGGCTCTTTGCCACCTCGATCTCGTGTTTGCCCATCACATTCACGCTTTTCGTTCGAACGCCTTGCGCATTGTAAGGTTGTTCCGCCGCCTGGATGCCAATCGGTATCCCAGATGCCGGTAGAAGCCGATCGCCTGGTCGTTGGTCGATTGGACACAAAGCTCAACGCCTTCTAATCCGGACCGCCACGCTGATTCCTCGACCCTTTCCATTAGGCAGCGTCCCAATCCTTCCCCTTGATGCTTCCTCTCCAATTGGATGGAGATGATGAAGACGTAGTCCTCCATCTGGTCCAGGACGTAGTAGCCGACAACTTGCTCGCCCTCGAGAGCAACCTCGATGCGCAGGTTGGCGTTCATCAACGTCTCAAGGAGCGTCTCGTCCCTCCATTCCACGCCCCAAGCCGAGAGGATTATCTGGGCCATGTTCTCCCTGGTTATCCTGACCAGCTCAGGAATGTCCGAACGACGGAGAGGGATAAAATCGAGCACGCGAGGCACTTCCGCTCCTAATATCGAGCCGCTCATTAAAGCTATCGCGGCCAGTTTGCATCTGGCTATGTGCGATTGTCACCAGTCCCAAGCATCATTTAAAGAAGGCTTTATATAGACTATCGGGTTTTTCATTGGCAAGGTGTATGATCTCATGGTAACGGTCACTCCAGAAGCTGCCAAGTACATCAACGACCTGCTAGCGAAGAACAACAAGCAGGGATATGGTATCAGGATTTACATGCAGGGCATGGGTTGCTCCGGCCCCCAATTCGGAATGTCCTTCCAGCAAGGGAAGAAGGAGACTGACATGGAGCAAAAAGCGGAAGGCTTCTCACTCTACTACGACGACGAGACGAACACCCTGCTCCAGGATTGTTCGGTCGACTTCATCGAGACCCCGTATGGATCGGGGCTCATTGTCAACAATCCCAACGCAGCTGGCTGTGACACCTGCGGTGGCGGCTGTCATTAAACCACTATCAAACACCTTCCCACAATCTTCTTTTAATCAGCTTAGCATTTGAACGACGTGTTCGTCGAGCATCCGCTCATCACGAAAGGAACGGTGGAGGACCGCGAGTACCAATCAGCTCTCGCCAGGATCGCTTCGAAGGAATCGACCCTAATCGTGCTCCCGACCGGCATGGGCAAGACCATCATCGCTTTGAGAGTGATAGCTGAGGTGCTCTCCAAGAAAGGAGGAAGGGTCCTCTTCTTGGCACCGACGAAGCCGTTGGTCGAACAGCATGCCTGCTTCCTGCGAGAACACCTGATCAACAAGAAAGTGGCGGTAATGACCGGCGAGGTCACGCCTGAGGAGAGGGAGCTTCTTTGGCTTGAGAACGACGTCATTGCATCAACCCCTCAGGTCGTCGCCAATGACCTAAGGAGCGAGCGGGCCAATCTTCAGAAGGTCAAGCTGATCATCTTCGATGAGGCGCACCGCGCCGTTGGTAATTATGCATACGTGAGCGTGGCGACGGAATACGGCCAATACGCAGGATTGGTGCTGGGAATGACAGCCTCGCCTGGGTCGAGCGGATCTCGCATCAAAGAGGTCTGCAAGAACCTGGGCATCGATCACATCGAAGTGCGCTCCGAGAGCGACCCAGACGTTATAAAATACGTACACGACATCCAAACGGACTTTGTTGAGGTCGAAGTGCCGCCGGAGATGAAGCGAATAATCTTCGTATTGAGGAATCTCTATGATGAATACGTCTCCATGCTGACGAAGTTCGGGNNGTGCTTGACAAGAAAAGGCCTGTCACTCGCAAGTACCTCCTGGAGGTCGGGAATGCGCTCCAGGCGCGAAGCCGCAGCGGAGAGAAGCATCGCAACCTGTTCCAGGCGATGAGCCTGCAGGCGATGGCGATCAAGGTGGATCATGCGCTGGAGATGGCCGAGACGCAGGGTGCAACTGCGTTACGCAACTACCTCAAGGGATTGCAGGAGGAGGCAACTGCCGATGGCGGCAGTAAAGCGTCTCGCACCATCGTCGCTTCGGCTCAGTTCATCAAGGCCCAGGAAATGCTCTTGACGCTTAAGGTGGAGCACCCGAAGCTTGCCAAGGTGATGACAATCGTCTCATGGCAAGTCAACCAGAATCCAGATTCGAGAGTGATCGTGTTCACGCATTTCCGCGATACCGCCGACCTCATGGCCTCGAAGCTGGCGACGGTGGACGGTGTTCGAGTAGTAAAGCTAGTGGGGCAGTCGATGCACAGCGGTGAGAAGGGATTGAGGCAGAAGGAGCAGGTCGGTGTGCTAGACCGCTTCCGGAGCGGCGAATTCAATGTTCTCGTGGCGACCAGCGTTGGCGAGGAGGGTTTGGATGTGGCTTCGACGGACCTGGTGGTCTTCTACGAGCCAGTGGCTTCGGAGATCCGGGCGATCCAGCGTCGGGGAAGGACCGGAAGGAAGCGCTCGGGAAGAGTGGTGGTGCTGGTCACCAAAGGGACCCGCGACGAGGCTTACGCCTATGCATCATCGAACAAGGAGAGGTCGATGAGACGCGGCCTGCTCCAGGTGCAACGGAGCATGGACCGAGAGAAGGGCATCGAGGCGGGCCATGAGGACGACGAAACGAAGAATACCCAGAAGGGGCAACGTTCGCTATCTGATTATTCATAGAGAAGAAGTGAATGATCAACCAAAAAGGATTGGCACACCAGCCATGGAAGCTATGTATTTATTAATCCCGCTCCGCGTCTTTCAATCATGAACAAGGACGAGGCAAAGGGAAGGCGCAAGGAAGCCACTGGACAGATACGGGCAGAAGTGAGCAAATTGACCAATAACCGTTCGCAACAGGTCAAGGGCAAGATTGAGCAGGCAGAAGGAAAGGTCCAAAAGGAAGTTGGTAGATTAAAGAGGAAGAGCGAGTAGAGACAATGCCATCTGACAATTATCCCACTATCAATCCTTTCATCGGCTATCCCAAACGATTTGCATAACATTCCCTTTTTGATTGTGCTCCAACAACCATTGTCAGGCGGGTTGAGGTAGGTTTATCCGCTGTCTCACGCTTCTGAAACCGATGCAATTCCAAGACCTGGCGATGGTTTATGAGGAGCTAGAGAAGACCGCCAGCCGCTTGGAGATGACAAGTATCCTGGCCACTCTCTTCAAGCAAGCGGATTGCAAAACCTTGCATCGTATGATCTATCTCACCCAGGGGCAGCTTTACCCCGATTTCTATCCTCAGAAGCTGGGCATGGCAGACCGACTGCTGCTGAAAACTCTATCCATGTCCTCGGGGATGAAAGATGACGACATACAGGAGCTATGGCTCAAGGAGGGTGATCCAGGGATCGTTGCGCAGAAGGTCTTCGCCGTGAAGAAGCAGCGCACCCTTTTCTCGGAAGCTCTCACCTTGGACCGAGTATACGAGAACCTCGAGAAGATCGCTGGCTCCGAAGGCTCGGGAAGCCAGGACGTTAAGATGAAGCTGCTGGCGGAGATACTCAACGATGCCAGCGCGGAAGAGGCGAAGTTCATCTCTCGAATGGTGACCGGCCACATGCGTTTGGGCGTGGCGGCCATGACCGTGGTCGACGCGTTGGCGTTGGCGTTCGCCAGCAAAGAGGATCGCGATGCCATCGAGCGCGCTTTCAACATCTCCTCGGACCTTGGGAAGGTGGGCGAGACCCTTTGCCGGAATGGCATCGATGCCATCCGCCAGATGCAAGTCGAGGTGGGGAGCCCGATGCGAGCCATGCTTGCAGAGCGACTGCCATCCCCGCAGGAGATACTCGTCCGAATGGGCGGCAAGGCGGCATTCGAATACAAGTACGATGGGGTCAGGGTTCAAGCACATATCCGGGATGGAAAGATCCAGCTGTTCTCGCGTCGTCTGGAGGATCTCACCGAGCAGTTCCCTGACGTCGTCAAGGCATTGAAGGCATCGTTCAGGATGAAAAGCGCTATCGTGGAAGGCGAGTGCGTGCCAGTTGACCTCAATACCGGTGAGCTGCTGCCGTTCCAAGAGGTCTCCCATCGAAGGGGGCGCAAGCACGGGCTGCAGGATGCCATCGAGGACTACCCTGTCCGGGTCTTCCTCTTCGACTGCGTCTATCTGGACGGGAAGGACATGACGCAGATGCCTTATCCAGAGCGTCGGAAGGCGCTCGAATCGGCGTTCGAGAAGACCGAGGAGGCGCGGTTCTCCGAGATGCGGATCTACGACAACGTTGACGGCGTCGAGGAATTCTTCAAGGAAGCTCTGAAAGATGGCTGCGAAGGACTGATGGCGAAGTCGGTAGACGAGAATTCGTTCTACCGTGCTGGCTCTCGCGGATTCCTCTGGATAAAGTATAAGAAGGAGTACCGCTCGGAGATGACCGATACAGTGGATCTGGTGGTCGTCGGTGCGTATGCTGGCAGGGGCAGGCGGGCAGGCAACTATGGAGCTCTGCTGATGGCGACCTACAACGACCAGGAGGACGTCTTCGAAACGGTGTGCAAGCTCGGCTCGGGCTTCGACGACGCCACATTGGCGGCGCTCCCTCAAAAGCTGGAGGCGCACAAGCTGAAGGAGAAGCATCCCAAGGTCGTCTCGAAGATGGAGGCCGATTACTGGTTCGAGCCATCGATGGTGCTTGAGGTTCTGGGCGCAGAGATCACTGTCAGTCCGATCCACACCACGGCCTATGGCCTGGTCCGGAAGGATTCTGGCCTGGCAGTGCGGTTCCCCCGTTTCACCGGGCGCTTCCGGGATGACAAGGAGCCGAGGGAGGCCACCACCAGCAAGGAATTGGAGCAAATGTACTCCAAGCAGTTAAAGAAAGTCGAGTCCTAAAATATGAAAAGGTTTATAATCGCGCCATTAATAGTGGCGGAATCATGGAGATTCAGCTGCTAGAGAAGGACAAGGACTCGATCAAGATCCAAATCAAGGAAGCTGATATGACTTTGATCTCTCCACTGGTGAAGGAGCTTCTTGAGGACGAGTTAGTCACCGAAGTGAAGTACACCGCGGCGAACCGGGAAGCCGGCCCAACGCTTTATGTGAAGGTCAGCAGCGGCAAGCCCCAGACGGCCTTGAAGCGAGCCACCAAGGTTATCTCGAACACGTTCAAAGAGGCCAGGGAAAAGCTGAACAAAGAGCTGAAGTAATAGACCATGGGTCCCTTGGAATCCGATTCTTCTGAGCGCGTTATCGGGCTGGAAGTCTTTTACACCGACACCCCAGGAACTGGTGGCAAGGTCAAGAAGCAATGCGACGATTTCCTGGTCGAGGAGATCTCCCGGTTCCCGCCTCGTGACGATTCTGGCCGATTCGTTATTGCGAAGGTCACTTCTGAGAATTGGGAGACTAACCGGCTCATTCGCGTGCTCTCTCACGCCTTGGGCATCTCACGCTATCGCATCGGTTTCGCCGGCACGAAGGACAAGAGAGCGATAACCTCGCAATTGATGTCCTTCGAAGCGCCGCTGGAATCCGTGCAGAATATCAACATCCATCAGGTTACGATCGCTGACGCTTACCGAGCGAAGAAGAACATGACCATCNNTCGGGGATCTGATCGGCAACCGCTTCCGCATTAGGGTCAGGGATTGTGCCATGGAGGGGGAGCGGCTCAATTCAACGGTCGCCGCAACGATCGCCGATCTCAACGTTCTGCGGGGGTTCCCCAACTTCTTCGGGGTGCAGAGATTTGGCTCGCTTAGGCCGATAACGCACATCGTGGGAAAGCACATCATCAAAGGAGAGTTCGAGAAAGCCGTCCTGGCCTATGCGGCGAACCCCGTCCCGGCAGAGAACGAGGAAGCACGCGAAGCTAGGAGATACATCCAGGAGACGCATGATTTCTCCGAAGGCCTGAAGATGCTGCCTCGGACCCTCATGTTCGAGCGCATCGTGGTGGGCCACCTCGCCCAGAAGCCGGACGACTACCCCGGGGCGATAATGGCGATGCCCCGCAACCTGCAGATGATGTTCGTTCACGCCTACCAGTCATACCTGTTCAATCGCATCGTTAGCGAACGGATCCGGCGCGGCCTGCCGCTGAACGAGCCGTTGGTTGGGGACGTGGTGCTACCTGTCGACAAGGACGGCCTTCCGGACCATGACAAATACATTCCGGTGACGAAAACGAACCTAGACCTGGTCGCTACCCAGGTGCGGAACGGACGGGCCTATGTCAGCGCTGTCCTGTTCGGCTCGGAGAGCGTGATGGCAAAAGGTGAACCGGGCGAGATCGAGGATATTATCGTTGCCGAAGAAAGCATCGATCGGCAGGACTTTATCGTGCCAACTATACCAGAATGCAGTTCCACCGGCAGTAGGAGGGAGATCGTTGCCAAGTATTCCGAGCTGACCTATTCTGTCAAGGGCAGCGATCTGGAGATAGGTTTGGCTCTGGGGAAGGGCTGCTATGCGACCACCTTCCTCAGGGAGATGATGAAGGTCGACGCGATCGAGAGCGATCGCGCCGTTTACCTCGAATCGTTCCTTGAGGAAAATCCGGAATCTCCGGATTAGAGCCGAGAGAAGTCCCTCTGCTGGCCTTCTTCCCTTTCCGGTTGCTCCTGCACTTCTTCCTGCTCTTCCTTCTCCTCGCCCTCCTCGATCTCTTCCTCTTCCTTCTGCTTTCTCGGTCTCTGGATACCAAGCGAGGTCTTGCATCTCGGACAGACGCCAGACGCTTTGCATTCGCGGCACAGCACCGCGCTGCAATTGGGACATTTCATCACTGCTATTCCGCCATGGAACAGGCAGCGACGTCCCTTGAAGTCGCCGCCCTCGGCCGCAGCGCTGCGCGCCTCGGCTTTCCGCTCGTCCTTGTAGAAGTTGGAGCTGAGGTCTGGGTCCGCGTACATGGAGCGGCGCTGGCTCGGCCTCTCGTCCCTTCCCTCGGCCTTCTCGGTCGCACGTTCGACCAGGTCCTTCTCCCCTCCTTCTTCGGCGTCGATCTCCACTTGTGCGACTTCCGGTTCTGACTCCTTCACCCTGACCGGCGATGCCCGATGCCCTTTGGTCTTGAAGGACCGCACCATTGTCATCAACTGCCTGGCTGTTAGAATCCCCACACCAAGGTTCTCCATTATTCCGATGACCGAGCGCTTCTCCTCCGGCAGGCTGAGCGTCTTCCGGAGCAGCTTTTCCGTTTCCGGGTCCACTGGCATCGAGCGGATGTCCATCTTGTTGACCTGCTCGATGTAAGCCAGCAGGTTCTTGCCATCCACCATGTCCGGCTCGTTCATGTTGAAGACCACATCGGCCAGCTTCAGGCCGTGCCTCGCCACCGATGGCGATCGGTAGGCCGCCATGAGCACTCGCCGCGACGCTTCCTCGTATTTCGACAGCTCTGCTTCGCTCATCGAAGCGACGTTCACCGATGCCTGTTCCTCCAGGAAGGCGAAGACCTCGTCCAAATGAGAGTATGGTATGCTGCATTCTCGGAAGGCGTCCTCCTTGCTGATCTCCGTCCCGACCCTGTTCTCGGCCTCCAGGACCTTCATGGCGTAGGTGGCGATCTCATCCTGGTGCACGCGCTCATCGGCGACCTTCTTCCCTTCGATGGCCGACTCCAACGACGGATTGAGCTCCAGCGCCTTGTCGAAAGCTCTCATGGCCAGATCGTTCGAGCGCAGCCGCAACAGCACTAGGCCCTTCCCGCTCCAAAGGAACGGATCGGTCGGCTCCATGCCGATGGCGTTGTCGTAGCTCTTCAGCGCCTCCTCGTCCTTGCCCAGCTTCTCCATCAGCGTGGCTCGGTTGGCCCAGGCCTTCCTACCCTGCGGGTCGAGCTTCAATGAATGATCGATGGCGTCCGCGGCGCGCTCAATATCCCCGGTCTTGGCATAGATGCCGCCCAAGCGTGCCCAGAGCGAGGCGTCCTTGTCGTCGTAGCTTATCGCCCTCTGGTAATTCTCTAACGCATCTGGGTAGCGTTCCAGCTCGTCCAGTGCTCGTGCTTTCGAGCTATAGATGAGCAGGTCCTCGACGCCGTAGTCGATGGCGTGATTGTAACAGGCGATGGCCGACTCCTGCTGGCCGATCTTGGATAACGCGAGGCCTTTGTACTTCCAGGTTGGCCCATTCTTGCGGTCTATTTCCAGCGCCTTGTCGAACGATTGCACCGCCTCCTCGTAGCGCTCCAGCGAAGCGAGCGCCCGCCCCATGTCCGAATGGTACTGGGCGACTTCCGGGGCGACGTTGACGCATCTCTCGAAGATCTCCAGCGCCTCGGTATACGAGCGCATAAGGAGGAGCGCTCGACCCTTGTTGTCCAGGGTACGCATGTCCTCTGGGTCAAGATTGTGGGCGGCATCGAAGGCCTCAACCGCTTCCTCGTAGCGTTGCAGGCCGATGAGGGCCAGCCCCTTCTTGTTATAGATCACGCGGTCATTCTCGTCGATCGCCAGCTCGGCGTCGTACTCCGCTACCGCTTCCTCCAACCGTCCCAGCTTCTCTAGCGCCATCGCCTTATCGATGTGAGCGTGCCGGTTGCGTGGATCGATGGCGAGCAGGGCGTCGCACACCTGCACGATGGCAGGGTAATCCTCCTTCTCCATGACCGCCGCCTTCTTCGATTCCAAGGTGACGATGTTCTTCGGGTCGAGCTCAAGCGCGCGGTCGAACGATTTGATGGCCTGGTCGAGGTCCTTCAATTCGTGCGAGGCGACACCCCGGTCAACCCAGGCGCTGGAATTGGTCGCGTCCAGTTTGATGATCTTATCTGCGACGGCCACGATCTCCTCGTGCCTGCCCAGGGCCTTGAGCGACTCCTTCTTCGCCTCGAACACCCCGATCTCCTTCGGACCAGATTCGATCGCTCTGTCATAGGACTGCACCGCCTCCTCGTGCCGCCCCAGCTTGGCAAGGACCTTGCCCCTGCGAACGTGAATGAAATGATTGCTCTGATCGAGCGAGAGCGCCAGGTCATAGCAGCCGAGCGCCTCGTCTTCTCGCCCCAACGCCTCAAGTGCCACTCCTTTGGACAACCAAAGGTTCTTGTCCGCTGAATCGAACTGTATGGCATGGTCATAGCAGACCACCGCTTCTTCGTAGCGATGCAAGCTCTCGAGCGCCAGCCCTTTCGAATAAAGCAGCTGCTTATCCTCTGGCATCAGCTCGACGGCGCGAGAGAACGCCTCCACCGCTTCTTCGTTCCGACCGAGCGCGAAGAGGCTATCCCCCTTCACTCGCCAGAAGATGATGTTCCCCGGGAAGCTTTCCACCCCCGATGTGACCCGCTCCAGAGCACCTTCGAAATTCTGCTTGGTGAAATAGGCTACTGCCAGGTCAGCTAGGATGTCCTCGTCCTCCGGGTCTATGTCCAATATCTTCAGGTACACCTCGATGGCGTCGTCCTTGCGGCCTAGCCGATCCAGGGCAACGGCTTTGTCTTCCAGGGCCTCCTTGTTCCGGGGGTTAAAAGCGATAATGCGTTCGCAGCTGGCCAGGACGTCCTTGTCCTGACCGAGGCGCTTGTTGCATTCCTTGATGGCCACGAGGGCGCTCTCGCGGCTGGAATCGATCTTCAAGGAGCGTTCCAAAGGCTTGATCGCCTCTTCGTACTTGCCAGTAAAATAGAACGCCATTCCCAAATCGTAAAGGGTGTTGGCGTCCTCGTCGTGATGGGAGATGGTGTCAGTAGCCACCTTGATGACCTCATCGTGATGACCTAGCTCCTTGAGGACATTCCTCTTCCTTTCCATCAAATCCCGGTCCTTTGGAGAGATGATCAAAGCCTCCTCGATGGCATGCAGCGCGTCCTCGTAGCGACCGAGCTTGGTAAGGGCACCGATCATCAACGAATGCACCAGCATGTCGTCTTTCTTTATTGCGAGGATCTTCGCGGCGCAGACAACCACCTCTTCGTGCCGGTCCATCTGCCGCAACATCTTACATCGTCCCTCCAAGCCATCGATGAAATCTGGGTCGATCTCCAACGAACGGTCGTACGCCTTCAGCGCCTCATCGAACCGCTGCAGCATTTCAAGCAGGGAAGCTACCTCTATCCAGGAATGCTTGTCCGCCGGGTTGGACCGCAAAGCCTCCTTGTAGTGCTGGATCGCCCCCTGGAAGTCCTTGCTCTCACGAAGTGCACGGGCACGGTTCAGGTGCGCTATGAAATTCCTAGGGTCGATCTCAAGCACCTTCTGATAGACCAGGCCAGCCTCATCGTAACTGTTCAGGAGCATCAGCGCCTTGCCCTTATCGATCAGCGCCAGGGAGTCCTTCGGGTCTACAGCCAGCACCTGGTCGAAAGCCTTCACCGCATCCTCGTAGCGCTCCTTGGCCATCAGTGCTTCGCCCTTCCTTCTGAACCAGAGGCCCTTCTCATTCGTCTTCTCAGCGAGGATGTCATAGAGAGAGGGGTCGTTCGGGTCGATCTCCATCACTCTCTTGAAGCATTCAATAGCGGGCATGCTCCGACCGGCACGGTCCAGGATCCAGCCCTTCTCCATCCACAGCGTCTTGTCGGACGGTATGCGAGCGAGCGACCAGTCGATTACGCAGATCGCGTCCTCCACTGCGCCGGTCGATGCCGTCGCCCGAGCCCTGGCTATGACTGCCGTAGTGTTATTCGGCATGTACATCAATGCCCTGTCCGCCGCGGCAGCAGCTTCTTGATGATCCCCCAGTCGAAGCCACAGCCCGCTAAGGCGGGCATTGATATCGGAAAAGTCTTGCCGATGCTCCACATTGTTCGGATCTGGAGCTCCTTCCTGGAGCTCGTCGCGGGCCCTAATCAGCGCGTCCATCGTGATGCTGTACTCCGGCCCTTCGATCGTCTTTTGCGCCTTCTTGAGCGCCTTTAATTCCCTGTCCGTCAATGAATCGAGAAACCCCATCCCATTCCCCTCTTGGCAGGCGTTAATGCGGTACTCATCTCTAATATCTTTTCTACTGACTATATAATCTCAAAGCGGGCGGCCAGTATTCGTTCTATAATGTCAGACAGGGTCAAAGCTGCCTCGAAAGCGATTATGGTTGGAGCTAGTCACTCAAGTCGATGTTGGATTTCAGCTTCGAAATATATAAATATTGTATGACACATTAAGTTGTTTTGTCTGACGTAAGTCGGACGAATCACCAAACATCTTAGGATGGGATGCAAACAAACGCCTTAGGGATGGGATGCACGATGAGGACGAAGCTAGAAGACATCTATGTGGAAGGTTTGGAATTCGAGCCAGAGGTCGTCGCCTGGATGAAATCGCACAGTGTTCATGAGATGAAGGCTCTCGCAGAGGAGATCGAAGAACACGGCGAGGACCCGAGCGAGCTTAAAGAATTCTACAAGGAGCTGCGCGCAATCGAGAAGGATTGGTCGAAGCACAAGGTGGACGGACATTATCATCCGGACCACGCCGCGAATTCCTAAAAGAAGGATAAACTCGAGGGGGAGTTGCCACCTCAACCCCTCTCGTTCCCCTTCAATTAACCGAATATCTTACTTCGCTATCATGATTCTTCGTAACCTTCTACGAAAACCGAATATTGACCGTGCGATCGTGGGATTTTGGAAGTTACCGTAACCATTTTACCTTGCAATCATGTTGCCTGCCACATTCTCCGTCTACTAAGGAAAATGGGATACGATCTCGCAACCTTGGGGAGCGTTTCCGGGACACGAAAATCTGCCTCGAAGGAGAACGGAGAATGGAAGGAATTGCCATGGGTGACGAGAAGAATATTAAGTCATTATTAGAAGAGGATCGCAAGTTCCCGCCTTCAGAAGAGTTCGCACAAAAGGCGAGGGTAAAGAGCTTGCAGGATTTTGAGCGAATATACGAGGAATCTATCGCTGACCCCGTGGCATTCTGGGAGAAGATGGCGAAGGAAGAAATCTTCTGGTACTCCCCTTGGAAGAAAGCCTTCAGCTGGGACAAGAAAGAAGCCATCATCAAGTGGTTCGAAGGCGGCAAAACGAATGCCTGCATCAATTGCGTCGACCGTCACCTAGATGGACCTCGCAAGAACAAGGCTGCGATCATCTGGCAAGGCGAGCCGGAGGATGACGTTCGCACCCTGACCTACCAGGAGCTGCATTACGAGGTGTGCAAGTTTGCCAACGTGCTCAAGAAGATGGGTGTCAAGAAGGGTGACCGGATCTCCATCTATCTGCCTATGATACCAGAGCTGGCGATCTCCATGCTGGCCTGCGTTAGGATCGGGGCGATCCATAGCATCGTCTTCGGCGGCTTCAGTTCTGAGGCGCTCAAGGACCGCATCGAGGACAGCCAATGCAAAATATTGATCACCGCAGATGGCACATACCGCAGCGGCAAGATTGTTCAGACAAAGGCAAACGCAGATGGTGCATTGGACAAGGGCACCTCGATCGAGAAGGTCATCGTTGTCAAACGCAACGGTGCTCCGGTCACAATGAAGGAAGGGCGGGATGTCTGGTGGCATGATGAGATGAAAGTCGCATCGCCAGTCTGCGAAGCGACCCAAGTCGATGCCGAAGACCCACTTTTCATTCTGTACACCTCCGGCTCGACTGGCAAGCCAAAGGGAGTGCTCCATACCACCGGCGGCTACTTGCTCTACTGCCACCTAACAATGAAGTATTATTTTGACATCCGCGAGGAGGACACCTACTGGTCCACAGCCGACATCGGCTGGATAACAGGGCATTCGTACATCATCTACGGTCCCCTGTCGAACGGGGCAACGAGCCTGATGTTCGAAGGCGTACCGACCTATCCACAGGCAGACCGGTTTTGGCAGGTAATCGAGAAGTTCAAGGTCAACATATTTTACACCGCGCCAACTGCCATCCGCTCATTGATGCGAGAAGGTGAGAAATGGCCGGCCGGTCGGGACCTGTCCTCGCTCCGACTCCTTGGCAGCGTCGGGGAAGTGATCAACCCTGAGGCCTGGATTTGGTATCATAAGAACATCGGTCACGAAAGATGCCCCATCGTGGATACCTGGTGGCAGACCGAGACCGGTGGGCATATGATTGCACCGATGCCTGGGGCGATCCCCACCAAGCCAGGATCGGCCACCAGGCCGTTCTTCGGCATTGAAGCTGCGGTCGTGGACGGAAAAGGGAAAGAGGTCAGCACCAACGAGGGCGGCTACCTCATCATTAGGAAGCCGTGGCCGGGCATAACCCGAACCGTCTGGGGCAATCATGCCCGCTATAAGGAGACTTATTGGACGAATCCAGATATATATTTCTCTGGCGACAGCGCCAGGAAGGACGAGGATGGCTACTACTGGCTCATGGGCCGTGTGGACGATGTCATAAAGGTATCTGGGCATCGCATCGGCGCAGCCGAGGTCGAGAGCGCGCTAGTCTCGCACCCGAAGGTGGCGGAGGCGGCCGTTGTGCCAATCCCTCATGAGATCAAGGGAGAGGCGATCTACGCCTACGTCACCTTGAAGGCAAATGTCCAGGAATCGGAGGAATTGAAGAAGGAGCTCCTCCTGCACGTGCGCAAGATGGTAGGGCCGATCGCAGTGCCCGAGGTGATCCAATTCGCCTCTGGCATGCCAAAGACCCGGAGCGGGAAGATCATGCGAAGGGTCCTCCGCAAGATCGCCACCAACGAGATGGACAGCATCGGCGATACCTCTACACTGGCCGACCCAAGTGTGGTCAGCACGTTGGCCGAGGGCCGCGTAGAAATGCAGAAGAAATGAGCCAGCGCCAATAAGATGAGCTGGGAGGGGTTCATCATCGCCCCTCCCAGTCCCAATTCCCTTTTCAGATCAAATCAGATTGTGATCTAAGGACCAGAGGATTGCTCGCACATATCCCCGAGCCAGCAGGTCGATTCGCCCAGACAATCGAACAACCTTTTTAATAGGGAACGCAGATTAGGTGGCCCAGGCAGGTGTAATCTAGCGGTTAGGATTTTAGCCTTCCAAGCTAAACACCCGGGTTCGAATCCCGGCACCTGCACTCTCATACGTATCCAGGCAAGTATTTTTCAGGTTCAATCAGGGGGTTTTTTGTACTTTGTGCATTTGGAGGCTTCTGGTCCCAAATCCTTGTTGCCTCCAATATCGCGGCGCCTTGTTTCTTTCGCGCGTAATAGATCTCCGTTGTCTTCGTGGTGCTATGACCCATAAAGGGTGAAACGGATTCCACGTGCAGCCCTCCATCAGGGAGTATCTGTCCGTAGGTTCTCCAGCACGTTCTAAGATCGAACTTGATACCCGTCTTCCTCTCCACGAGTCCTTTCAGTTTCTCAATCCCATTGGTCGAGAAGAATCCGTCCGGTTCATCTCTCAGCGCTGGAATGAGAGCTTGATTCATCGGGCATTTCTTATCAACCCGTTTTTCTCTTGCACGAAGGTATATCAGAAAGAAATCCCACGCT
>PNBI01000122.1 GCA_003135935.1 Methanomassiliicoccaceae archaeon
GTGTTAATATAGCTCAATCCGGTCTGCGAGGCGATCAGCTCATAAGAACCGTTCTCTGTGTCGCTGCGGTAGAGCTTGTAGCTGGTGATGGGGTTGCTGCCGTTGCCGTTGGCGGTCCAGGTCAGGGTGACCTGATTGCCACTGACGACCGGGGAGTTCATATTAGGGGCATTTGGGACGGTGTATGGCTTTGCGCTCGATGCCACGGACTTGTTTCCTTCCCCAGCTGCGTTGACGGCGCTGACGGTCAAGTAGTACGTCGTTCCTGCCGTTAGTCCTGTCACCGTGGCAGAGAACACGGTCGGCCCGATCTCCCTCAGGTTAGCGACCGGCGGATTGGCCGTGTCCCAATAGAGCTTGTAGCCGGTGATCGGGCTGCCATTGTTCGCTGGCGCCGTCCAGGTCAATGTGATCGACCCATGCCCGGCCACGATGCTGACTAACAATGGTGCACCTGGCAGACCGATGGCCGTGACGTTGGCAACATTGGATTGGTTGCTCAGCCCGGCGAGGTTGTACGCTGCAACGGTGAAGGAGTAATTCTGGCCGATGTTAAGACCAGTGACCACGACCGATATCCCAGTAGGGTGATCGAACAACTCAATCCCATCCTGAGAAACGACATAATACAGGATCGCGCTCCCTCCGTTGGAGGCCGGAGCCGTCCAATTCAGGGTGACGTTTGAGTTGCCGGCCAGGGCGGTCAGTCCGGTCGGGGCGCCCGCAATGCCATACGGTTTCGCGGTAGCGACATTGGATTGTGCGCTCAGACCGACGGCATTGTGTGCCGCGACGGTGAACGAATAGTTCTGTCCGTTCGTTAGTCCGCTAATAACGGTCGTCGTTCCGGTATAGTGGTTGGGCAGAGCGACTCCGGACTGATTGATGATATAGTAATCTATTGGGCTACCGCCATCTAATACCGGCGCAGTCCAGTTCAGGACGACCTTGGCGCTGCTACCGACTAAGGCGAACAAACCAGTCGGCGCACCAGGAACCGCTATGAACGGTTTGACCGTGATGGAGTTGGATTGGTTGCTCAACCCGGCGAGGTTGTGCGCCGCAACGGTGAACGAATAGTTCTGTCCGTTCGTCAGCCCGGTAATCGTGGTGTTCAGGCCAGTCACATTATTAGGCAGGGCGACCCCGTCTTGGTAGATGACGTAGTAATCGATTGCATTGCCGCCATCATATGCTGGTGCTGTCCAATTCAAGGTGACGGTATGGTTGCCAGCAACGGCGATTAGTACCGTCGGAGCGTCCGGAGTCATGTTGGGTTTGACCGTGACAAGGTTGGATTGGTTGCTCAGCCCGGCGAGGTTGTGCGCTGCGACCGTGAACGAATAGTTCTGTCCGTTCGTCAGCCCAGTAATAACGGTTGTCGTTCCGGTCTGGTGGTCAGACAGTGCAACGCCGTCCTGGTAGATGACGTAGTAATCGATCGCGCGTCCACCATCAGAGACTGGAGCGGTCCAGTTCAAGGTGACTTTGGAATTCCCCGCGACGGCTTTCATCCCGGTCGGAGAGTTCGGAACGGTGAAGGGTATCGCCGATATGGCCGCAGTCTTCGCTCCTTCTCCCACGGCGTTGACGGCGCTGACCTTATACCAGTAGGTTTGGCCATTGGTCAGGGCGTTGTTGGTAAAGCTTAGGACCGCAGGCGATCCGATCAGGGAATACGTACCTGATTCGCTCGAAGAGCTATATACCCTATATCCAGTTATATCAATACTGCCGTTGTCCGATGGCAGGTTCCAGGTCAAGAGGACGTGGACGTTGCCTGGGGCGGCGACAAAGTTTGTAGGTGCGCTAGGAACGACAGGTATGACCGCACCCATTACCAACCCGAAGAAATTGCCTCCAGGCGGTGGGAAGTTAGAAGCTGCATAGGCATGGCCTCTCAATCCCAGTGGGGTTGCGTTGATCCATCCCTCCCGTATATCGCTAGGTGCAACAAGTCCATAGAATGTTATTGAAACCATGGATCTGCAATTGTAAAACGAATGGTTGTCAAATGAATCGACATTTCCAAGGAAGGTTGCAGATGTTAGGGCGTTGCAAAAGGCGAATGCTTCTGCCCCAATGTGAGAAACATTAGTTGGTATGGTTATCGAAGTTAATGAGGTGCAGTAGTCGAAAACTGCATCGCCCAATATGTCAAGGTTTGCAGGCAGTATTATAGAGGTAAGCAAACCGCATTCACGGAAAGCAGAATCCTGGATAACTGTGACGCTTATGGGAATGGTAACGGAGATCAAGGACGTGCAGTGGGCGAACGTCGAAAACTCGATGGTGGTAACCCCATCTGGTATTATCACTGAGATAAGTGAAGTGCAATGTGAAAACGCGGAGTCACCGATGTAAAGGACACCGTCCGGAATTGTTATGGAGGACAAATTCGTGCAATTCTGGAAAGCAAAGTTTCCGATTGATATGACACTGTTTGGGATTGTGACTGAAGTTATATTGGTGCAGTTGTCAAACGCATGGTCACCAATGGTCTGCGTGGCAAACCCACCCAATGTAGATGGAATCGTTATCGCTCCGCCAGCTCCGGTATATCCCGTTACGGTGGCATTGCCGTTGCTTACCGTGTATGTATAGTCTCCTTCCTGTGCTGCGCTCACCATGTTCGGGGCAACGACCACGAACGTACCCATGATCAGCAGCAGCGCAAACATAATTGGTATTGTCTTGATTCCCGGTCTCTGTCTCATATTGCACCAACCCGATATCCAAATTTAATTTAAAAAGGATAGGGTGATTTGAAGTCGCTAATGCTATTTAAGAGATTGCTGTGGTTATCAGAATGTTTCTAGGGATGGCGCAGATTTGCGGCGGGCAAAAAGGTTTATCACCTAAAATCAAATGAACTCACCTTTAAAATGACCAACTCTTCCGAACATGGAGCACAGGATTGGGATTTTGCTGGCATTTTCAAGATTCATGCAGACCAGGATTACCCTTTCCTCCAAGAAGAGTGGCAATCCTGGGAAGCAAAGCCTGCAAAACATGACATTCGAATCGCTAACGGTGATTTGAAGAAGGACTGGACTCTGCTCGATTCCGATAAAGCGATCGGTGATGATTCCTATCAGATTAGGTACGAGAATGTAAACTACCAGATCGGAGCGAATCGAATAGTCTGCCAGGGGTCAGTGAACGAGAGCTATCTGGAACACGAAATCGTCATCCCTGCGATTAATCGCATGGTAGCAAAGAAGGGATACTACCTGGCCTATGCTTCTGCGGTATCGCACCATGGAAAGGTCCTCTTCTTTCCCGGATTATCGGGAAGCGGCAAGACCTCGGTGGTTCTCGAGCTCTTGGCTCGAGGGGCTTCTTTCATGGGCGACAACAACGCGTTCATCGACCGCGAAGGAATCTGCACCCTGTATAGCCCAATGATCGGCTTTCCTATGCGCAATGCTGAGTTGTTCCCTGAGCTTGTGCCCCGGCTATTCACTGATGAAAGAGAACGCAAGAGGCAAGAGAAGAGATTGTCATTCCACAAGCTGGGAATGTCCATCGACCATCAAGATTTTTTAATGCGCAACCTTCGAGACCAAATCGTTTCTCGCTTCTACTTCCATCAGGATGCTCCGTTCAAAAGGCTATTCCCCAAGGGTGAAATGCGAATGACCGGGCCAGTCGAACATGTCTTCTTCCTTGAAAGGGGAATTGCAGAACCAAGGGTGATGGATACAAAGCCGGAGGAATTGGCAAAGCTCGTAATGATGATCGACTGGATCTACAACACCAGCGGAGGCTGCAGCCATAACACAATGGCAGAATCGGTTGGGCTCGAGTACTGCACGAAAGCAGACTACCAGCAAGTCTTCTCTGGGTTCTTCGCTCGTGCCCATTGCCATAGAGCACGGATTGCGCCGCAATCGACCCGAGAGGAGATAAGAAGGGCGGTCGATGAGATTGAGAAGATCGTATTATCATGAGGTAATCGTGACAATGCCATCCACCAAATTAGTCAAGCATTTCCACCCTTGTAGTGCCCACCCTTGTAGTGGAAAGAAGGGAGGTTAGTGCTATGAAAGCAAATGACAGCTCAAATTCGCAGCTCCCCTTTGACCAAAAAGGTGAACGGGACATTGATCTTGGGAACATGTTCAGATTGCGATTTGAGCCAGGAATCCTGCCATACCTGGAGAGGAAATTCAAGTGCTGGGAAAATGATTTCGAGCTTCCGGACCTCGTCGTTCATCATAGAAGCCTGTCTCGGGGAGGCACCCTCCTCGCCGCAAACCTAAGCTACTCCCCGGGGAGCTACCAGATCATCCGAGGCCGGGCAACCTATCAGGTCTCTTCAGATGGCATATATTGCGATGGGCCGATCGATGAGAGCTTCTTCGAGTATGAAGTGCTCATGCCCACCATCAACCGCCTAATGGCCAAGAATGACCAATACATTGCTTATGCCTCCGGAGTCGTCATGGATGGCAGGGCAATCATCTTTCCAGCAATCTCCGGCGTGGGGAAGACCTCCTTGCTCCTCGAGCTCATGAGCCGGGGCGCGAAGTACCTGGGCAACAGCGGCATCCTGGTCAAAGGAGACGGCACTTGCACCATGTACAGCCCTTTTATCAACTTCAAGGAACGAAATGTCGCAATGTTCCCGGAGCTGCAAGCAGACCTCTTTGAGGCTAACAGCGAGGGAAGGGCCCTCAAGAAGAGATTATCATTCCACCGCATGGCCCTTTCAATCAAAGGAGAAAATCTAGCGTCGAAATATGTTCGGGATAATCTCATCTCCAGATTCTATTTCACCGAAAACGTTGATGTTAACAAGCTCTTTCCGAACCGCGAGATGGCGATAAGCGCGAAGGCCAGCCATTTCTTCTATTTGGAACGCAAAGAGGATGAACCGGTCGTCATCGAATCTAATCCGAAGGAGCTCGCCAATATCGTCGGCATCTCTGAGTGGATCAATCCGGGGCATGGTGGCTGCTGCCACAATACTCTGGCAGAAATGGCAGGACTGGACTTCTGCGCCATGAACGACTATCGGCGGGTCTTCGAGAACCTATTCTCCCATGGCAAGTGCCACCGTGCACGGATTCCTCGTACCTCGTCACGCGCGGTCATAAAGAAAATCGCAGATGAAATTGAGAGATCTCTCGATTAATATCTTTTCTATTCTGGCCATCGATCGCTCAAGTAACATCCGAAGCTGGATTGGCCTCAATTCTCTTTATGCCCGAGCCGCGAGTCAGTGCAGCTTCTTCAACAACCACGCCATGTTCTTCCCGAGCGATCGCATGGTCTTCACTCCCTCTTCATCTAGCAGCATGTCACCCGGTTTCAATGCTTGGCCGACATTCCAGTAGCTAGCTCCGGGGACCAGCATCTCTGCGATGAGGAAGAAATGATTGATCTCGTCGAAAGTATTGAGCGATCCAGCCCTTCTGTTGATCGCGACCGCAGCGCCGACCTTACGACGGAGCATTCCGCCATTGGCCCGGCCCACATAACCCACCCTATCGATGAACGCCTTGGTTTGAGAGCTTAGGCCTCCAAAATAGGTCGGGCTCCCGATGATGATGCCATCCGCATGCTTTATCATCTGGACCCATTGGTTGACCTTATCACCATCGAAGATACACTTCTCGTCCTTGTTCTTGCCGCAGCTACCGCAGCCCTTGCAGCCATGAATGTCCTCGCTTCCCATTTGCACTAATTCGGTCTCGATGCCTTCTTGATGAAGCTCCTCCAAGGCGATCTCCAATGCCTNNGCCTTATTGGTATTGCCATTTTGCCTCGGACTACCGTTGAAAGCTATTACCTTCATTCCCTTTGCCTCAGAAGCAAGATGGCAAACGAAGTGAAAATCGTTTGGGCTGTTTTCCAACGATCGAGCAAAGAATTCCCATCGGACCTTATGGATCCTCATCCATGGAGGCAATCGCTGCTCTGGTGACCTCGACATTGTTTGTCCTAAAAAGGGATAGAGCGAGTTAAGAATCGGTCCAACCCATTGGGATACGATTATATTCACTAAGGTGCGTGAACGTTACCATTCGTCGATCGGTTCCGAAACATGTCCTCAACTGAGAATGCGAGTAACAAGACTGGCAAGGTCACAACCCTCATAAACGCAGGGATTAGAATCAGATATAGCGCTGAGAAAAGACAGTGCAAGAAGAATCATAAAAATTACAGCAAGATAATAAAAAAGCTGACGATTGAAAGCAAGACGAGGAAACTAAGGGTCGCTTTCCTGGTCAGCGAAAATGCCAAATGGTCTTGTCAATCATTGTATGAGGAATTCGAAAGAAGCAGTGTTTTTGATCCGATCATCCTGGTGACCGCCGTCTGCCAAGTAGGCCAAAAGGATCATGGGAATATTAAGCAGATGAATGAGACCTATGATTTCTTCAAATCGAGAAGTATGAACACCAAACTTGCCTACGATATCGATAAGCATCAATATCTGAATTTACAACAATTCTCCCCAGATCTGGTCTTTTACCAGCAACCTTGGGATCTTGACCTCGAGCAATCACCGCTGGTCGTCGGCAGATCCGCCTTGTGCTGCTACGTTCCGTATTCAATAGCTGGTACCAGTGAAGCGATGAAGAGCTATCCGAGAGCTTTTCTGTATTGCCTGTGGAAGCACTTCGTGATTTCCGACTCGATCAAGAAGGAATATGAATCGTGGATGCAGGCGAACAAAGGAAGCCTGATCGTAACAGGCCACCCAAAGCTGGACTCCTATCATGACTCGGTGCGCAATGAGAAGCATTACGTCATTTTCGCCCCTCATTTTGCTTTCAAGAATTCAACATTGAAGCTGTCGACGTTCGATTGGAGCGGCCGATTCATATTGGATTTTGCGAAGTCCCACAGGGAATTGAATTGGGTGTTCAAACCTCACCCGCGCCTGAGGTCGCAGATAATCGAGGACGGCATCATGACCGAGAGCGAAATAGACCGGTATTATGACGAATGGGCAAAGGTCGGCTTGGTCTACGATCAAGGCGACTACTTCGGCATTTTCAAGAACTCAGACGCCTTGATAACAGACAGCAGTTCATTTCTCTCCGAATATCTACCGACCAAGATGCCAGTAATCCACCTGATCTCGGAGAATATGGTCGCACAGAATTCGATATCAAAAGTCACATNNTTATTACCAGGCACATGACCTCAAGGAATTGGAATTTTATCTGAATGACGTAATTATAAATAAGAACGACCCCATGAAGGAAAAGCGAATCGAGGATATCGGCATCTTAACCATAGATGGCAATTCGGCCAGTTCAATAATTATTGATCATTTAAGGAAGGAACTCGGGACATGACTGAAAAGAAGATGATCGGTTATACAGCGGGCGCATTTGACATCTTTCATATCGGGCATTTGAACCTACTAAAGCGTTCCAAAGAGAACTGTGATTACTTGATCGTCGGCGTAACGACGGATGAATTGATCAAGAAGGCCAAGAAAGGTAGTAGCGTTATCCCATTTTCCGAAAGGTTCGAGATAGTTTCTTCCATCAGATATGTGGACGAGGTGGTCGTGCAAGATGACTTGGATAAGGTCCTCGCTTGGAAGAAATACCACTATGACGTATTGTTTTCAGGGGACGACTGGAAGGGCAATCCAAGATGGGTCGGATACGAAAACGAATTGAGTAAGGTTGGGGCAAAGGTTGTTTATTTCCCCTATACGAAGGAAACGAGTTCCACGAAAATACGACAGGTGATCGACAAAATTTACGGAGCCTTGGATTAAATTGGATAGCTTTCTCGATATTGTCGCAAGAGGGGTTGGAAGATTCCTGCGCGCTTTGGGCATCAAACCCAAAGTCAGTTACTGGACGAAATACCACGAATTGTACCTGAAAGGTGAATTCGATCTAGTGAACAAGAAGCATTTCTTGGAGGAATATTTCGTTGAAAGCGTTGGGTATTTTCCTAACATCGACAATCCGACCACTTTCAACGAGAAAATACAGTGGTACAAATTGTACTATAACGATCTATTGATCGCAAAATGCATCGACAAGGTCACGTTCAAGGATTATGTCACGGAGGTTCTAGGAAGCGAATATGTCGTTCCCTCGTTGGGCGTATATGCAAACGCTGATGAAATCAATTTTGATGAATTGCCCAATCAATTCGTTATCAAAGCCAATTTCGGCTCAAGCGCAAAGGAGATAATCATTGTAAATGACAAGTCGAAATTGGATATGGCAAAGACGCGCAAAACGATCTCGAGCTGGGAGAAGCCTTGGTGGAGGAGCGCCTGGGGCGGCTATGAATTTGTTCAGCCTAGAATACTGATCGAAGAATACATCGAACAGACAAAAGGACAGGTCTACGATTACAAATTCTTGTGTTTCAACGGGGACCCGAAATTCGTAATTGCCCATATCGACCGTTTCACACGCCGCACAGTGGACATTTACGACCTTGATTGGAAAAAGATGGACATAACCTATAACGATCCACCGAATTCAAAAGAGGAGATCGAGCAGCCCCAGAACTTCTCAAGAATGATAGAGATATCAAAGCAAATATCGAAGCGGTTTCCACTGGTCAGAGTAGACTTCTATGAGGCAGGCGGCAGATTGTACATTGGAGAGTTGACATTCTATCCAGATGGTGGAATGAGCAGGTATTATCCCGAAGAATGGGACCGAAAATTCGGTGAAATGCTGGTGTTGCCCGAGAAAATGCCTTGATCCAGATGATCAATTAGGTGATCCTTCGATGAACAGGGAAATGAGCTCATTGTCAAGTCAGCAACCCGGACGCTATTGCATCGGCTTGCGCAGCACGACGTCATACAGCATCTTGGTGAAAGGTGGGTCCGGGTCCTCGAACTCCGTGATAGAGTCGATCAGGAATCCGTCGGCCAGGCGCTCGATCTTCTCCTCGGTGAAGAAATGGACCGCGAATCCCATCGGGTTCTGATACATGTCCTCGTCGAGATGGGTGAACTTCTGATAGTGGGGGTCATTCTCCGACCTGACTGAATAGATGTTCAGTCCGCCCGGCCTGAGCACGCGCAAGCATTCCTGGAAGATCATGGACATCTCGTTCTCCAGGAACTCCATATTGAAGAACATATGCGAGTAAATGGCATCGATCGAATCGTTCGGAAGCGGTATGCCTCTGCGGACATCGCGGACCTTCAACGTAATGAGCTTGTCCAATCCATGCTCTCTGGCCTTCTCCCTCATCTGGCATATCCCTTGATCGGAGTAGTCCATGGCATAGACGCTGATCCCGTTCCTAGCGAACAGCCAAGTGTCCCTGCCCTGGCCGCATCCTAGCTCCAGAAGGACCTCGATGCCCTCGTTCTTGAAGATCTCGAGGGATTTCTCCGCGAAAAGACTGGCCTTGGGGCCGAAGAAATCCTCCATTTTATAGGTCTCGTCCCAATGAAGCCTCTGGTCCTTGTCCGGAGACCGTCCCATGCCACGGTAAAATGCGGGTCATATCTTCAATCTATCCAACTCAATATTAATTTTGATGATGAATCGATTATTAGGTCCGCGAGCGCAGGTAGGCAGACGCAGAATGGGCCGCCTGGATGCCCATCGCCTCTGCCTCCGCTACCCCCATGGGAGCGGAGGCCGATCCCGCCACGAAGACACCTTTTGCGCTGGTCATGACCGAAGTCGGGGGCATATCGCTAGCTTCGATCAAACCTTCCCGGTCCAACTCCACCCCGAGACGGTGGAATAGCTCTAGGTTCTCCGGATCCTCGCGAAGTCCAAGTCCGAGCACGACCAGATCGGCCGGGATCTCGTACAGCTCCCTCAGCAATGTGTTCTCCCCGCATACCAGCAGTTGCTCCGTCTTTGGCTTGATTGCCACGAGGGCAGGCTGTCCCCGAATGAACTTTACGTCCAGCTGCCTGGCCATCTTGTACATCGCCTCCTGCCCCTTGGCCGCCATCCGGATGTCGATATAGAGGATGTAGACCCCGATCTTCGGGTCGCGCTGCTTGAGCTTGATGGCCTGTTCGATCGCACCGGCGCAGCAGACCGCGCTGCAATAGGGCACTCCTCTCTTCTCTACCCTTGAGCCGACGCACTGAATGAAGACAACGGTCGAGAGCGGCCCGCCGTCCGACGGCCTCGTGATCTCTCTGGTCGAAGCTAGCATGGCGCCCAGTTGCTGCTGGGAGACGACATTGCGATGCCTTCCCATTCCGAACTCAGGGATTAGGCTGGCATCGGTCGGCACCAGTCCGGTGGCGAGGATGACCGCGTCAACCTGATGGACCGCCCTTTGGCGGCACCGCCCTCGCACCGATTCCACCTCTATGTGGAAGGCGTCGCCCATCTCCGCCCCGATGGCGCGCGAGCCAGTTAGGACCATAATGCCTTCACCTTTTGGAGTTGACCTCAAAAGCGTTGAAGAATCCGAGCGCTCCACCAGGACGACACGGACCCCAAGGTCGATCAGCGCATTTGCGGCCGCGACGCCAGCAACGCCAGCGCCGATGACCATGACCTTTCGGTCGCTCGGTGCGCAGGCTTTCCGCTCATCTTCCATCGGGACCTACCTCAACGGACCGTAGCTGCCTACCGGTTCTTGAGTTTTGGGTGCGTTAATCGTCATAATCCAGTCGAAACAAAGCGCGGTATGCGATACAATTAATAGCAACGACCACGGATGCCGTTGCCGGAGCTCATAGGTTATGTTGGAGATCGAGAACCTCAGCGTGGAGGTGGGAGGACGGCAGATCCTCAGGAACATAAACCTGAGCGTGATGGCCGGATACACGAATGTGCTATTCGGACCCAACGGCTCGGGGAAGTCGACGTTGCTCATGACCATCATGGGATTCAGCGGGTACAAGGTGACCGAAGGCCGGATACTTCTGAACGGCGAGGACATCACCAACCTACCGATCAACGAACGGGCCGCTCGCGGCATTGGAATAATGATGCAACGACCGCCGAACCTGGTTGGCGTCAGGTTGCGCAACATGGTGCAGGTGACCGGAAAAGGAAGGGTCGACCCAGAGGTGGCCGCCAAGGAGCTCGACATGGAGCCGTTCCTCGAGAGGGACGTCAACGTCGGCTTCTCAGGAGGGGAGATCAAGCGGTCCGAGCTCTTGCAATTGGGCGCGCAGAACCCCTGCCTATATCTATTGGACGAGCCAGAGAGCGGCGTCGACCTCGTCTCCATCGAGAAGGTGGGAGCGAAAGTTCATGACATGCTGCGGGGCGGGACATCCTGCGCCGGCTGGAAGATGCAGAGCGGTAAGGCCGCTTTGGTCATCACTCATACTGGCCAGATACTCGACTTCATCGAGGCAGATCGAGGATACGTGATGTGCAAGGGGACTATCGCCTGCTCTGGTAACCCCAGGGACCTATTGGCCGAGATAAGGAAGATGGGATACGAGGAGTGCGTACGATGCAAGCTGAAGCTGACAACCGTGAACTGAAGCATAAGGTCGAGGATGCCAGGAAGAAGAAGGCCGCCTTCGGCGAGGACATCGACCTGGACAAGTATCCAGAGGCCTCCAAGGATATCCCGAAGGTGGACAGCCTGACCGATCTCTCGAATGACGAGCAAAGGACGCTTCTGAACGCCGGGGTCATACCGAGCGAGGAGGGGAGAGCCGGCTCATTCGTTTACATGGACGAGACCGTAGTGCATACCTCCGTCAAGATGCCTGGCGTCGAGGTCATGCCAGTTTCAGAGGCTCTGAAGAAGTACGACTGGATGCGCGATTATTATTGGAAAGCGGTCCTGCCAGATGCCGACAAGTACACTGCACGAACGTTCGAGGAGCAAGCGGATGGCTACTTCATACGCGCGCTGCCTGGAGCGAAGGTCAAGGCGCCGGTGCAGACCTGCCTGATGCTCAAAGGCAAGAGCGTGGCGCAGACGGTTCATAACGTTATCATCGTCGAGGAAGGGGCAGAAATGGAGGTGGTCACGGGATGCTCGACCAGCAAAGGAGTGGAGAGGGCGCTCCACCTTGGCATCAGCGAGTTCTACCTCAAGAAGGGGGCGTCGCTGACCTTCACCATGATCCACAATTGGTCCGAGCAGATCGGGGTGAGGCCCAGAACGGTCATCCAGCAGGCGGAGGACTCGACGTTCATCAACAACTACGTGGCGCTCAAGCCGGTGCGGACCATCCAAACCTATCCAACAGCGAAATTGGACGGCAAGAACTCCTTCGCCCGGTTCAATACCGTGGCAATCGCGCACCCTGGCTCTGAGCTCGATCTGGGCTCAAGGGTGATAATGAACGCGCCGGGTTCGCGATGCGACATCATCTCTCGGACGATCACCACCGGGGGGAAGGTGATCGCGCGGGGCCAGATGATCGGCGCCGCTCCAGGCATAAGGGGGCATCTGGAGTGCCGTGGTCTGATCCTGGGCAAGGGAGGGGTGCAGATCGCCATCCCTGAGCTCGAGGCGAGGGTAGCGGACGTCGAGATGACCCATGAGGCCGCGGTAGGCAAGATCGCTCAGGACCAGATCGAATACCTAATGTCGAGGGGATTGAGCGAGGAGGAAGCTGTCGGGATAATCGTCCGCGGATTCCTTGAGGTAGGGATACGCGGCCTCCCGGAGGCATTGAAGCACGAGATAGACGTAACAATCGAGAAGACCAACGTCAAAGGGTTGTAAGCCTCCAAAGCCAAACCATTTCCATTATTATTCATTTGAACATCGATTTTGCATTTTAATGCGCATTTGACTATCTTAATAGGATTTATTTAGTGTAAGATTGTTTCCAATCGGGGAGGGGACGAGCAGTGTATAAAAC
>PNBI01000133.1 GCA_003135935.1 Methanomassiliicoccaceae archaeon
GCCGAAGCCAGCGAATCAACATAAATCGCATGCAGTTTCGGATTGACGGACTTCTTTATCAGGCTCGCTAGCCCGCTCTGCCTTTCTGGCCTTCCAACGGTCACCAGTATTCTAAGATCGCTTTGTCTCATAATTATTCTTCAACTCGATGTAAGGGATGGTATGGCTCTCAATTATAATAGTATTTGAACCGAAGTTCCCTTCCAATGCGGTTCCTACCAATCGATGTTCTTTGCGACTTTGCGTGAAAAAAGGCAAATTCGTTGACAATCGAGAATGCGTTAGCTCAGTCAGGCCGAGAGAATCATGCTCGGCGCGATTTGGCTATGGGCAAAAGCATCTAAGTGAAGCAAAACTTGGGTCTGCAATGCAGCCGTTATCGTCTATGTAGCCAGGCCAAGTGGAAAGGAAAGTCCCGACTCCCGGATTTGAACCGGGCGCCTGCTGATAACGGCTGGAAACCGGCAAGCCGGCAACCTACTACAGTCAGCCGCTCTAACCAGACTGAGCTAAGTCGGGTGACACCAAATTACAGGAACCATATTTGAAGATTTGTTCTTGGGAAGATATACAAAGTCGGATGAATGTCTGGAAGCTATCTCAATGAACCCTTTCCCGCTCTTCGACAAGCATCTCTCGGTTTGGTCCTGCGAACGAAAATATTATATATGATTTACCTTATATCAATTGTCCGACAAAAGGGGTCGGAACGACCTCTAGTGTCTCCTGGTGCGAGGATGGAGGAAACCGAGCTGGAGAAGGTAACCCTTCGCCTGCCTGAGAGGTATGTCAGGGCATTAGACTTCCTTGTGAAGTGCGATGACTTTCCCTCTCGGTCGGAAGCGATTAGGGCAGCTATCCGCGACTTCATCTACAATAGGGTCGACATTGTCATGGACAAGGTCAAAAAGATGGAAGAAGCAGAAAGGACCCTCGCAGAGATGGAGGCATTCGAGCAGCAATATCTTAGGAAGTAGCCTGGGAGGAAGGGATGGGATGCACTTTCTCTTATCATTCAGATGATCCGAGGTTCACGATTACCTCCCCCCTTTTTTTTTCTTTGATTGATGGCAGGAGCCACGCTCATTCAATTGCGAAACGGCCCTTTTCGGATCATCATACTTGTTCTATCCAGCCTCTACGTGAAGTCCCACTTCTCGTAAAGGCCGACTACGTCCCCAATGCAATATAGGACCAGCTGCTCGATGTTCTTGAGGTCAGGATGCGGCGTCATCTCATCGAATATCATCCGGATGAAGTCCATTGGAAGTCAGGGTGAACCAGACGCCGAACACCACCGCCCGATAGACGCGATCGCTGAGAGTGCGCCAGAACGCTCGCAGTCTGCCTTTCTCCTCCTCCCAAAGGCCAAGAACGTTTTCGGTGCCTTTCGGCATCGACTTGATGTCTTCGCGGTTTCGATGGGCAGCCCAGTAAGTATGTTGGCAGAGCTCCCTCAGGGCGTCGATTTGGCATTAGTTGAGCTCATTTGCCAGTCGGAAAGGCATGAGGCATGGGGCTGAATAGTCCACGCCCCCTAAATGAGTTTCTCAGGACGTAGATCAGCCGATATATCCGAGATCCTCGCGCCTAGGTTCTGGTGGCTGCTCGATCTCCTTCAACTTGGAGGTGATCATGTCGATCTGCTCTGCTTTGGTCTCCAGTTCACTGAAATCGATCTCCACGTTGAGGATGCTCGCCAGTACCCTCAGGACAGCCTCAGCGCCTTTCGGGTCAACGAAATAGCCGGAGGTCTCGCCCATCAGGCAGACCGCCTTGATCCCTTCGATCTTCCCCAATCCGAGAAGCAGGCCAGAAGCTCCGACGATGCCGCTCCCCGGCTCTCCCTTGGAGAATATGACTCCTTTCTTCTTCATCTCCTCTACCAAATCAAGGTCTGTAGCAGCACCGAGCACGCGGGGCTTTTCGATCATCTTGCCAATGCCGTAGCCACCTAGCGTGAAGATCATCTTGACCTTCCATTTCTTCGACAGTTGCAAGATGTAATCCGAAAGCTCATACTGACCCTCTGGCGTCAACCCTTGATAATCGCCGGTAAGGAAAATGATGTCTGGTCGATCGCCGCTTCCCTTGGAATAGTACAATTGGTTATTGACCAGGCGGATCACTCCATCATCGTCAAGAAGCACCTGGGGAGGGAAGAACTTGGAGTAAATATCTGCGAATTTCGTCGCCTTCACCTGCTCCAGCAGATGCTCAGCGGCCAGCTTGCCTACGTTGCCGACGCCAGGCAGGCCTTCGACCATTATCGGCGACTTCAGCTCTGGTTCCTCCAGGAATACAATTTTAATGTTGTCCATTTCTCTCACCTTGCTCTTTCTTCATTCTGCGTCGGTATTCCCCGTATTTATCCTCAGGGGAATAACGCGGAGGTATGGGCACGTCTGTCTTCGCACCGCACTTCGGGCAACGCTCGCCCAACGTGTATTCTTGACAGCTTGGGCACTTTCTTAGAGAGGTTTTCATTCTTAACCTTTCCCAAATCCAAGACGAAGATAAAATAGATGCTTCCTATTTTTCGATTACTGTCCCTTTGCATCGCGGTGGAAATCGCCCTCTCCGCCATTGGCCCTGATCGATTCAACAATCTGGGCAGTGATCTCCTTGATGTCTTCTTCTGCCGACTTGTAGTCCGGTGCTGTGACGACGATGCGGTATCGTGGCGCACCGACGTACTGGATCTTGGCTCGGTCTTTGGCCGGCTCGAGTCCGGTGAGCAGGGCGTTTCGGATCATGTCCACACCGTCCGCCTTGGGGCATTTCAATTCAATGATTCCGGATATCTGGACGTAAGGCGGGGTGACATTCTCTCGAGCGACCTCGGTAAAGACCTTGGTCCAATCGTCCTTTAACCCGTTCTCCTCCAACGCATCGACCGAGGCGGCGCATTGCTCGAAGGCCGCATAGAGCGAGCCGAACTTGTCGATCAGGTCATCTCCGAATTGGACGTAACTCTCCTCTACCGTGATTCCGATCCTTCCGGCGACAATCTCCAAAAGCTTCTCTGCCTTAGTCTCGTTCTTCCATTGCTGGATCTTCTCACGGCGCTGATGCTCGTTAACGGATTTGAGCGAGAGATCGATATGTCCTTTGCTCTGGTCGACGCCTAGGACCTTGCAGACCACTTTCTGGCCTTCGCGGATGTAATCCCTGATGTACTTTACCCAACCAGTGGCGACGTCTCGAACATGAACGAAGCCTTCCTTGTTGCCATACTCATCAAGCGTGACGAAGGCGCCAAAATTCTTTACGCTCTGGACGGTGCAGACAACGAGTTCTCCCTCCTCGGGAAACTCGCTGACCCTAGGCATTAATCGACCACCTCTAGCAGCTGGGCTTTCATCGAGCCCATGCCACCGGTCGGTTTGATAAGGGTCGAGCCGCAAACGTGACAGGCGACGTTGGTCGCCGGCCTCTTGAAGGCGATCTGCTCATTGCCACAATCAGGGCACTTGACCTTGATAAAATTACCAGTGTGAACCATCTGAATCACTCCATGATCTCGAACTTCTTGGCCTTGAAGCACTGCTTCTGATGGGCCTTCTTACATACCTTGCAGCGGTATCTGAGAGCTACGCGCCTGGTAGGCTTCTCTCGACCCTCTGGTTTGGGCCTGGGGAAACCGCCATAACCTGACGTGGCACGCCTGAATCGCCTCTGTCCCCACTTCATTTCGCTGGCCTTCTTTTTCTTGACCCTCTCGACCTCGTGGTCGGAATGCTTCTTGCAATAGGGACAATAGGTACTGATGCTCCTGGGCAACTTCATTTTAACACCTGCGGAAGCAAGGTGGGCTAATACGCATTCGATATATAAGCCAAGTGGTTATCACGAGAGCCTTTGCCCCAACTCTCCGATGAGCCAGGGATTATTTCAGACCTAACGGTCTTCATCCATAAAGAAGATCAATTTGAACGTTTTTAGTGCTCTACCTCACAATACATACGGAATCAAACGAGTTCAACGTGGAATGCCGCTTGGTCGTACTATGGGGTGCTCACAGGCTCGCTTTCATTCCAAATCGAAGGTAACTGGCAAGATTTGGCCATTCCTTAGAGTTCCTATGACTCCGATAAACGTAGCGCTGCCATCAACTGTGATTTGGACAGGATAGAATNNTTACTCCGATTGGAAAAGAAATGACCATGGTTCTAATAACGGTTTCTTGTATCCCAATATCGCCTTCGAGCTTCTGCTCCCCGTTCACGGAAATTCGATAGTGGATTGCATGATAACCATTGGTATTGTGGAGGGTTAGCACGACAGTAGCGGAACCTGGTGCTGCGTCGGTGAAAAGAGGTGTTGTAGCAGCTAGCGCTATCGCCACCACGATTATGGTGGCAATGGTCTTCGCGTTATCACTCACCATCCGATCCCCTATAACCAAATTGGAGCTAAGAATATTAAGAGTGTGTCAAGCGAGCGGTATGTTCGAGCCCTGGTCGTTTCTGATTGAGGATAGAGCGTCGAATATCGAAGTTGATTTCGGAATTTTCTATCGGACAAGTGGCCTGCCGCCCGTCGCAAGAATACTGCATTTCCAGTCGAGAATCTGAGGTAGTCCAGACAAAGAGCCAGACATGGAAAAATAGGTTTATATACAAAAGGCTAAATATGGAATGATAAATATTTGGAAAGGTGAAAAATATGAGTGAAAGGGGCTTCAGCAAGAAGGATGAGGCCTTAGTTGATCTGCTCATGAATACCGGTATGCCCAAGAATGTCGCCAAGACCCTGGTATTCCTCCGAAGGAAGGAGGAAACCACCTCTGTTGAGATCGAGATCTCCACAGCCCTCAGGCAACCGGAGGTGTCAATCGCAATGCAGGAACTAAGGCGCAGGAAGTGGGTAACGAAAAGAGACATAAAGAAGGAAGGCAAGGGCCGCCCGGTTCATGCGTATAAGCTTTCCATACCATTCGACAAGATCATCGAGGCTTTGGAGAAGGAAGAGCGCAAGCGGATGGAGCGCATAGAGGCCAACATCGCGCTCCTCAAGCAGGCCATGCTGAGCTAATATCTCTCCCGCAACTGCGTCCCGTTTTCCTGGCCGATCACCACTTTTGTTGCCAGATCGATGAACAGCCCGCTTTCGATCACGCCGGGTATGAGGTGGATCTCTATCTCTAGGAATTCCGGGTCCTCGATCCGCTCGAACTTGCATTCGTATACCAAGTTGCCATTGTCGGTCATGAACGGCTTCTCGCCGCCTTTGAGCCGAGCTTGGCACCCGAGGCCCTCGAGCGCAATCCTTGTAAGCTTATGACCGAAAGGAGCGACCTCGATCGGCAAAGGTGAGCGTATCCCCAGCACATCGACGAGCTTGGAGTCGTCGACGATGATTATCTCCTCCAGCGAGGCATATGCCACGATCTTCTCCCTGAGCAGCGCTCCACCCATTCCTTTGATCAAGTTGAATTGGGGATCGACCTCGTCCGCGCCATCGATTGTGACGTCGACGAGTTTCACCTCGTCAAGGGGGACGAGCGGCACGCCGAATTTCACTGCTAACTGCTCGGTTCCAGAGGACGTGGCGACCCCCGCGATCTCCAATCCCTCCTCGATCCTCTTTCCCAGCGCTTCGATCGCGAAGTAGGCCGTAGAGCCAGTGCCCAGTCCGACCACCATGCCGCTCTGAACGAATTCCACCGCTCTCTCCGCCGCGGCCCGCTTCTTGTCCACCTTCACACCTCGAAATTCTGTTTGATGAGATGCACCATCTCTTCGAAAATGAAGTCGTTGATCTTCTTGCCTAATTCTGGTGTAGCTTTGGTTGCGTCGCCGACCATTCCCTCCGGATAGCAGACCTGCGGGTTCGCGACGATCATAAAGCGCCTGTCTTCGAACCTTCCTCGAGGGCGCTTCTTTCCAACCAGCGCGGGCTTCAACGCAAGGATGCGCGAGGTCTCGATCAGCCCTCCATGCCCATCCCGGAAGTTCGATTCCTCCAANNCATCAAACGCAGGTTCTTATAACGAACGGTCGCCGCTTCCGCTGCCTCCCGGATAGCGGCCAGATGCACCGAGCCGGCGTGGCCGGATATTATGACCAGCTTGTTCACTCCTTGCTTATGCAAAGAATCGATGATGTCGGTGACAAGGGCCCGGAGCGTATCCGATCTGAGGGCGATGGTGCCAGGCATGTTCCGGGTAGAGCTGTGCTGCCCGTACGGCAGCAGCGGCGCCACCAACCCACCGAACTCCTCGGCCAGGGCATCGCACAGCGCCTGCGGCTGGATGCTATCTGTGCCTAGCGGCAGATGGATGCCGTGCGCCTCCGTCGCTCCGATAGGCAGGAATACCAACGGATCCTTCTTCGCCTGCAAGGCGAACTCCTTCGTAGTTATCTCCTCAATCCTCATCCTTCTTCGCCTCCTTCTTGGAGAGATCGAAGAGCCTGGTTCCGCAGACCGGGCAAAGCCCCTTCTCCAAATTATTGCTGTTGAACTTCTCTTTCATCGTAAGGTTGACCTCGGCGATGCGCTCCCGCTTGATGGTCTTCTCGCACTTGGGGCAGTACATGTCGTCCCTCAGCATCGGAATGCGCATACAAAATCCTGCTCACTAGGAACATGAAAATAGTGGTTGATTTCATTCCTTGTCGATGCGCCTGTCGGTTCTCTTCTCCGGGGGTAAGGACTCGACCTATGCCATGTACCTGATGGAACAGCAGGGGCACCAGGTGGATACCCTAATAAGCGTTATTCCGGCGGAGAAGGACTCCTGGCTGTTCCACACGCCCAATCTCAATCTGCTGCCGTTGCAGGCAATGGCCATGCAGAAGCGGTTGCTGCGGGCACCGAGCCAGGGTTCGGAGCAGGAGGACTTAGAGGCGCTGCACCAAGCATTGTCCGACATGGACGTGGACGGCGTGGTCGCGGGCGCCATCGCCTCCGATTATCAATGGGACCGCATTAACGGTGTATGCGAAAGCCTCAGGCTCAGGCTGTTCTCCCCGCTCTGGCGTAAGGAGCAGGGCATGCTCCTACGGGACATGGTGGAGGCGGGAGTCGAGGCGATGGTGGTGAAAGTATCCGCCGAAGGCTTGGGGAACGATTGGCTAGGAAGGACACTGGACCTAGATGCGATAAAGCAGCTCGAGGCGCTTGCGACCAGCAGGGGGGTCAACCCCTCGGGCGAGGGCGGGGAGTATGAGACGCTGGTGATCGACTCGCCGATGCACGATTCCTGCCTGGAGATCATTGAGGTCGAGAGAGAGATCACTCGGGATGGCGGTCGATTGAACGTCAAGAAGGCAAGGCTCAAGGGGGAGGAGGAATGACGTCCCACCGCTTCGAAGCGCACAATAAGCAAATGCTGCAAGACGACGAGCGGAAGCAAAGGCAGCCGGCCGAGGACATCCTCAAGCGGGCGGCGCCCACCATGGATGAGATATGCGCCGATTTGGGCTGCGGAACTGGCTACCTATCTATACCGTTCGCGCTGCGCTGCCGGGCGCTGATCGCCCTCGACTCACAAAGGGAGATGCTGGAAACCTTGCTCTCCAACGCATCCGAGATCACCAGGATGAAGATATTCCCAGTGCAATCGGAGCTCCCCGATCTTCCATTCTCCGGAGCATGTCTGGACCGGGTGCTGCTAGTCAACGTATTCCACGAGGTCGAGGACCGGGAGAAGATGGCGTTCGAGGTGGAGCGGACATTGCGAGGCGGGGGAAAGCTCAGTCTGGTCGACTTCCAGAAGAAAGAGACTGGATTCGGGCCGCCATTGGAGGAGCGCATCGAGGAATCGGAGATTCCCGGGTTCTTCCCGAGCATGAGAGTGGAAAGGAAATGGAGCTTCGACTCCTTCTATCAATACGAATTCGTCCGGCTATAGCCGCCTTTCTGCGGTGTCGCGCAGCTTCTGGAGCACCTCATCGTAATCCGGCTCCATCGAAGGCTCCTCTGCTACCCAGATATACGTGATCTTGCCTTCCTTGGAGATGATGAATACCGCTCGGTTGCTCCTCCCAGGCAGATAAGTATCCTCGCCCATCAAAACCCCGTAACTATCACTCATCTTGCCATCGATGTCGCTCAGAAGGTGGAAGGGGAGACCCAGGTTCTGCCCCCAGACGGCGTTGGACATCGGCGATTGGGTGCTGATGCCCACCAGGCTCCCGCCAGCCGAGAGGTATTCGGAGTGCCTGTCACGGAAGGTCGTCATCTCTATTGAACAGATGAAGCCCCAAACGGATGGAAAGAACAACAGCGCCACCGGTCCATCCTTCAACAACGCCTGAAGCGATAGGAGCGATCCGTTCTCCATCGGCAGCTCGAAGCCCGGGGCGGAGGAACCGATATCGAGAGTGCTCGATCTATCCATCGTATCGCTCAACACACCTTCAAGGTAAAATGCATTCCTCTGCGGCAATCGGAAAACGGATATATTGTTCAGCGCCATGGTCGCGAGGCTTTGCTCGAGGATGACAAAATGTCCAAATTGAACCAGGCGGCCAAGGTGGCCATGACAGAAGTGCTCGACCTCAAGAAGGGTGAGGAAGTTCTGATCGTCACGAACTTTGAGGGGGACGTCTTCCAGATCGCGAAAGAACTCTACGAGGTGACCAGGGAGCTGGGAGGGAAGCCAGTGATGGTGGTACAGCCCATGAAGACCATATATGACTTCGCGGAGCGGGCCCAACTGGCCGCTATGCGCTCTGAACCAGACATCTGCCTCGCCCTGACCGCGGGGAAGCAAGGAAAGGACCCCTATGGCCAGAACATCGGATACGTGGGCAAGGATGGCAAGAAGCACGATCATATCTACCGACTGCTGATGGACGGCAACAGAAGCATGCGCGGCTTCTGGTCACCCAGCGTAACGGTGGATATGTTCGAGCGATGCGTTCCCATCGATTACCATGAGATGAGGACCAACGCCGCGAAGCTGATCAAGGCGTTCGACGGCAAGAAGAGGGTGCAGGTTAAGGCGCCAGCTGGCACGGACATCACCTTCTCCATCGAAGGCCGCAAGGCCAAGGCCGATGACGGCGACTTCCGCACTGGGGGGAAGGGAGGGAACCTGCCTTGCGGCGAGGCGTACATCTCGCCGGCGGTAGGGAGTGCTCATGGCACAATTGTCTTCGATGGCACGGTCGACCTCGTGCCAAAGGCTGCCATTCCCAAGACACCGGTAAAAGTGGTCTATACCGATGGATACGTGAGCAAGGTCAGTGGTGGAAAGGAAGCCAAAGAACTCCTAAAGGTGATCGAAAAGGGAGAGCAGATGGCACGCGAGCGCGGGCTGAAGGCTGAGGAGAGGAACGCTCGACACCTAGGCGAGCTTGGAGTTGGCATCAATTATGCCGCCAAGATGACCGCGAACATGCTGGAGGATGAGAAGGTCGGCGGGACCGTTCACTTCGCGATTGGAATGAACTATGACAACGATGCCAACGCCCTCATACATCAGGACTGCCTTGTGAAGAAGCCCTCGATGTGGATCGATGGCAAGCAAGTAATGAAGGATGGCAAGCTCCTACCTTGAACCATGGGAAATAGCTCATGAACATCCATCCTTTCCGGTGGAACGCAAGCCTCGGAGAATTTAAGGAAGGTGTTGCAGAAGGCAAGGCAGGCTAGTTTCGCGATATCAATGTCCCATCGATGCTCAACCTTCTTCGATCATAGGCTCAGCGGAGCTGGCCAGCAGCGCGAAGCTCAATGGTGATCTTGTCGACCGCGTCCTCGACGTCCTGCGGCTTCCTTGCTCCCGTGCAGACCAGCTTCCCCGATCCGAAGAGCAGCAGTACCACCTTAGGGACATCCAGGCGGTAGACGAGTCCAGGAAATTGCTCCGGTTCGTACTCAACCCTTTCTAGGCCTAGTGTGATGGCGATTGCATTGAGGTTGATGGTCTGGCCCAGATCGGATGAGGCGACTATGTTCTGCACCTCGATTTTTGGCTCGGTCTTGATGTGGATTCCAGCCTTCTCGATCTGCTTGGTGACCTTCTCAATGGCTATCTTCACTTGGTCAAGGCTTTTCGCACCAGTGCAAACAACCTTTCCACTGCGGAATAGGAGTGTCGCGGTCTTCGGTTCCTTCAAGCGGTAAATAAGGCCGGGGAACTGCTCCGGTTCATATTCCGATCCATCCAGGGAGATGGCTATGGTCGGAAGGTCTAGCTCAGTGCCCAAAGACGTAGAAGCCACTACGTTCTCGATCTTATATTTCGAAATGGGAACACCCTGGTAGGTCTATTTAAATACCAATATATAAGCAAGCCCGATATTCGAGCTGAATGGTTACGCTCTCAAAGGCAAATTTCGCTCTGCGAGGTCGTCGAAGTCGTCTGCAAGAAACCGATTCAAATCGTGAATTCATCATGTGATTGGGAGGCATATCGACGAAGACGAAACGAAGGATATCGGGTATTGTGCTTGTATTGCATTGAATGCCCGAGCCATGCAGGCAAGATCGCAGACATGGCACTTGACCTGGGGAGGAACTCAGGGAGATGAGGTACGACAAAGCCGCTGAGGAATTGTCCAGAATGGTGAAGGCCATTCGTTAGAACATGCCGTTGTTATGCGCCATCTTTGATGGTATCTCCTGAACCACATCCCAATGCTCGTCTATCTTCTCTCCCTTGAAGCGGAAGATGTCCACCACAGCGTTTTCCTTGCCGAAGTTATAGGCCGAGTGGACGATAACATAGTCGCCATCCGCCCAGATATGCTTCAATTTCCAGCTGAGAGTGGGGATCGCCTGATAGAACATCGGTAATGCTGCGATCAATCCTGCCTTGCCCGTCGGCACTTGAGGGTTATGCTGGATGTACTCATCCGTAACATACTCCGCTGCCATTCCCGGGTTCTTTTCGTTGAAGGCTACATCCAGCAACTTCTTGACCTTCTCCATGTTCCTCTCTTGAGGTGTCATCATCTCATACCCCTTCGTAAATTCCATTGGGAGAATAAAGTATTTGAATCGACCTGAGGGTTGAAAGTGGAAATCGTTGTTCATTGATAATGAAAAAGGACGCAATCTGTGGTCATACGGGATTATTGCACTCAAAATATGACCAATCCATATTCTATCCCGCCTTAATTGGAATGGTGAAGAAGAAAGTGGCTCCTTTCCCTTCCTCTGATTCCACCCAAATCCGACCTCCATGGTGTTCGATTATTTTCTTGGTAACGGCTAGACCGACGCCTGTCCCCGGATACTCTTCCATATTGTGCAAGCGTTGGAACATTTGGAAGATCCTCTCTGCATATTTCATGTTCAATCCGATTCCATTGTCCGCTATGGAAAAGGTCCATTCCCTTAGTCCCTGTGATGCCGAGATGGATATCTTCGATGGCATCTTCCCTCTGAATTTGATGGCGTTGCCCACAAGATTCTGCATCACCTGCATCATCTGCGACTCGTCCGCTGTGATCGTTGGAAGGGGACCGACGGTGATTTCCACTCCACTTTCCACAATTGGTACATTAAGAAGATTGAGTGTCCTCGACACAACTTCTTCCATATTCAATGGAGCAAATGCCTTTTCGATGTCGACCCTTGAATATTGCAATAGATCGTCGATCAATTGGCGCATTCTAGTGCCACCTTCAACCGCAAAGGCGATGTATTCCTTGGTCTTCGGATCGAGCTTGTCCTTGAGTCTGATTTCCAGCAGGGACAGGTAATTGATGACCATGCGAAGGGGCTCTTGCATGTCGTGCGAGGCGACGTAAGCGAACTGTTGCAGCTCGGCGTTGGACCGCTTGAGCTCTATTTCTGACTCAACCTGCTCGGTAACGTCCGTGCTCATTCCTACCACGGCGATGGTATTACCCTTGTTATCCTTGATTGGCGCAGCGTTCGTGGCTATGTAGCCATTGGTCCCGTCTCCTCTGAGGAAGGTTGCGACGTCGTTTCGGACGGATTCGCCCTTGGCTGCCCTCGGAATAGGATAGTCATCAGGGACGAAGGGCCTGCCGTCGGTGTGGAAGAGCTTGAACTGAACATATTCATCCTTTGAGGTCGGCGCCGTCGGCGATTGACGGAATATCTTCCAGAGCTCTTCATTGACATAGAGGAATCTGCCAGACGGCCATTCCGCGATGGCTATGCCAACTGGAGCGTTCTCCAGAATTGCTTGCAAACGTGCGCGTTCCTCTTCTACATGGCGTTCTGCCTCTTTACGTTTAGTAATGTCCCGAACGACCGAAACCGAGCCAATGATCCTGCCGTTAACATCTCGAACAGGGGAGGCGCTCACTTGGCGATATCTCAGCTTGCCCCCAAAAGGAGTCCTGACCATCTCTTCCTGATTCCTCACCAATTCTCCTTTGAGTGCTCGCAGTGGAGGCGCTTCTTCAGCCGGACGCGTGCTTCCATCTGGTTGGAATACCTCCAAAGTTGAGGTCATATCGGCAACATCAACTCCATTGACGACCGACTCGAAACCAAACTCTCGGAGCGCGGACGGATTTGCCAAGGTGAATTTTCCCTGCTCATCGGCAAACCAAACCTCGTCACTAATGCTGTTGATCAAGGAGGAAAGCCTGTCTCTCTCCTCTTTAACCGCCTCCTCGGACTTCTTTTGCACGTAGAGGAATCGGTCGAATAATAGCGCCATGGTCCAGAGCGCAATCAACGATACAGGTCGATTGAAGTACGCAAAAGAGATGTCCCCAGGTGGTTTCAAAGGGATTGCGATGACAGTGAGTGCCGATGCTACTATGGCCACCATGAAGATCGTCCGTCTTCTTGGCGACCATATGCAGATCACTGCCGGAATGAGAAAAAGAATGCTAATGATATAGCCAATCCTCGAACTTATATCGAAAAGGAAGATCGAAAGGCAGAGCAAGCCGCAAATAAGAAGGATCTCTCCCTCGCTTGGTTTATAAGATATCTTCATCACGCGGGTGATTGCCAGTCTCATGGCATCGTCGTTCTCATGACCTCCTTTCTTTTCTGGGAGCATGTTCCTCTGATAGCTTGGCTAATATTCCGGCATATCGGCTTTGCTTTCTCTGAACTAATGGGAACTACATCTGATTTAAAATTTGCCTGAACCGACTCCGCCAAGAAGATATCGAACAAACAGCATTTGAGAAAGAGCCTAGAATCAATCTGATCCCTGCTGCATAATGGGGGTGTTTGTCAGTAAGCATTAGACTCACTCGAGTGCCCGAGGTCTGATTGTTCGCAGTAAACCTTTAACTCTTTTTTTTATGAATTCATCATTGAATGGTTTATCGGATTCGAAAGGTCATAGGAATTGCTTGATTATCGCTATTGCGGCAGTGACGACTATGATAATGCTGAACACGATGATCGCTTTTTTTCGTGTGCACATCAGCAGTTGAATCCGAAGAGAAGTGGATGATTCTTTTGCTGGCTCTAAGGCAAGCCATTATTAATACATCGCAGCGCCAATTGCCAGTGTAATCGGAAGTTGCTCGGGGATAATGGATGATTGACGCTGAAAACCTGACCAAAAAATTTGACAATTTGACCGCAGTGGATAATCTCACGTTACACGTGAAAGAAGGGGAGGTTTTCGGTCTGCTCGGACCGAACGGCGCAGGAAAGACTACAACCATCAGAATGCTTTGCTGCCTTATCTCGAAGACCGGCGGAGAGGCGCGGATAGACGACTATGAGATCGGAAACGTTGCAGATCAACAGAAGATCAGAAGCATTATCGGACTTCTTCCTGAGAACGTCGGCCTATATGACGCTTTAAGCGCTTACAAGAACCTCGATTTTTACGGGCGGATGTATAAGGTCAAAGAAGAACAGAGGAAGGAGAGAATCGAACATTTCCTCAAGATGCTGGGACTATGGGAAAGAAGGGATGCCTCGGTTGGAACATTCTCCAAGGGCATGAAGCAAAAACTTGCTATTGCCCGAACTCTTATCCACGATCCTAAGGTTCTGTTCCTTGACGAACCGACGGCTAACCTAGATCCAGAAGCTTCGAGGACGGTAAGGGATTTCATACTCGATCTGAAGAAAGAAAAGCGAACTATCTTCTTGAACACTCACAACTTGGACGAGGCGGAACGGATCTGCGATAGAGTTGGGATTCTGAAAACTAGACTTGTCGCTGTGGATAAGCCGGAAAAATTGAGAGAGTCCCTTTGGGGAATAAAAACCGAAATTCAGCTCGACGCAGTCAATGATGCAATCGTAGCGGCAGTTAAGCGGCTTGGGCCATGGAAAATCGAGATAGCAGGCAACAAACTGATAATCGGAGTAAGCGAACCTGAGAAGGAGAATCCTGACATAGTGGATGCAATTGGCAAGGCGGGTGGCCGTATCCATTTCGTGACACAGGTTAGCCCGACCTTAGAAGATGTCTATCTGAAACTTGTGAGGAGCTGAGAAGATGGACCTGGAGATTGCTTGGACGGTAGCAACTAAGGACCTCAGCATAATCCGAAAGAAAAAGAGCATCTTCTACGCAGTGATTATCTTACCCCTCATCATGTCCATTGGTCTGCCAGCAATAGTTTGGGTGGTCGAACAAAGAGGCACTATACCAGATGCGATCCTTATTGGCTTATTGAACGCTTTCTCCTTCTTCTTCGTTATCATGGCCAGCCTCTCTTCCATAGGCATTTCATCCTACAGCATCGTTGGTGAAAAGGTGGAGAAAAGCCTAGAACCCCTTCTGGCAACTCCCGCGACTGACGGTGAGATTCTTTTTGGAAAAGGCCTTGCAGCATTCATCCCTACGATCGTTGCGACATATGTCAGTGTTACAATATTCATGATCCTGACCGACATTTTAACCTATGCACAGTTGGGCTATTCTTACTATCCGAACTTGACCATCGCGCTCGTTCTGTTTCTGGTAACGCCCCTTGCCATCATTCTCAGTAATGAGTTGAATGTTCTTGTGTCGGCAAGGGTGAATGACGTCCGAACTGCTAGCCAGCTCGGAGCCATAATGGGAATCCCTTTTTTTGTCATCTATATACTTGCAGAAATTGGGTTAATATCGCTCGACATAGCCACATTTCTTGCCATTTCAGCCATTCTACTCGCCGCCGACATTGCCCTATTTTATCTGAGCAGGACAACCTTCCGGAGAGAACAGATCCTAACAAGGTGGAAGTGAGGTTCGAGCTGTGGGCGATTGCTGACTCTGAGTTCAATGAGTATTGCATGGATTCCTTGCGCTACCCTTCAAGCCTCTTCGCAATTCCAGAATTGCGTCCGCAAGAAAGCAGCCCATATCTAACGGTCCATCCGAGGACATGGTTCTTGAGTCGACCTATTTCGGGATGATGAGCGGAAGGGACGAGGAAAAGCTCGCGAGGGTCGCTATGCACCCGTCCGCTCGGACAAGGTGGACGCCCCATATGTCGAGGAATGCGCCATAGTGCTAGAGTGCGAACTGATACAGACACATGAGATCGGTCTGCATACGCTATTCATCGGCGAGATCATTGACGTGAGAGTGGACGAGGGTGCGTTCGACAAGGAAGGAGTCGGTCTCATGTCCGAGATCAAGCCACTCATCTACGTTCATGACGTACCACAGTTTCTACCGCATCGAGCGAAAAGGTCGCAAATTGGGCTGATATCGCCGAGAGGAATAAGTGGAAGAAGCTAACTTGATATTAATCGCAAGTAGTCATCATTTCTCAAATGATAGACCCAGAACCGCTATGCCAATAATGATAGTCCAGATGAAAAAGCCCTAAAATCTAGAGTGAAAAACGGGGTAACGGAATAAGATGAGTGGTGGGTCTGCCCGAACAAAATAAATTGCCCAATCCAGTATCACGATTCTTCACTCGGAATAAAGTACGAAACCTTTCGATTTCTCGATGACCGAAACACTTTACCGTTCCATTTTTCTAGAATCGCTTGGTTGGAATAAATGTTCATCGAGGTTCAAATTGTGCTACTCGAACCACCATGTGGGGAGTTATGAACAATATTGAGAATGCCCCCCAGGCATACTTTAGCATGGCCTGGTTTGTGTCTCCTTGTGATTGGAGGACCCGGTTCCTTTTAGCCCTTAAGACCAATCATTTTAACCAACCCAGGTAAACTTCGTCGGAGAACGCCTTGATGTTCTTTATTTCGGGCTTGTTTATCACGCAGGGCCGCGAGGACACCTCATTGGATTCGATCAAGAGGCCCCTCTTGAGCTCGCTCATGCCCGGTTTGAAACGGTATCTGATGTCTCTGAACAAGGAAGGTTCCGCCAAGCGAACAGCTGCGACCACGTCCCAGTTGAAGAATCCATTGATATCGAAAGTTTCCATCATCTGTTCGAACCAATAGCTGCATTTTTCTGAGATGTACTTGGCCATTGGGCTGTTGCTTAATGCGAGTCGCTCCTGGAAATCCCGTTGAGGAAAGAAAGCATCGAGGCACGCGTTGCCGGTTATGGCCGTGACGTTCTTGCCATTCATAAGCACGTTATTGGTGGCCTCTGGGTCGCATGATAGGTTGAGCTCCTTCAGCTCACGGCCATTTATGATCAACGGCTCCGTAACGCCTCCCATCAGAATGATCTCGCTAACTTTTTTGAAAACAGTCTTATCCAATAAGTAGGCTGCATAAAGATTCGTTATAGGTCCCGTGGCAAGTATCGACAAGGTCCCCACGTTCGAGTTCGCCATGTCGACGATAAATCTGGCCGCCTCACTCTCACGGCTATTCGCATCTGGACACCCTCTAACTACCGGAATATCGGCTCGCCCGAGTTCCTTCATCATGGTTAAAGTATTGGCGTAGACCGTTTCCACGTCGCTATTGCCATAGACTGAAGTGATCCCGAGAATCTCTATGTCGGGTCTGCCCAGAAGATATAGAATTGCCAGACCGTCATCCACGTCGCATCCCGAGACTCCCATCGTGTTATCGCAATCATGGATTATCTTTTTCACGAGAATCTCCTCCATGATGCTCATCAGTGCGATCAAGAGCGCCAATCGATTGTCCTATTCCCTCCCCTTCGTTCTGCTCCCTACGGGCCTCGATGGAAGTGTCCTGCATATTAAGCGGCGGCCCCCAAACTATTCGATTATCGCAAGGTTCTTTCCCGTCACATCGGACCGCCCAGACCTTGTTATTTTGGAGTTTGATGAATATTTCCTCTCCTATTTCGAACACTTGGTCAGAGTCGAAGCTGATCCCGAGCTTAGCGTCCATGCAATCAACCCGGTAATCGATCCTCGTCCCCATATACACCGAGCTGCGAATAACGGCCCGAATGCCCTCCCCTTTTGGGCATAGGACGGCTGCCTCGGGTCGAATGGTCAGGCACATGGGCCCGTTGTGCTCCTCAAGACCGTCGAATACGAACTCTCCAAGGGAACAGGTTACGGTCTTCCCCTTTTGAGACGCCGGGACGAAATTTGTCCAACCGAAGAACTCGGCTACCCTTAAAGTTAAGGGACGAGTAAAGAACGTCTGCGCATTATCATACTGAACTATTTCGCCATCGATCATCAGAGCAATCTTATCTGCGAGCATCACAGCTTCCTGTTGGTCGTGTGTGACGAATAGGATGGTCACATCGATCTTCTTCTTGAGATCCATTATGAGTCCTCGCATCTCCAGCCGTAGCTCGGCGTCCAAAGCGCTAAAAGGTTCATCCAGGAGGAGGACCTTGGGCTCGATGATCAGTCCCCTAGCCAAAGATACACGCTGCTCCTGACCTCCCGATAATTGCAGAGCCCGCCTGTCGCCATAACCTTCCAACCTTACAAGATCAAGCATCTCGTTTACTTTGCGCTTGATGATCGCTTGCTTCATGCCCCTCATCCTCAGACCGAATCCTATGTTTTCGGCCACGGTCATGTGGGGGAAGAGCAGAGACTTCTGGAAGATCATCGAAACGGGTCGTTTCTCCGTTGGAATCTGGACTACGGAGTCTCCTTCGACAAGAATGTCGCCCGAGGAGGGTTCGGTCAAGCCTGCAATCATCTTCAATGTAGTTGTCTTACCACAACCAGAAGGGCCAAGCAGCACAACAATCTGCCCTCTTTCGATGTTCAGATCCAAGTTCTTGACGCAGGGAGTTTCGGCGTCATCATATCTCTTGGTGAGCCCGCGAAGGGTGAGGAATGTCATATCTGGTTGATGCCTCCTTTTGCGACACCATTAGTGGTGAGGTATTTGGACGTCAGACCGAGCAAGATAAGGACCGGAAGTATGAATATAATTGAAACGGCACAAGCGACGGGATAATCTTGGCTAGTCATTAGTGCGAAAAGCTCCAGCGGCAGAGTATTCACCGCCGCTCCTCCAATCATAAGAGTCAGAAGATACTGGGACCAGGAAACGACAAATGCGAAGAGACAGGAAACGACCAGACCGGGGAAGATGGATGGAACCGTGACCTGTGTCAGTACTCTCCAGCGATCTGCCCCCAGCGTGCTGGCCACCTGTTCGTATTCCATATTGTAATTCTTAAAGACGGCTGCAAGGCCCAGTATAAGGTAGGGTAACGTGAAGACCGTCTGCGCCAGCACGACCCCCAGAAGCGAATCCGAAAGATAAATTCTAAGGTATATGCCCTGCATGCCCATTACAGCTGAAATTACCGGGACGATGGCAGGCAATAAGATGAATATCTCCACTATGGTCTTACCTTTGAACTCTCGTGTCCCCAGCGCTTTTGCGGCTGGATAACCGATTATCAATGTGAGCCCAGTGACCAAGGTCGAAACGATAATACTCGCACCTATGGCACTGATTATCGAAGATTGGCTGAAAACGTAATCCCATGCCCTGGGACTCCAAGTGGGCAAAAGGTTCGGATACGTCCATCTGAAACTGAATGACCACATCAGGATCGGGATGATTGGTACTATTATTGCAATATACAGAACGGCGAGCACCGGGATTCTGGAACGACTCCTATTCTTTGCCATTCTGCCTCGCCCTCATTCTGTTCATGGTATTCAATTGGATATATGCGAGAATTACCAGGGCAACAATGATGATCGTCATGATGTTGGCAATCGCCATCGCCTCTGGCCGGGAATTTAGGTCGATATCCGTGAACTTCTGATAAGCAAGAATCGCTAGCGCCTTGGGATAGGTGCTGCCCAGCAGGAAAGGCACCTCGTAGGATCCGAATGCATATGCGAACACCAATATTGATGAGAAAAGAATGGAAGGCATCATCATGGGAAAAAGCACATGAATGAACCTTTGAATTCTGTTCGCCCCTAGGGTCGCTGCTTGCTCCTCATAATCTTTGATGCTCGTCAGCAATAGTGAAAGAATGGCAATTCCGATGAAAGGGAAAAACTTCAACACAAAGGCAATAATCACCCCTATGCCATTCTGATCGAATACTATCACAGGGAATGATGATGGAGAGGCTATTAGCCCGAACGCATAGAACCATCTCGATACAAGGCCAGTCTGAGTGAAGAGAAGCAGTATTGATATGCCCACGACATAATGAGGCACGGGAATGTTGAACTGGTATACAAACAGCGCAAGCCTTCTGCCAATGAAGGTGTTGCGCAACGTCATGGAAACGACGATGGCGATGAGAATTGATGCTACAGTCGATATCAGCGCTATTGTCAGCGAGAATGCAAGAGAGTCGGTGAAACTGCTGCTCGTCAATATATCCACATAAGCATTGAAACTTATTGCCTGGTTGGAGGTAATTGAGAAGAAGTTCAGGCTAAGTAAGACCGTGTATATTAATGGGATAATGAAGAGGATAGAAATTACAAGGATAGTGGGGAGCAGCATGACCCAAGTCTTTGTCTCCTTCATTGTGGGCATACTCCGTTTCTAACTATGATTGCTCTCAAACTTCGATCCAGATATACAGGCAATCATTGGCGGCCTTCTGTCATATGGAATGGTGAATGTAAATATGATAATTGGGGGCGGAGGGTCCCGCCCCCATCTGGGATCCATACGGTCGATTGTTTCGAATCAATTGCTGCCAACCTTCTCCTCCCAGACGCTCTCTAGGTAGCTAACTAGATTACCCCCTAGATCAGGCGCCCTTGTGCGGGCCATCTCGCTCTGAGGAACGAAGGTTCCGGTCGGCAGGCTGTTCATGACATCATTGACGACATCCGCACGCCATCCAGTCAGTGCACTAGTGTTGATGGATATGCCATTTCCTGTGAGATTGACCCAATATGCCTGCTGCTGTGGCTCCAATAATATGTTGGCCACCACCATCGCTGCCGCCTTGGCGTTCGCGTTGTATGGTATCGCAACATAGTTGGTGTTGGCGATTGAGGTGTTCATGCAGTAGACTTTGGCCGTTGAAGGTAGGTCACCATTCTTAATCGAGGCTGCGATACCCGCCCCTCCAAACGTCATTGTGAGGGCGACCGCTCCATCATTGAAAAGGCTATTGACCGCTGGTATGTCCGAAGGATAGGTTGTCCCCTGGTTCCACAGGTACGGTTCGAGCGCGTTCAAGTAGCTGTACAAGGGCGCGGACATGTTCTTGAAATCGCTGAGGGTGAGACTATGGTCCATATACTGTGCGTAACCACCCGTGAGTTCGTAGAGCGCCTCCTTTATGAAGGTGGTCCCGAAGAAGGCAGGTGGGGCTGCGTAAGTGAATTGACCAGGATGCAGCATAGCCCAAGTCTTGAGTTCTGTGAAGTTGTGTGGTAAGGCGGATGCATTGTACTTCGCGGAGTCATAGATCATCTGGTATTGCGCAGTTCCCCAAGGAGACTCATAATAATTCACTGGGTAGCCCATGTCATTCGCAATTGAGGGGTCGCTCCAGTTAACGAGAACCGAGTTAGCTATCCGATCGGCCCACGGACCGAACAGAAGGCCACCCTGCCTCATCGTATAGTAGTTCTCTCCATTCACCCAGATCAGGTCGACGGATCCTCCGCTGTTCTTACCGGCCTGCTTCTCTCCGGCGACCTTATTGACGAACGCGGATGCATCGGTCACCGCAACCCTGTTGATCGTGATGCCATATTGCGCGGCTTCCTTGGTCACCTGATCGTCGACATAGCTGTTCACATTCGTGTCGCCGCCCCAGAAGTACCAGTTCACGGTCTCCCCTCGGGCTTTGGACAATACATCGCCCCATGTCATATTCTGCAATTCGCTGCTGGTGAAGTCAGCACTTGTCCTGGTTTTCCCAGAGTCGAGGGTGTAGACCAACCCTGCGCCTAAAGAAAAACCCACTAGCAATGCCACCACGGCGATTGCTATCAACTTTCCATTCATTTCTTTCACGTCTCCTATCCTCAAATTGAGCCAGTCTTCTCCAGGTAATCGAACGTCAGAGGTACGTGGCTCTCATCCCCGAGCCTGAGGCTCGTGAAGCCAGATTCCCAGAGTAGCTTTCGACAACCGCCCATCGTCCAGCCTCTGTTCTCCTTCGTATCTCTAATAATATCACGAGGGTTGCCGCCGCTCTCTGCGGTTATCAGGTTCGCACCAGAAAGTAATCCGGCTTCGTTTGGTTCGTGAATCGACATGAATTTGAAGCCTTTCACCTTCGAGGTGGCCAAAGTCAGCACTGCACAGCACTGAGCCATTCGAAGGTCGGTAATCTGGCCTTTGTCTTCCAATGGAGAGCCTTTTACAGCGATTCTTCGCATGCATGCGTGCTGGATGCATCCGAGGTCGATGCCTATGAAGAAATTGTCAACGATTTCTTTCACGGAATGCTCTGGACCTATCGGTTCACAGCAAGTATAGAGTTCGAGCCCCGCGGATAGCATGTTCCTCATGGTTTGCATCCTATCCTCCGGTCTCAGGTTGGTGTCGACACCCTCGCGCAGTCTGCACACGTGATATGCGCCGCGGACACCGGCCTTCTTCAGTTCGACGGCAGTGTTATAGTCGGTATCGCCGACATTGATCCAAAGCTGGGTCTTTGGAGAAATCGTTCTTCTGGCGATGTCGATCATGTGAAGAAGCATATCTTTGTCATAGACATGCATGGTCATCAGGAACAGACCATAGAGGTCGCCGTGTTCGGTCAGTTCTTCGATCTTGCGCACGAGTTCATCGTCCGAGATTCTGAACTTTTGGAACTTGGTGTGGCCTTCGGCGAAAGAGCAGAACTTGCAACCGCCCACGCATGGAGCGATATCGACACCGATCTGCCCGATAATCACGCCCGCATTCTGGAGCCTTCTCCGGGTGAAATCGTCCGCCACCGAACGCGCTAATGATGATTCGGGCGATGATTCATTGAATCCGAGGAGGTAAATGCATTCCTCCTTGCTGAGTCCCACTCCGGTCTGGCCTCTCTCCAATATTTCTTGCACTCTTCCGTCAAGGTTCAATTTCAATGATTGTCCCCCCTTTTCTTCAAATGTTGTTCTTTCCACAGATTTGGAATTGCTATTAAATTCAACAGGAAATCTTGCTTGAGCGTTGGCAAATCCTCTCTTCTATTGTGATTACCAGGATGCTCCTCAAGGATGAATTGAGTGGAAATATAAATATATGATATTGAACTCAAATAATGG
>PNBI01000139.1 GCA_003135935.1 Methanomassiliicoccaceae archaeon
GAATACGCCCGGGTCAACAAGATCCCGATCACGGTGAAGAAGGAAAGCCCTTACTCGACCGACGAGAATCTCTGGGGAAGGAGCATTGAATGCGGTGTCCTGGAGGATTCGTACCAAGAGCCGCCCGAGGACGCGTTCGAATGGACCGTTTCTGCCGCCGTCGCCCCCAACAAGCCGGAATATGTGGAGATCGGCTTCGTGCAGGGCATCCCGACCTCCTTGAACGGTAAGAAGATGGGGGGCGTCGAATTAGTAACGAAGCTGAACGCTATCGCGGGAAGGAATGGCGTCGGGAGGATCGATCACATCGAGGACCGTTTGGTCGGGATCAAGTCGAGAGAGAATTACGAATGCCCGGCGGCGACCGTCCTCATCACGGCGCATAAGGACTTGGAGAAGCTAGTGCTACCCAAGGACGTCATCAAGTTCAAGGCCTGCGTCGACCAGAAATACGGCGAGCTAGCCTATGACGGGCTCTGGTTTAGCACTCTGAGGGAGTCGTTGGACGCCTTCGTGGACAAGACCCAGGAATACGTCACCGGCACCGTTCGAGTGAGATTGCAGAAGGGCACGGCCCAAGTGGTCGGCCGAAAATCACCTTACTCGATGTATGACACTGGCCTCGCGACCTATGCGCAAGGAGATCAATTCGATCATACCTGCGCCAAGGGTTTCATTTATGTGTGGGGTCTGCCATTGAAGACCGTCGCTGCGGCGCACAAGGGAAAGGTGGAGAAGGTTGAGCAATCGCGTCATGTGGGCAGGAAGGTTCAAAGAAATCGCAAGTGATCAGACGCTGGCGTTCAGTTCCTCCCTGCTGATCGATCGCCGATTGGCATGGTACGACATCGTTGGCTCGATAGCTCATGCTCGCATGCTGGCGAAGCAAAGGATCCTGCCGAAGTCGGACGTTCAATCCATGGTCACTGGGCTTCACGACCTGATGGAAGAACTGGAGACAGGGGATTTCCGCTTCTCCGAGAAGCTCGAGGATGTGCACACAAACGTGGAATTCCGCCTCACCGAACGGATCGGGGAGGCAGGGGCGAGGCTGCATACCGCCCGGTCCCGGAACGACCAGGTGGCCACGGACTTCCGCATGTTCCTCCGCGATTACACGTTGGAGACCTGCTCCCTGATCGCCAACCTGCAAAAGGTGCTGATGGCGAAAGCCGAGGAGCACATCGATACGATCATGCCGGGGTTCACTCACATGCAGCATGCGCAGCCAGTGACTTTGGCACATCATTTGCTTTCTCATGTCGCCCGCCTGCAGCGCGACCTTGAACGATGCCTCGATTCTTATCAACGTCTCAATGTCTGCCCGCTAGGTAGCGCGGCCCTGGCCGGAACGACGTTCCCGATCGACCGCGCTTACGTTTCGAGGTCCCTGGGCTTCAAGGCGCCCTGCGAGAACTCGATGGACGGAGTTAGCGATCGCGATTTCGCAGCGGAGTATGGCTTCGTGTCGACCCTGTGCATGATGCACTTGAGCTCCATCTGCGAGGAGATCGTACTTTGGTCCTCACCTGAGTTCGGCTTCGTCGAGGTGAGCGATGCCTTCGCCACCGGCAGTTCGATAATGCCACAAAAGAAGAATCCGGACGTGGCGGAATTGGTCCGTGGTCGGTCGAGCGTCGCGCTTGGCGAACTAACCGCACTGCTGACGATGCTCAAAGCGCTACCGCTCACCTATAACCGCGACCTCCAGGAGGACAAGGCGCGCGTTTTCGCTATCGCGGACACCCTGACCTCCTGCCTCACCATCACAGCTTCGATGATCTCGACATCGAAGTATGATAAGGAAAGGATGTTGGCCGCTTGCCAGAAAGGTTACCTCAACGCCACGGAGCTTGCTGATTATCTTGTGGTGAAGGGGGTCCCGTTCAGGCATGCGCATGAGATAACTGGCAAAGCGGTGCGTTATGCCATCGAGAAGAACGTGAGCCTCCAGGACCTGACTCTCAAGGAAATGCGGAGCTTCTCCAGCATCATCAAGAAAGACGTGTTCAAGGTGCTGTCGGTCCAAAGCTGCGTCGAGCGGAGGACATCTTATGGGGGAACGGCGTCGTCCGCTGTCAAAGAGCAGTTGCGCCGGGCCAGGTCTATCTCGCTCAGTGGAGAGAAAAAAGCTGAGGCGGAAGGCAAGAGGCTCAAAGCGGCATACTCAAAATTGCTGGCACCTGCCTGATCAAGATGATATTCATTAAGTGAAATTGAACGGCAGAAGCGATGATACGCCTCGTTCATTCCTCTACAGAAGAGAGAGCATTATACTCTATCTCGTGGTCTACGCCACCTTTGGTGAGTATTGAGCTTAGCTTCTCGGTTATCCTGACAACTTCGCTGCTACGGGCCGTTCCGCGGATGTAGAACTCCTTGCGGGTCAGCGGGAAGACGATTCGCATCCTGCCCTTGCGGTTATAGCCCTCGGGCTTGATGTTCTGCTCCAGCTCAACCATGTTGAGGTAGACGAACATGCGCAGGACCTCCTCGTCCTCGGGCATCTGGTCCGTTTCCTCAAGGAACGTGGTCAGCAATTCGGGAAAAACCTTGGCGATGTCGCGGTAATCCTTCTTATTCCTGAGCACGAAGTGACCGCTTATCGCTTTCATCGTTTGTTTTGATGAGGACGTCCATATTTAACTTTTCCGAGGTTAGAATTTGAAAAGAATAATGCCAACCATAACACCAACCTAAATGATAATCACTATGCCTCTGGCGATTTGATAGAGGCAATTAGGCGATATTGCGCTATCCCTATCTTGCTGTTCTCCTGCTATCATTATTCTTCGTGAATTGGAGTTGATTAATAAACTCATTTTGAACTCTGAGCAGGATGTTTCATACATATTCTAGCTAAATCTACATCGAAGGCAGTAGAAATTGCTCCACCATCCATTGGATTTTTTATCCTTGGCATCAACTGATTGGCTAATTTGATCGCATTCTTTAGGTAACCCAACGATTCCAGGGTCGCCAATGGCGATGATGCATTCATTACAACAAGGTGAAGAGATCCGGTCGTCTTTTCTGGGTGATTTGTCAAACGTATCACCGTCATTTGAAGTTTGTATTATAGAT
>PNBI01000132.1 GCA_003135935.1 Methanomassiliicoccaceae archaeon
GTTACGAGCCGCCTCGGGATCGAGGCTCTGGCGACGACCAACTTTAGCGCCGAAGCAACTCCACACCACATGCTCCTTGATTTCAACCGTTCGAAGACGGGATATGCCAAGGTCAACCCACCGCTGAGGAGGAAGGATGACAGGGAAGCGGTCCTGAAGGCATTCGTCGAAGGAAAGATCGGAATACTGGCCTCTGACCATGCGCCTCATACCATCGAGGAGAAGGAGCAGGATTTCTCTGCGGTGCCGTCAGGATGTCCCGGGGTCGAAACTAGCTTCCCCCTGATGCTGGCGTTGACAAAGCACGAGCACCTGCCCTTGGCGCGGCTGATAAACGCAGCCTGTGAGCGGCCGGCCGAGTTGTTCGGCCTGAACAAGGGTACGATAGAGGTAGGGAAGGAAGCCGATCTGGCTATCTACGATCCGAGGCAGGTCGTTCAAGTCGATTCCAAGAAACTGCATAGCAAGTGTGGCTGGACCCTCTTCGACGGGTTCGAGGCGATATTCCCCCAGGCGGTATTCCTCCGTGGCAATCTGATTATCGAAGAGGATACGCTGGTAGGAGAGCGCGTTGGGAGGGATGTTTGCGCCGCCAAGCCAAGAACTTCCGGTTGATCTGTCTGAGCTGGAAGGGCGCAAGTTCGTCTGCGTCGATGATTGCCAGCTCTGCTGCCTGTGCCAGCCTGAGCTGCTCGAGAAGGAGGTACCCTATTTCAAACGCAACTTCCCAGAGCGGATAGTGCTCAGACGGAGCCCGCATAAGCATACTGCATTGGCACTGAAGAACGGCCATGGCCCATGCACGTTCCTCGACGGTGGAAGATGCTCGATCTATCCGAACCGCCCGCACTACTGCCGACAGTTCCCCTTTCACGTCCATCTCGGCGAAAGGGTCCAGGTCGAGCTGGACCTATCCTGTCGCGGGGTCTGGCTAGAGCGGGGCGAGGATGCGCTCGCACTCGGTGTCCAGCTGCTGAACGACAATAATGCTGCATTGAAGCGCGGCCTCGAGGATTCTCGTGAGGTCTATCGTGTCTTCAAGGCGAACTGCTCCGAGGCAGGGATAGAGGTCGAACCGGAGAAGCTAAGGAGGGAGTTCGCCTCCAAGCTCCCGTTGATGACCGACCCGGCATTCCTGGGATCGATATTGGATCGTTCGATGGAGGAGGACGAAATGACGCTGTCCGAACTTCCCGACTCCCGGACCTTAGATGCGAAATCAGCAGAGGAGCTACAATTGGCTGCGATGGAAACAGGGCTCGAGTCGCTGGCGGCGGAGGACACGTTCTCGACCCCGGTCTACTGCAATTCCCAAGGTGCTTGGAACATTTTCGTCAGCCAGGACCATGAGCTCGACCTCTACCAAATGGACCAGGAGGGCAAGATCACTAGATTGAGGGGCATCGTGCCAAGGCGAGTGCCCTTGCTCGCGCCAGAAGGGGAGGGGAAGAAGCTCTTCACCGATTACCTGGCCCTGCTAAATCACAGGGACAGCGTACTCGGTTATGCATACTACCTTATCGATGATTACGGATACGACGATTCCCTCTCCAACGTTTACTATGGCGCTTTGGCGACCTCGGCACTTGACCTGCTTTGGCGCGCATCGCTGCTCGCATATATCTGGGGCGGGAAGCTCGATCGAGAGGGCATGCAGGAGGGCATCATCTTCTATGACATGGACCGCCTGGATGCGCCCACAATCGGCGCCTTCATGTGAACCAGACGAGGCCAGAAAACGGAAACCTTAAAATACTGTATGACTAATCGGGACGCAGGTGAATTGAGCATGCAAAAGCCTCTCATGGTATTGAACCAGGCGATCAACAGCCAGGTCATCGTAGAGCTCAAGGGCAACCGCGAATACCGGGGAGTGCTCGATGGATACGACCCTCACATGAACCTCGTGCTCAAGAATGCCGAGGAGCTCATCAACAACGAGGTCATCAGGAAGCTCAGCGTCACGATCGTCCGAGGGGACAACGTAATTTACATTTCACCGTAGGGGTAAGTTCATGACAAAAGGCACTCCATCAATGGGAAAGATGGGCAGCAAGAAGACCCACATTCCTTGCCGCCGCTGTGGCAAACACGCGTACAATGTCAGGAAAGGCGTTTGTGCCTCCTGTGGCTATGGTAAGACCGCCACGATGAGGACCTATACTTGGGCCAAGCCGCATAATTGATCATGGGAGGGCAGCTGTGTCCGACAAGCCCAAACATTTCTGCGGCATTGCTGGCATGGCATTGGCGACTGATTCAGTTCTTCCTTTGCGCAAAGCGCTGCGAGTGATACAGCACCGTGGGCAGGAGAGCGCCGGGATCGCCGTCTTCGATGGCCAGATCCGCTCGGTGAAGGGCATGGGGCTGGTCCACGAAGTTCTTACTAATACTGCAATCGCCGGAGTTCACGGGAACAACGGCATTGGGCACGTGCGCTATTCGACCACCGGCTCAAGCTCGCTGGAGAACTGCGCGCCCATCGTCGTCAAGATGCTGCAGGGGGAGGTGGCGCTTGCTCACAACGGGGACATCGTCAACTCCGACAAGATTAGAGCGAAGTTGCAGTCCGAGGGTTGGGCTTTCCTTACCACCACCGATTCGGAGATCATCGTACGCCTGGTGGCGAACGAGCTCAGCCAATCGCCGGACCCGGTACGCGGCATCAAGAACACCATGAAGATCATCGATGGCGCTTATTCCATGACCTTGATGGTCGGTGGGCGAGTATTCGGCGTCCGCGACTCACTGGGATTCCGCCCGCTCTGCTTGGGCAGGCTCCATGACGGCTATTGCATCGCTTCCGAGAGCGCCGTCTTCGACGTGCTCCAGGGTGAGTTCATTCGGGATGTCGTCCCTGGAGAGATAATCGAGATCACTCCTGAGGGCTACACCTCGCATTCGGTTCCAGCGATGCCCCACAAAGCGAACTGCATGTTCGAGTGGGTATACTTCGCCAGGCCGGACAGCATCATTGACGGGCTGGAGGTATACACCGCCCGCAAGCGCTTGGGCAGCATTTTGGCTGAGGAGCACCCGGTCGAGGCGGACGTGGTCGTTCCCGTGCCAGACTCTGGCCGGGCTCATGCATTAGGTTTCGCGGAGACGTCGGGCATCCCCTACGAAGAGGGGTTCATGAAGAACCGTTATGTTGAAAGAACGTTCATCATGCCGGAGCAGGCCACAAGGGACGAGAGCGTGCTTCTCAAGCTCAATCCTATCAAGTCAACCATGAAAGGGAAGAGGGTGGTGATCGTGGACGATTCGATCGTGCGCGGGACGACCATGAGGCGGATAGTGCAGATGGCCCGCCGGGCCGGCGCCAAGGAGGTCCATGTCCGCATTGGATGCCCTCCGGTCAAGGCGCCATGTTATTACGGCGTCGATATGAAGACCCGCGAGCAGTTCGCCGCCACCAACCGTACGGTGGAGGAAATCTCTCGGCTGATAACCGCCGACAGCGTCGCTTATACTAGCATCGGCGGTCTGGTGAAGGCGCTCGGCCTGCCGGAGTGCGAGCTCTGCATGGCCTGCCTGAACGCGGAGTACCCGACCCACATACCTGGCGAGAAGATGCGATTCCAAAAGAGATTGGACGTCGAATAGTGTAGCAGCAAAGGTTTAACTAGGAAAATCCCTTTCGCGATAATACTGGGCCGGTAGATCAGCTGGAAGATCGCTATCTTGGCATGGTAGAGGCCGCGAGTTCAAATCTCGCCCGGTCCACTTAATTCTCCTCATTCAGGATTTGACCAATGGAACCAAGGGAGATGGCCGATTGGATGTTCTTCATGGACGATGGCTTGATCGTGGAGCAGAGCTCTCTGGAGGAAATGTTCGTTCGGCCAAAGGAAGAGAGGACCAAGCTCTTCCTCAAGCGTATCCTCTACGAGGTCGATGCATTGGATCCGCTCCAGCCAAATTTCGAGGTACCGACATAGCGAAATCAGGCGGACGGGGGGCGCTCACCGATTCGTTGATAGTTCCTTGATATCGTCAGAGCAATCAGGGCAGGTCCGCGAACAACTCGTCTCCTTCCACGGTCATGATGTAAACTGGCAGATCATGGGCTTTGCCGAAAGGCACCCAAGGTCCCTTCAACAGTTTTCCGGTGCGAACATCATATTCGGAACCGTGGCGGGGGCATTTCACTACGAACTCCATGAGTTTCCCCTCCCATAGATGGCCGCCCATATGGGAGCATATGCCCTCCATGCCGCAATACTTGCCGTTGACGTTCGCTATCAGGACATACTTTCCGTTGATCTGCACGCCTATCATTTTGTTGAGTCCGACTTCGCTTGCCTTTGCTACCTTTGTCTTCACCATGAATCTCACCTTATGTGGTTGATATCCTGACCGTCTGGTATTTGACCATTTCTCACAAACCAAGCAGACCATCGTTTTTTTGCCTCGCGCCACGATATCCGATGCGAAATGATCGTTGACGGGCATGTGCACATTTGGCAACGCAAGATGCTCCCCGATTCCTTGCTGCGGGCCTATCTCGAGCCGCTGCTCGCGCTTGATGGACTAGCGATGGACCTTACTATCGATCGAGAGCAGGACTGGCCGATGTCCCAGGTGAACTCCGAGCAGCTCTTGGAGTCGATGGCAGAGGCGAAGGTCGATCGGGCCGTGGTCCTGCCTCTCGACTTCGGGCTGGTCGACCCCCCGGGCGTAGGGATCGAACAGTATAACGATTGGGTTTTCGAATGCTGCCGCAAGGACGACAAGCTGATCCCGTTCATTGGCATCGACCCGATGCGGGGAAAGGTGGCGGAGGAGCTGGTCCGGAAGTACGTCAAGCATTGCGATGCCAAGGGAGTGAAGGTCTACCCAGGTACGGGATATTATCCGAACGACGAGAAGGTCGATTTCTTCTGGAAGTTGATGGAAGACAACGACCTGATAGTTGTCACGCACGGTGGGGCGAGCTGGGGTCCGTTGGACGACAAGTACACCCACCCGGCGCTCTTCAAGGAAGTGCTGGCCAAGCATCCTGAGATGAAATTGATCGTCGCGCACTTCGGGGGCAAGTTCCGTTCGGAGACTTACCAGCTGGCCAAGGAGTTCCCCAACGTCTATACGGACTGTTCGGCGCTTCAGGGCTGGCTCCCTACTGACCCTGATACCTGCAAGTCGCGATTGCAGGAAGCGGTGAAGAACATGCCTGGCCGCGTGATCTTTGGCTCGGATTGGCCGCTCTTCGATATGGCCTACCCATATGCCTACTGGGTCCGGTTCGTGACCGAGGAGGCCTGGACGACCGAGGGCGAGAAGCTGAGGGTGTTGGGCGGCACCATGAGCAAGATCCTGCAGATCTAGACCAGGTTCAGCGGCTTCCCCCAAGTGCCATCGAAGAAGTTCTCTCCCACTGGCTTCCTATCTGGGCGGGTCAGCTCTCTCACCTTCTGTTTGTCCGATAACAGCGAATCGTCTTCTCCGGAATAGCCGATATTCACCATGGTGATCACAACGTACTCCGGTGGAATCCCAAGCTCCCGTTTCAGGACCAGGGGGTCGAAGCCGGCGATGGGGTGGGCGATTAGCCCGAGCTCGGTGGCGCGGAGTATCATTTCACCCACGGCCAGACCGCAGCTGAACAGGTAGTAGTCACGTCCGTCGGAAAGGCCATGACAATCATCATCGATCTTCGCGGAGACGATGAAGGTCGCCGGGACGATTGTGGCGTAGACATTACCCTTCGTCAATGCTAATTTGGCTTTGGCGAGCGAAGTTGACTCCTGGCAGACCACCACTCTCCAAGGCTGATTGTTGTTGCACGATGGGGCGAGGCGCATCGCCTCCACCAGGCTAGCGAGCTTCTCTGCCTCAACTGGTCTGCTGTCGAACTTGCGCAATGCCCGGCGCTTATTGATCGCATCGATTACGTCCATCTTACTCCTCAGTCAATGATTCTGGCATCGGTGCTTAAGAGTTGCGCCTCTGCTTTTCCCAACAATCTGGGCAAGATTTTAAGATGGCTCGGCCAGATATTATCCATATGGCATTCGACCTTACCGTTTCCCCCATGCCTGAGCTGCTTCTACTTCTTGGCGGATTGATCGCATTGGTCATCGCCTTCGTCGGCAAGAACAAGAAGACAGTGATCGACAACATCGCGGTGTTCCTCGGGTTCTTCGTCGGGATCGTTATGATCGTCGAGGCGATCCTGCTCTACAACTCTGGAAATTCGACTGGCTCGACCATATGGATATCGGCCATACTCGGCTTCGGATTGTTCATGCGAGTGTTCCGCAAGGTGAAGGTCGCATTGATACTAGCGCTGGTGGCAGCATTGGTCACCGGAATAGGCCTATACTTGCTGGAGAAGTCAGCGCATACCGGATTCCTCAGCCCCATCGTGATCTTGATAATCGCAATGGTGGTCATGGCGCTCGTTTATGTGCTGATCGGGGTGGCGGAGTTCCTTGCTGACCTGGCTGGCGCGGTGGCCAGTTGGAGGCCGGTGCTGTTCGTCCTCGGGAGCTTGGCCCTAGTGGAGGCTGCTCTGCTCTTCAGCGGCTCGTCGCTATCGGCGATAATTGGCTGAGGATTGAGCAGAAGCCAATCCTTAGCAATCGCCGACATCAACCGAGGGGGGAAGAACTCGGTTCGAGCGGCCTAGCTCCTCTTCCAAAGCGCAGTAAGAACGGCGAAAGCGTCAATAATGCGAGGGCGATTGTCGAGCATGGACGATTGGTTGATGCTCGGTGTCCTGGCCGGATTCCTGACCACCGTTGGCTTCTTGCCCCAGATCATCAAGGGATATCGCACCAAGAGGATGGAGGACGTTTCATTGCTGATGCCCCTGGTCCTGGGCTCTGGCATGCTGCTCTGGTTGCTTTATGGCATATCGTTGGGGAACCTGCCGATCGTCCTCTGGAACGCTATTGCTTTCTCGCTCAACATGGTCGTAGTCGGTCTGAAGGTGAGATATGGAAAGGACCGACCCGCTTTACCTTAACTACGGGCATCGTGCGGCGTATGCGGTCTGGCAACTCGCTTCGGAACGCCAGATTCCAAGGTCAACCAAGCTCTCCGACCGGGGTAGCATTTAAATGAGAAAACACTTATGAGAGGATGAGCGGGCCCGTGGCTTAGCCTGGATATAGCGCCGGCCTTCTATCGCGCCTCGGGTCGCGGAGGTCAGCCGGATGTCTCGGGTTCGAATCCTTTGCTAAAGAAGGCGAGATTCCCGACGGGCCCGCCACAACCGAGGCAAACATTATTAACCATTTACCGAATCTCGGCAGAACACACGAGGAGAATCACTAATGAAGAGAAGCTCACGCGCATGGAAGAAAAGGGGCAAGCAGCGCTGGAAATGGCGCAAGAAAAAGATGCGCCGACGGAAGCGTGCCCAGAAGATGCGCAAGCGGTAGAACTGATCACTGGGGGTATGGGCTAATTCGGTATACTCGCGGGCTCCAGTTAACCGGGAATGATCGCTAACGGGATTGCTGAAACAGTGATGACTAACTGGAGCGGTGACCCGTTAATTCGCGTGGGGTAGCTCCCCACGTGGTGGAAACCCGCTGATCTGGGTTCAAATCCCAGTGCCCCCACATCATCTTACTGGCAGGTATCTAAGATTGCCCTTGGATATAGAGGGGCAATTTCTTCTCTTTTTTATCAAATTTCGTTCTTCTTTGGTCATTTTGCACTATCTAAGAAACAATATTCAGGTTTCCGATTCGCCATTTATGTAGTGCGTTTGCTCGGGTAACTTAAGCATCTTACCAAATTTATAATCCCATTTTTTAGGATTAAACAAATTCAATCCACCACCTGGATAAAAGGTGAATTCGCCAATATAGGTTCTATTTTCCAGATCATAGAAATCAACTCTCACAAATGGAAATGGCTTTGACAATCGTCTTGAAATCTCTATAATTTGAGCAAGGTGCTTAGGTGGCTCGATCTTGCGCCCGGAGCTCGGGTATTCAACATAAGCAACATCTTGCTTGACCCAATCAAGGTCAAAGATGTCGATTCTGTGGTCCTTAAAACGATTGGTGCT
>PNBI01000118.1 GCA_003135935.1 Methanomassiliicoccaceae archaeon
GACGGTCCCTGGTTCTTCATCATCAGCCGGAACGATTTCTACAACGACCGGTTGCAGCTGCTGGGCATTACGGACACTTCCATGCTGAGGCCGCAGGTCTTCGCTCTGGTCGAGGGCGAGGTGCAGGTCGGCCTTATCGCGTCGGAGAAGCAGGCCATCGATTCGTCGCTGCGCAGCCTGTCCCAAGAGTTCAGCTCGGTGCCGCAGCAGGCGGACATGTACTGGAACGCCAGGGGCGGGAGCCACACCGATGGCGGGGCGTTCATTTTCACCCTGGGACCTGAGGTCCCTGGCAAGGGGAGGGAGCTGGTCTGCACCAACAAGTTCGGTGCGCGGGTCACCATCCCCAGCGATGGTTATGACCGGCAGGAGGACGCCCTCATGGCCGGGCCGTTGCCGAAGAACGCGATCTCACCGCTAGCCGACCGGATGCTCATGGCTGGTGCTGATGGATTCAGCATATGGAAGGAAGCGATCGCGGAAGCGAGCGCGAAGGAAGCGATGAGCGCGATCGCCTCACTATCATCGTCAGGTTCGAACGCAGAGGACGTCGAGCGCAGACTGACGCTGCTTACGCTGGCTATGGACCGGCGCTATCCCACCGGCCGGTTGCGCAGGAGCCGGCTGCTATCCCTTCTGAACGATGGGGTGGAAACCCTGCTCCGTGCCTCGTCGGGCAACGGGTTCGTCCGGGTTGACCAGCAATGGCGCAGCCAGATCCGTGCACCGCAGCCAGAGGAGAAGGGCTTGGTCATCGACAGCCACGGCTTTCCTATGGAGGGCGTGGAAGGCGTCTCCCACCTGATCTGCCGGGCATCGGAGCTCGGTTGGAAGAAGGTCATCGTCATCGGTGTGCATGGCCAACGGTTCTTCGGCTGCGGCCTCGGTTCGAAGTCGGGCAATGTCGCGATCGAGGCCTATGGCAGCACGGGCGATTACCTGGCCTCGGGTCTGGATGGCGCCTCGATCACGGTGCATGGCAACGCTCAGGACCAGCTTGGCCAGATCCTGAACTCAGGCAAATTAGTGGTGCACGGGGATGTCGGCCAAACATTCATGTATGGCGCCAAGGGCGGCGAGGTTTTCATCCTCGGCAATGCCGCGGGACGGCCTCTCATCAATGCGGTAGGGAAGCCGCGCGTGGTCATCAATGGCACCTGCTTGGACTACCTCGCCGAATCCTTCATGGCCGGCGATCCATTGAACGGGGGCGGATTCGTCATCCTCAATGCTCTGGGCTTCGATGGAAATGGCAAGGCCTTCGATCTTCCTGAGCCCTATCCTGGGGGCAACCTCTTCTCCCTTGCCTCAGGAGGCGCGATCTACGTGCGCGACCCCAAGGGCAAGGTGGGTGAGGACCAGTTGAACGGAGGGCGGATCGTGCCACTGGCCGAGAAAGATTGGGAGACAATACTGCCATACTTGAGGGAGAACGAGCGGCTCTTCGGCATCTCGGTGGACGACGTGCTCCTCAGAAAGGATGGGGGGCAGGTCAAGCCTTGGGAGATATACAAGAAGGTAGAGGTAATGCCGCTCTCCGCCACCCCAAAGAGCGAACAGCTCGACGACGATACTGACTAGGATCCGCAAGCAGCGAAGGACCGAAAGGCTGATTATCGAAACCTGCCTCAAAGCATGCGTGAGCTGATCAAATGCGCAACATCTACTTCATCGGGACTGCCGGAAGCGGGAAATCGTCGCTGGTGAGCGCCTTTCAGGAATGGATGACCCTCCAAGGGCTGGATTGCATCACTGTGAACCTCGACCCGGGAGTGGAGTTTATGCCATATCAGCCGGACGTCGATATCCGCGACTGGGTGAGGGTCGAGGAAGTGATGCGGGACTACGGCCTCGGCCCCAACGGGGCGCAGATCGTCTGCGCGGACATGATGGCCCTGAACGCCAAGGAGCTGGCGGAGACGATGGAGACCTTCAAAACGCCCTATGCATTGATCGACACCCCTGGCCAGATGGAGCTCTTCGCTTTCCGCCAATCGAGCAGCATGATCGTCGACACCCTGGGGCGGGAAGAATCGTTCCTCGTGTTCCTTTCCGATCCGCTATTGGCGAAAACGCCGAACGGCTTCATCTCGACCCTAATGTTGGCGGCTGTGACCCACTTCCGTTTCAGCGTGCCCTTCCTGAACGTGCTTTCAAAATCCGACCTGCTGACCGAGCAAGAGCTTGAGGCATTGATGAATTGGTCGAAAGACCCGGACGCGCTCTATGGCGCCTTGACGGATGCGGACATGAGCCCTAGCACGGTGCAGAGCGTCGAGCTCCTCAAGGCGATGGAGAGCGTCGGAATGTATCGCGAAATCACGCCAGTTTCGGCCGAGATACCATCAGGCATCGAGGATGTCTACAATGCCATCCAGCAATCGATGGAGGGCGGCGAGGACATTAGAAGCGACTGAGATACCAAGAGGACCAAAGTATATTAAACGGTGATTCGGTCTTCTTGGCGTGGGCAAGATACTCTTCTGTCCAGACTGCGGATCGACCGAGATATATTACGAGATTGGCGGGATCACCGGAACCTACCATTGTCATAAGTGCGATTATATCGGTCCATTTGTGATCGAGGACGAATTTGAAGAAAACGATCTTCCCTCAAGAAATAATGATCAAGTGGAAAAGAGAAAACGGACCGGCTTCTTCAAGCGGAATCGGTCATAGAGGGCATTCAAACAAATCCCGAATGAAAATGCCAAATGAATGGAAAGGATTTATCGGTGTCACTCGAACGGACAGGATGCAAACAAGTTTGATCGGTCCGCTCAAGCGAACATGACACCGGCTTCTGTGCACTTTGGAGTGTCAGTGTCGAGCACCTTCGCGATGGCGCGCTCGAAGTCGCATAGGCTAACGGTATCGCGGTTATCGCGAATGGCGAACATGCCGGCCTCCGTGCAGATCGATTTGATGTCAGCTCCGGTGGCGTTCTCCGCCTTCACAGCCAATTCCATCGGGTTGATGCCCAGTTCATTGTTCATCTTGGACATGTGAATCTTGAATATCTCCGACCTGCCCTCGTAATTGGGTAACGGGATCTCGATGATCCGGTCGAACCTTCCCGGTCTAAGCAGAGCCTCGTCCAGGATGTCCGGGCGATTCGTCGCACCGATGATCTTGACGTCGCCGATCGGGTTGAAACCGTCCAATTCAGCAAGAAGCTGCATTAAGGTGCGCTGCACCTCGCGATCTCCAGAGGTCGCGACCTCGAGTCGCTTGGCACCAATGGAATCTAGCTCGTCGATGAACACTATGCTTGGCGCTTTCTCCTTCGCCAATTCGAACAGCTCCCTGACCAAGCGCGCGCCCTCGCCGATGTACTTTTGGACCAGTTCCGATCCGACGAACCTTATGAACGTAGCATTGGTCTGATGAGCCACCGCCTTTGCGATCAGGGTCTTCCCCGTTCCCGGGGGCCCGACAAGCAATACTCCCTTCGGCGGCTCGATACCTACCTTCTTGTAAAGCTCAGGGCGGAGAAGCGGGTCCTCCACCGCCTCCCTAACCTCCAATATCTGCTCATCGAGTCCACCGATCTCCTTGTATGATATGCTCGGCTTATCGATGATCTCCGCTCCAATCACTATTGGATCGAGCGATGCTGGCAGCACGCCCATGACCGCGAGCGTCTGCTTGTTGAGTGCGACCCTCGCTCCGACCTCCAGGTCCTCTGATGGCACATATTCTGAAGTGGAAACGATGAAGTCCGGGCCGGTCGATGATTTGACAATGACCCGGCCGTCGGCTAGGACGTCCTTGATCGATCCGATGATCAATGGCGGGGACTTGAGCCGCTCCATCTCCGAGCGCAGACGCTTCAGTTCTTTTTGAAGGCGGAAGAGCTCGCTTTCCACATAGCGCTTCTCTCCCTCCACGCGCCTGATCTCCTCGAGCAGCTCGGTGTTCCTTCGCTCCAGGACCTCGATCTTCTCTCGCATCTCGTTTGCGAGTTCCTCCACCTGGGGCTCTTTTATGACTCTCACCTGAGTTTATCTGACTCATCCTCAATATAAAGGCGTTAGCTATTTGAAGGCTTCGAATGGAATCATTAATTTCTCATTCAAAAATCTCGGGAAATCGGATTTAATTCCATTCACTGGACTAGAACGTCTTTTATCTTGACCGATATCAGTCACCGACAGTAATCGTACATCATTTTGAGTCCCTATTGGAATCGAACCGATGGCGGCATTGTGCCTCGCAGGGTCATCAATGCCGATCTCTCCGTTGGTCCCGTCATTCCCAATTCTTTTGGGTTGTCCATCCTCGGAAGCATTTATTAATCGAACCGATGTTTGGAGAAACATGGGCGCGATCTGCGAGCTCTGCGGGAAGGATGTGCCGGAGACCAGGTCTACGTGGGTAGAAGGCACCCAGCTGAAGCTGTGCAAGGACTGCCAGAAATTCGGTGATAAGGCCAAGAGCGGGACCAGCGAATCCCCGACTAAGGTCGTGATAGAGTCCCGTCTGCAGCAGAGGGAGCGGCGCATGAAGACTCGCGACATCTACCAGGAGGAGGAAGCCTTCGAATTGGCCGAGGACTACTCCAAGCGGATAAGGGACGGTCGAACCGCGAGGGGATGGACCCAGGAGCAGTTGGGGGCGAAGATCAACGAGCGGGTCAGCACCCTCTCCAAGATAGAGTCCGGAACGATGAAGCCCACCGATGATCTAGTGTCGAAATTGGAGAAGTCCCTGAACATCGTGTTGATAGAGAAAGTGCCGCTGATCAAGCCAGAGGGTAAGAATTCCGGTGGTTCATCATTCACGTTGGGCGACCTGATAAAGAAGAAATGACCCGCTCATCTGGAGAGAACTTCCTTTCTGACGCTCTCAACGAATCTTGATATGTCGATGCCACTATCCTTGGCGACCGCCAAAGCAGCTATCTCAATGTCGACTCCAAGCCTGTCCTGAACCTTGTTGATCCTGGCAACGATGTCCCTCTTGGTCTGACCAGTGCTCTTGGCGATCTCATCCAAGATGAGGGAGAAGGCGCTTACCTCCGGTTCGATGTCCCTGAGGATGTCCTTACAGGGCTTGAACGATTGCGGGACCTCGATGTCCTTGAAGACGAAGGTAGGCTTCACGAATCCTTCGGTGCGGGTCAGGAGGCCGCGTTTTATCCCAAGTTCCAGCAATACCTGCGCCTCCTTGGGTGAGAACCATCTATGATCCATGGAAGCAGTGAAGACGAACTCCTTCTCGGTCAAGACCCCTTTGCCCTTGTTCTTGAACAGAAGGCCTAAGCAAGTCTCCATGTCTCCCATTTGGTCCACCACCTTCCCTTGGTTATCGATGGAGTGAATAAAGACTTCTCGCTTGCAACAACTACCACGGCTTAGGTTTTGACCTAGGCTTCGCCAAGCTATGTCGGTCAATCCTACATCGAGCCTCAACGTCGAAGAGCTAGGAGTACTGGCAAGCCATATCGATCACATCCAAATTGCCCTCTTTCGAGAAGGCGCATTTCGCCAACTGTTATATAGAAGAACAAACATCTCTTGCCGCTAGCTGAGAGCTAGGTAACTCTGTTTAAGGGTAATGTGGAGGTAATGACATGGGAATGGGTCAAACACCGATATTGATTCTCAAAGAAGGTACCAAGAGGGACAAGGGCAAGGATGCCCAGTATAACAACATTATGGCAGCCAGGGCAATCGCCGATGCCGTCAGGAGCACACTAGGCCCGAGAGGCATGGATAAAATGCTCGTTGACAGCATGGGCGACGTCGTGATCACCAACGACGGCGTGACGATCCTAAAGGAGATCGACGTCGAGCACCCGGCAGCGAAGATGCTGGTAGAGGTGGCAAAGACCCAGGACGAGGAGACTGGCGATGGCACCACCACCGCGGTCATATTGACGGGCGAGCTGCTGAAGAAGGCCGTCGACCTGATCGATGCCAATGTTCACCCGACAATAATCACAGCCGGATATCGCCTGGCCTCCATCAGGGCTCTGGAAGTCCTGGAGAGTGTGGCCATGAAGATCGACATCAAGGACCGTGAGCTACTTCGTGACATAGCTATGACATCGATGATGTCCAAGTCCGTGGTCGGCAGCCGCGAGCATATGGCCGATGTGGCCGTGGATGCAGTGGTGAAGGTCGCGGAGAAGGTCAACGGAAAGTGGATAGTCGACACCGATAACATTCAGGTAGTAAAGAAACAGGGTGGGTCAATGAAGGACACCCAGATGATCCAAGGGATCATCGTCGACAAGGAACCGGTCCACCCCGCCATGCCGAAGAAAGTGGCGAAAGCCAAGATAATGCTGCTCGACGCCGCGCTCGAGATCAAGAAGACCGAGATCGACGCCAAGATAGAGATCACCGACCCATCGCAGATGCAGGCTTTCCTCCACGAGGAAGAGCATATGCTGCGCGAGATGGTCGAGAAGATCAAGAAGTCCGGCGCTAACGTCGTGTTCTGTCAGAAAGGCATAGACGACCTGGTGCAGCACTTCCTCTCCAAGGAGAACATCTATGCCGCTCGCCGCGTCAAGAAGACCGACATGGACAAGCTGGCAAAGGCGACCGGCGCCAACGTCATCACCAAGCTCGATGAGTTCGAGCCGGCTGACCTGGGCAATGCTGACATGGTAGAGGTAAAGAAGGTACAGGACGAGGAAATGACCTTCGTGACCGGCTGCAAGAACGCCAAGGCCATCAGCATCCTGATCCGTGGCGGTACTGAGCACGTGGTCGACGAGATCGAAAGGTCCCTGGACGACGCCACAAGTGTCATCGCCGTCGCGATCGAGGACGGGAAGATGGTAACTGGTGGCGGCTCAACGGCCGTTGAGCTCGCATTGAGGCTTCGCGAGTACTCCTCCACCGTCGGAGGACGCGAGCAGATCGCCATCGACGCCTTCGCTTCCGCGCTGGAGGTCATTCCTACCGCTCTAGCAGAGAATGCCGGTCTGGACCCCATCGACATCCTGATCGAGATGAGAAAGGCACACAAGAGCGGGAAGGTCTACGCCGGAGTGAACGTCTTCACTGGCCAAGTGGAGGACATGAAGAAGAATAACGTCCTCGAGCCACTGCGCGTCGGCAAACAGGCCATCAACTCGGCCACGGACGCCGCGGTCATGATCCTAAGGATCGATGACGTCATCGCGTCAAGGGGCGGTCCGGGCGGAGCACCGGGTGGCCCCGGTGGAATGCCTGGTGGCGACGAAGACATGGAGTAAACGCAAAGCACAAAGGAGGGCGTTAGCCCTCCTTTCATTTCATAATGCTTTTTATTATAGGTCGAGCAACAATCGCATCTTAAGGTGACGGTCATGGTCGGAGGCGCTGGCGAAGGCCCGGCTGAAGGAACCGAGCCAGAAGGGGTGAGCTCAATGTCGAACAGGCAACTTCAGTCGGAGATCGAGGCGCTCAGGGACGAAGTCGATTCGTTAAAGAAGGAATTGGACAAGCAGGCCTCTAATATCAGCTATTACCTCGATGCTGCCAAGCGCATCCAGGCCGATTTCGATAATTACAAGAAAAGGGTGCAGCGGGATAGAGAGGAGTTTGCCAAGCAGGCCAACGACAAGCTCATTTCCGAGCTCCTTGGATTCGTGGACGACCTTGAACGGGCATTGTGCTCGCCGGGGAGCGTCGACGAGCTCAAGAAGGGGCTCTGCCAGATACAGGGCAACCTACTAGCACTCTTGAGATCATACGGCCTGACGGAGATGCCGGGCGAGGGGGACTTCGATCCGAACCTCCACGAGGCGCTGTGCACCGCGGAAGGCGAGGAAGGGAAGATATGCGAGGTCCTCCAGAAAGGTTATCTCCTCGGCCCTCGAGTAATCAGACATGCCAAAGTGAAAGTAGGCAAGATATCGGAGAAAGGTGAAGAAAATGGCTAGAATAATCGGTATCGATCTGGGAACAAGCAATTCAGCGGCCGCAGTGATGGAGGGAGGCAGGCCGACGATAATACCCTCGGCAGAGGGAACCAGCCTGGGAGGGAAGGCGTTCCCGTCGTATGTAGCATTCACCAAGGACGGGCAATTGCTGGTCGGAGAGCCGGCCAGGCGCCAAGCGGTCTCCAACCCGGAGGGCACCATCGCCGCCATCAAGCGGAAGATGGGGACAGACTACAAGGTCAAGGTGATGGGGAAGGAGTACACCCCCCAGCAGATCTCCGCCTTCATATTACAGAAGATCAAGCGGGACTCGGAAGCCTACCTGGGAGAACAGGTCTCGAAGGCGGTCATCACCGTTCCAGCATATTTCAACGACAATCAGAGGCAGGCCACCAAGGATGCCGGCGCGATCGCCGGCCTGGAGGTCGTGAGGATCATTAACGAGCCGACCGCGGCGGCGCTGGCCTTCGGTCTGGACAAGAGCGAAAAGGAACAGAAGATCATGGTCTTCGATTTGGGGGGCGGCACTCTCGATGTCACCATCATGGAGCTCAGCGCCGGGGTATTCGAGGTCATCTCCACCAGCGGCGACACCCAGCTCGGTGGCACCGACATGGATGAGATCCTGATGAACTTCGTCGCCGGCCAGTTCAAGCTGGAGACGGGCATCGACGTCACCAAGGACAAAATGGCCCTCTACCGTGTCCGCGAGGCGTCGGAGAAGGCCAAGATCGAGCTATCGACCACCCTGTCCACCGAGATCAACCTGCCATTCATCACTGCCGACGCGAACGGCCCGAGGCACCTGTCGATGACGATCAGCAGGGCGAAGCTGGAGGAGCTCGTCAACCCCGTGGTAGAGAGGTGCCGCGGCCCGCTGACGAACGCCATGAAGGATGCGAAGCTGACGCCGGAGAACATCGATTCGGTCATCCTGGTCGGAGGGCCGACGAGGATGCCGATGGTGCAGCGCTTCGTGGAGAACATGGTCGGCAGGAAGATCCAGCGGGGAATGGACCCGATGGAGTGCGTGGCCATGGGCGCAGCGATCCAAGGAGCAGTATTATCGGGCGAGGTCAAGGACGTGCTGTTGCTCGACGTGACGCCGCTCTCGCTGGGCATCGAGACCCTGGGAGGCATCGCCACCAAGCTCATCGACCGCAACACCACCATCCCGACCCGGAAGTCGCAGATATTCTCCACGGCATCGGACAACCAGCCGGCGGTGGAGATCCACATCCTGCAAGGGGAGAGGGACATGGCAGCCGACAACGTCTCATTGGGCCGGTTCCAGCTCACTGGCATCATGCCCGCGCCCCGAGGCGTGCCTCAGATCGAGGTATCGTTCGATATCGATGCTAACGGCATTCTGAACGTCAGCGCCAAGGACCTGGGAACTGGCAAGGAGCAGAAGATCACCATCACCTCGTCAAAGAAGCTCAGCAAGGACGAGATCGAGAAATCGGTCAAGGAAGCAGAGCGCTTCTCCGAGGACGACAAGAAGCGTCGGGAGAAGATCGAGACGATAAACCAGGCCGACACCCTGATATACACGACGGAGAAGACCCTGGTCGAGCAGACCGATAAGATTTCCTCCGACGAGAAGGAGAAGGTCCAAAAGGCCATCACCGAGCTGAAGGAAGCGATGAAGGGCGATGACCAGGCGAACCTCAAGGCGAAGATCGAGTTGCTGACCAAGGAGATGTATGCCATCTCCACCCGAATGTATTCCGAGGCGTCGAAGAAGGCTGGCGAGCAGCAGGCACCGGGCGGAGGACAGGGGCCGCAGGGAGCAGGGCCGGAGGAAGGCCAACCACAGGAAAATGGTAAAGGCGCTTACAGGGATGCGGATTACAAGATCGTCGACGAGGACGAGAAGAAGTAACGGGCGTTAGCCGATGGCCGATAAACGTGACTACTATGAGGTCCTGGGCATCCCAAGGACCGCCAGCATCGATGAGATCAAGAAAGCCTATCGCGAGCTTGCGCGAAAGTATCATCCAGACGTAACTAAGGAAGAGAAAGGGCAGGCAGAGGAGCGCTTCAAAGAGCTGTCCGAAGCGTACGAAGTGCTGGCCGACGCTGATAAGCGCAAGCTTTATGATCAATATGGCCACGCTGGCATGCAAGGTCAGTTCTCTGGCGGTGGGTTCGATTGGAAGGACTTCACGCATGCTGGTGATATCAGGGACATCTTCGGCGATTCGGGTGGGTTTGGATTCGATGGCAACCTGTTCGACATGCTGTTCGGGATGGGGGGCCGAGGCAGCCGGGGACCACATCAAGGCCAATCCCTCCGATTTGATATCGAAATAACGTTGGATGAAGCGGCCAAGGGCGGGAAGAGGGAGATCGCAATTCCCCGGACGGTGAAGTGCGAGTCCTGCTCCGGGACGGGGGCGAAGGATGGCAAGATCTCCACCTGCCCCACCTGCGGAGGCAAGGGCCAGGTACAGAACGTGCAGCAGCGGGGGTCGAGCCGTTTCGTCTCGGTGAGCGCTTGCCCTCGATGCCGCGGCGCTGGCACTTTGGCTGAGCAACGCTGTCAGAAATGCGGTGGCCGAGCGACGGCGCTCAAGACCTCCAAGATCAGCATCGACATCCCGAAGGGGATAGATACTGGCATGAGGCTGCGGTTCCAAGGGGCGGGAGACGATAGCCCCAATGGCGGGCCGCCCGGGGACCTGTTCATTGTGGTACACGTTAAGGAGCACGAGCTCTTCAAGCGCGATGGCTCTGACCTCTGGATGGACTGGCCAATCGCGTTCCAGGACGCGGCGCTCGGAGCCGAGGTGGAAGTTCCGACCTTGGACGGTAAGGCGATCCTGAACGTTCCGTCCGGAACACAGGACGATGCCGTCCTGCGCATGAGAGGCAACGGATTGCCACACCTGGATGCCAGGGGAAGAGGGGACCAGTTCGTCCGCATCAAGATCAAGGTGCCGAAGAAGTTGAGCGCGGAGCAGAAGGCGCTGCTGAAGAAGTTCGGCGAGCTCGATGGGTCCAAGAAGGGCATTCTGGACAAGTTCAAGGGCGCTTGACCCCTTTTTCGTTCACGATGCTCCACCAGGCTTCACAATGTGAACGGGAGCAAGATTGATAGGGCGGCCCGATTAATACTGCTGGCCAACGGGCATGCGGTTCTGCGCCCTGGCAGCATGTGACAGCAGATAGACTTTAATGTCGCGTCGGTATCGTGGCTGAAACTCGCTTCGGAAAGGTGTGATCATGATCCCCCGGATCGGCTATATGCGCTCGTTCGATAGGCGCATCTGGGTGCTCTTCACCGGAAGGATGATTGCGTCTACTGGCTTCTCAATTGCGGTACCCTTCCTGTCGATCTATCTAAACCAGCACCTCGGCGTCCCGATGACCTTGGTGGGGTTGATCTTCCTATTCTCCTCTGGAGCGGGAGCGGTCGGCCAGATACTGGGAGGTGAGCTCTCCGACCGGATTGGTCGCAAGAAGGTCATGATCTTCTCGATGGCCTCGCGCTCGGTTGTCTTCGCCTTGATCGCATTGGTGATGATGAACTTGGGCGATTACGTGATCATTGGGCTGCTGATCGTATGTAGCACCTTCTTCGGGTCATTCTTCGAGCCAGCCTCAAGCGCCATGATCGCTGACATAGTGCCGGCGAACAAGAGGCTTGAGGCATATGGGCTGCTCCGCATCGGACAGAATGTCGGCTGGACCCTTGGGCCATTGCTCGGTGGACTGCTGGTGATAATATCGTATTCCTCGCTGTTCCTTCTAACGGCAGTCAGCATGGCCAGCGTGGCCTTCATAGTGGTATTATTGATATCCGATTCCATGTGCTGCGCCAAGACGGAGCGGTTCAGTGCCAGGGACCTATTGGCGGTGCGCAAGGACACGGTGTTTGCCGCCTTCTGCCTGATCTCGGTTTTGCTCTTCCTCGTCACCGCTCAGATGTCCTCGGTTTATTCGGTCTACTCGGAGAAAGTTGTCGGAATCCAGGTGTACGAGGTCGGGTACCTCTATGCCATAAATGGTTTGATGGTGGTCGTCCTGCAGTTCCCGATCGCCCGCTGGGTGTCGCGCTTCCGGATGACCAACGCCATCTCCATCGGCGCTTTCATCTATGCCATCGGCTACTTCCTGGTGGCGTTCACCAGCGATTTCTTCAGCTTGGCGTTCTGCATGGTCGTCATCAGTCTGGGGGAGATCGTGGTCTCGCCGGCATCGAGCAACCTGGTGGCCAACATGTCCCCGGAGAAGATGCGAGGCCGCTATATGGGCGTCTATGGCCTTTTCACCCAGTTCGGATGGTCGATGGGGCCGCTAGCCGGAGGTCTGCTGATGGACGCCTTCGTGGGCACGCCCACGATCCTCTGGGGAGGGGTGGCCTCCTTCGCCATCGCCGCGGCCATAGGATATTTGGTACTTAGGTCGAGGATGAAGGAGGGCATCGACCGGGTGCAGTCCGCTCAGCGCTCCTAGAAAGCCTTATGTCCGCCTCCATCATTGAAAGTGGCGCATGCGGACCATCGGGATATTCACCGAGGACTTCCATTTCTTCTACGAGCTGGTCCGCCGGCTCAAAGAGAGGGAGGAGCAGTTCGTTTCCATCGGCTTGAATGGCGAGGTCCCGGCCGGAGTGGGCGTGGTGATTACCACCGAGGCAGAAAGGGAGAAGCTGCACTTCTTCAACGTCGTCGCCGAGAAGGATCCGGAGCGGGCCATCGACTTGGCGAAGTGCATGTTGGTCGGCGGAACGAAATATCATACCCTCATCATCGGGATCGACCCAGGCAAGAACACCGGGCTGGCCATCTTCGGCGAGGGGAAGCTCCTTGTCACAGAAACGGTCCGGTTCACCGGCAAGGTCGCCGAAGTGCTGGAGCATTTCCTCCATTGCCTCGACTATGAAAAGGCGGTGGCGCGCATCGGGCATGGCGACCCCACCAACCGGAACCGCATCATGAAATCGATATGGGGGTTGGTGGACCGGATCGAGCTGGTGGACGAGACCGGGACCACCCAACGCACCCTGGCGCCTGACATCGATGCCGCAAAACGGATCGCCATGGCCAAGGGGCTTAGGGTCGAGGAGGTCCCCGAGGTCGAGCCAACGGCCGGAGAGCTGAGGGACATCCAGCGACTGTCGCGAATCGAAAGCGAGGGCAGCGTCACCATATCCTCCGAGTTGGCGAGCGCAGTGGCCAAGGGTGACATGACCCTTCGCCAGGCAGTGCTATCGCAGCAGAAGCTCAGCTCTGAAGATGAGTGAATCCCGGTGTCCGGACCAGCACCATCCCGGAGACGCTGATGGGCTCGAATTTCCTTGCGACCCCGAGCGCGTCGTTTAGCTTGTTCTCGTTATCAGCGTAGATAATGAACAGTGGATCTCCGATCTCTACCGTGCCGCCCACCTTCTCGATGATCACAACGCCTGCGCCCTTGTCCTTGGGAGCGCCCGCCGCCCTGGCGATGCGCACCAGATCCTTATTCTTGATGTTGCCGATGTAGCCAGACTTCTTGGAAAGCACGCTCATGGTATATTTGCCGGGCTGGATGTCCGAGGATTTGATATTCGGATTCCCGCCCTGGGCGCCGACGATCTCGCGGAACTTGGCCAATGCCTGTCCGGAATCGAGGATCTCCTTGGCGCGTTCATAACCGCGCGGGATGCCACCCATCTCTAGTATTATTCCGGCAAGCATCAATGCTTTCTCCACTACGGAATGGGGAGATGTGGCGCCTTCCAGCACAGCGATCGCTTCCCGGGCCTCCAGCGCTGGTCCTATCGCTCGACCTACTGGCTGCCCGCCATAGGTGATGGCGCATTCCACTTTGATGCCCAATTTATCGCCCAGGTCGACGAAATCTTTGGCGAACGCCTTAGCGATCTCCATGGTCGGCACTTTCGTCCCCTCTCCCATGGGGATGTCGACCAGCAGGAAGTCAGCCCCTACCGCCTTCTTCTTCGACATTACGCTTGCCAATAATTGGGCGTGCGGGTCGATGCCCAAAGGGTGCTCGACCCGGATGATCACATCGTCCGCTGGAGCCAGATTGAGGCCGCCGCCCCAGGCCATGATTCCGCCTATGGATTCGGCGATGCTCTTGAGCTCTTTGCCGCTGAAGTCGACTTTTGCGAACACCTCGACGATGTCGGCGGTCCCGGCTGCCGAGCTTATCGCCCGCGACGAGGTCTTAGGGATCAAGAGCCCGGCCGCCGCCACGATCGGGACGACGATCAGCGTCACTTTGTTCCCTGGCACCCCGCCGACAGAATGGAAATCGAACACAGGCGAGCGGTCGAAATCTATCGTCTCGCCGGTCTCGACCATTGACAGGGTCAGGTCGGCGGTCTCCCTGATGTTCATGCCATTGATCTGCAAGCTGGTCACGTAAGCGGCAAGCTCCACGCTAGAGAGCGTTCTGGCGCTGATGTCTGTTACCAGAGTTCTGATTTCATCAGTGGAAAGTTCCAATCCATCCATCTTCTTACGGATGTAGTCCACCGATTCCGGCTTACCCGTAGGCATGACGTCCAGCAGCTCTCCCGCCTCAGGCCCGATGAAGGAGAATGCCTTGCCTAGCAGTCCGATCTCGCCCTCTTGCAGGACCGATTCTGTCGTCTGGACTATCGCCGTCACGGTGCTGCCCTCGTGCTTGACCTTTACCCGGTCGCCCTCATGCACTCCGATCTCCATGCAATCGTCGGTACGAAGCAGGGCGGTTATCTCTCCGGTGTCCATATCGATATATTTCGCTTTGAGCTTCATCGTTCAACCCCATTTCTCCAGAGCCAGGCGAAGCTCCGGATGATCCTTCGCATACTCGATGGCCGGTATTCCTGACGAGGCCGCGTCCACCGCCTGCGCCATGGCCTTGGCTCCTCCCCTAACGCCCATGGGATGGCCGGCGACGCCGCCTCCGGCTTGGATCTGAATGTCCTTGCCGGCTATCTGAACCAGCTTGCTGACCAGCCCAGGGTGCACGCCGCCGGAGCAAACGCTGAGGCTGGGCTTCATCCCATACAGCGGTTCCACGCAGGCCATTTGGCTCTTCTGGTCCTCCAGCGACACCCCTTGCATCTTTCCGACCCCGAACGTCCCGATGTGGATGGCATCACCACCGCACATGCGTGTCAGCTTCGCAAGGACGCTCCAGGCGATGCCATGCTCCTTGCTGCGCGTGAATGCCGCATGCATCGTGCGATGAACATGTATCGGGACTTTGATGGAAGGGTCCTCGGCGATCACCTGGACGGCGGCAAAGCCTGCTGTTAGTACATCCACCATGATCTCCGAAGCGCCAAGTTTCTGCGCTCGCTCCGCCACTTCCAGTATCTTATCCCCTCTGGTGGAGACGTTGATGGCATGCATTATCCTATGTCCGGTCTCGGATCGGACCCGGTCGATCGCCTCGGCGATCGCCACCACCCTCTCTTCGAGCGGGCAGAATTCCTGGTTCACCAATGTCTCGTCGTCCTTCCCGTTCGTCAATCCGCCCATGCCGGACTCATAGATGTAATCCCCGTAACCCTTTGGGGTCAATCCTATCTTAGGTTTCACGATAGTGCCGACCAAGGGCTTCACTGGCCGATTCAGTGCGGAGCGCATCCCTTCGATGCCGAACCTCGGGCCCTTGAACTCCTTCACCATGGAACGAGGGAAAACGCAATCCTCCAATCTGACGGCTTTTATCGCATCCAGGCCGAACAGGTTGCCAGCGATTACGCTGAGTATCTGGGGAACACCTCCGATGTCGAGGCTGAAGTCCGCGACGGGATAGGCGATCTCGCAGAGGTCATCGTGGATATCGATCACTTTCCCGCTGTATGCTTCGAAGATGCCTTCCTCCAACGTGCTCAGTCCGGTCCAGGTACCAGTGGATTGCTCGGTGGCGATAGCGGCGGCCGCGGTCTTCATCGGCAGGTCGGTCCTCACCCGGTATGTGCACACCACGTAGGCGTCAAGGTCGATCTTCTCTCCCAAATGCAGATACTTATCGGAGTATTCCAAAGCACTCACCATTTAGAATTAGCCTCAAATATGAATTCCTGGCCCAACTGACGGACGATGATCTCGTACGCCGCGGAGGGCGGCACGACGCCGATCTCAGTCACGATTGCATCGATATACTCGGGAGGGGTGGCGTCGAAGACCGGGTTCAGTATCTTGGTTCCCGGAGGAACCTCCCCTGCCTTGGCGACCTCGTTCGAATCCCTTTCCTCGATCTCCACCAGCTCGCCATACATGGTCTTGGGAGAGAACTTGAAGGTCTCGGCGCAGACCATGAAGGGCACCCGCGCCTCATGGGCAGCCAGTGCGATCTGCGATGTGCCGATCTTGTTGATCAGCGCGCCGTTGGAGCAGATGGTGTCCGCCCCCACCACGACGGCATCAAGGTCCTTCATCAACCATCTGACCGCCGAGTCGACTATCAATGTCGGTCTTATTCCAGCGGCGGTAAGGTCCTTGACGGTTTGCAATCCCTGGCGCCAGGGCCGCGATTCGGTGGCATATACATCCAGTTCCTTGCCTTCCATGTGCGCTTGGATCAATACGCCCAAAGCGGCCTTGCTGTTGCAGTGCGTTAGTACTTTGTCCCCGCTACGCAGCCGCCTTGAACCGACCCGACCAATGGTCTCCACCGCCTCCTTGGAGCGCTTGATGAAATCGTCGGCGTTCCTCATCACCGATCGGCGCAGCTCGTCTACTGTCTTGGCCGATGATTCATCCTTCAGCACAGTCTGGACACCATTCCAGAGGGAAATGGCGGTCGGCCTGGACGCCAAAAGCTCTTCCTTGGCGAGCGTAAGAGAGTGACGGAACTCTTCCAGGCTACGGCCCTGGAAATCCTCAGCCTCATCCTTCAAAGCCTCGGCGGCGCTTCGGGCGATCTCCGCCGCACCGCGGACCTCCATGCGCCTGATCGCGCCTGCCACGTCCTCGACACTCATGCTTCTCGACCTATCATATCCAACCGATGGAAAATAAATGTTCGTGGCGTTTTCGCGAAACGCCACCCAAACCGCGGCTCAAATGATCCTCATGCGCTCAGGAAGCTCACCAATTCCTTCAAGGAGAGGGTGTTCAGGACATCCTCCTTCTCCAGCCATCCCCTTCTGGCTGTTGCCACCCCGAAGAACATATAGTCCAGCTGTGGAATGCTATGTGAGTCAGTATCTATGGCTATCTTCACCCCGATCTCCTTGGCCATTCGGCAATTCACGTCGTTGAGGTCCATCCGCTCCGGGAAGGCATTGAGCTCCAAGCACACCCCCGCCGACTTCGCGGCCAGCATCACCTTCTCGAGGTCGATGGGATAGGGCTCTCTCTGCTCCAGTTTTCTCCCAGTCGGATGCGCGAGAATGGTAAGGAATTCATTGGAAATCGCCGTGAGGACCCTCTTTGTCATGGCATCACTATCCATGTTGAATTTCGAATGGATCGCTCCGATCACGAAGTCGAGCTCCCGGAGGACGTCGCCCGGGTAATCCAGGCTACCATCCTCTAGTATCTCAACCTCAGCTCCGATAAGGATCTTCAGCCCGTCCACTCTCTTCGCCACATTATGAGCGATATCGATGTTGCCGCGGAGCCTCTCCACCGACAGTCCGTCCGTCACTCTCAGTCCGTAGGAATGATCGGTTATCCCTAGATACTCGTACCCCTTTTTCTTGCACGCCCAGGCGAACTCTTCCATTGTGGCGTTTCCGTCGCTCGCGACGGTATGGACATGAAGATCCCCTTTGATGTCGTTGAGCTCGATGAGGTTTGGCAGGGTCCCATTCAGAGAGGCTTCGATCTCCCCCCGGTCCTCTCTCAATTCTGGAGGCATGATCTTCAGGCCGAGCGCCTTGTAGATATCCTCTTCAGTGCGCCTTGCCACAACCTCGGTTAGGTCTTTCTTGAAGAGGCCGTACTCGTTGAGCTTCCATCCCTTATCGATGGCCAATGATCGCAGCTTGATGTTGTGGTCCTTCGAGCCGGTGAAGTACTGCAGTGCCGCTCCATAGGCTTCTTCTTCCACGACCCTAAGGTCGACCTGGGTCCCATCTTTCAGGCGCACAACCGCCTTGGTGGGCCCTCTTTCCACAACCTCGTCAACTTCCGGGTACGAGGTGAAGCTATCCATCACCTTCTTCACGTCGTTGCTTCCGGCCAATATGTCTATGTCGCCTATCGTGTCCTTCATCCGCCTCAGGCTGCCACCCAGGCTTATGAGCTTGAGCTGAGCATGCTCCGCAACGTACTCTCGGACTCGTTCTGCGACGGGATATGCATAGCCTAACAACATCCGCCCACTCCTCTTTTCAAGAAGGGAAATCCCATGCAGAATTCGTTCCTCCGACCGTTCCCCGAAACCTTTCAGGGAGCGAATCCGATGATGCTCTGCCGCCACTTTCAGCTCCTGGACATCCGTGATTTTCAATTCCTTGTACAAGTGCAGGGCGGTCTTCGGACCGATCTCTGGCACTTCGACCATTTGAAGGAGTCCGGCCGGTAGCTGTTGCTTGAGTTCGTCCAGATAGTGAAGGCGACCGGTGGCAAGTATCTCCTCCACCTTCTTGGCAATGGCCTCGCCTACGCCAGGGATGTCGCGCAAGTTGTTCGTCTTACGATACTCATCCAGCTCTTTGGTCATCGACTCGATATTGCGGGCTGCGTTTCGATATGCGTTCGGCTTGAAGCCGACCCCTTGCAGTTCGAGCAGATCCGCCACTTCATAGAGGATCTTCGCCACGTCGATGTTATGGACCATTCGCACGGTTCTATGCAACTCGATTGATAAATACGATTCCGCTTGGAAAAGTTAGCGGCTTATGGTGAACAGGTAAACTCCAATTGATCGATAATCAAACCTGGCTTCCAACTATTTGGCGTCGGTCAGAATTATCCAAAACGGTAATATTTAAATGCCTGATAAAGCCCTCTGCAACCCTAGCTAGAGGGGGAACGTTTGGCAGAACTGAATACGGTCTACGTAGGAACCAAGCCTACCATGAACTACGTACTGGCCGTCGTCGCTCAGTTCAACAATGGTTGCGCGGACCGTCACTATCAAGGCGCGGGGTAAGGCCATCAGCCGTGCGGTCGACGTTGCGGAAATTGTTCGTCGCAGATTCGTCCAGGAAGCCACGGTCAAGGACGTCAAGATCGATACGGAGGTCCTCGTCGGTGAGGGAGGAGTCTCCACCAACGTATCATCCAGTGTGATCTATCTGGTCCGTTGATCGACTAGTTGGCACAAGGTGTTTTCATTGTCAGAGAGATTGATCTCACTCCTCGTCCGACTCTCTTTCCAAAGCCTTCAGGTCCTTTGGGTCCAATATCACCGGGTCAAAGGGGACCAATAAGATGCCCTTGGCGAGGAAGACCTGGTCCTTTGTTCCAGAAAGGAACTTCAGCACGGTCTTGAAATCGTTCTGGTTGATCAAATATTCTAGACCTTCCAACAGCACGATAGCTTTCTTGTTCTCCGAGAGATAGGTCTTTATGAGGGTCGTGATGGCTGGGGTGTCGGTCGGTGAAATAATCTCAAGATTTGAGGAATCTCCGCCATTTCGGAGTCCTTCCATCTTCGTCAACCAGACCATCCTGCAGTCCAAGCCGTACTTCTCCCGCAAATGGTCCGGTTGGGTCCGAACGATGCAAAGGCCCGATGATCCCTTCTTGAGGCTGGCTTTCATTAACGCTATCGGCTGATCCAGCCGCTTGTCCTTGATTATGTAGGTAGCTCCCGCTACAACCTTGAGCGGCTGCGCAGGCTCTTCCTCGGGAATCGGCTCATGCTCTTTCTGTTCAACCGCCGATTGCGCGGGCGACTTGACCGCCGCCGGGACTGGCACGTCGATGATCTTATCCTCGGAAAGGTCCATTTCCCTTTTCAGCCTTTTCTGGCGTAAGTCGATTCTTTCCTGCAATTGGGACCGCCTCGTCTTCGCCAGTATCTGGATCTCCCTGGAGGTGTAGCCTTTGCTCGTCATGGAGATCAGCTCCTCCCACGCCTCCTTCAGACCCTCTTCATATCCTTTCATGTAGCCCTTGGCGTAGGATTCCTCTTCCGACATCTCATCCCTCTGTGGTATTGAATGCCCAAGCGAGTAAAACTAATTTATTGCCCAGAGCTGAATTTCGCAAATAACGAACGACTGCGCTAAGGATTCGACACAAAGTTTCTAATCCCGCTGTCGCCTCCACTTCCTTCATGGGACGGGCTGTACGTTTTCGCGGGGTGAAGGCGACCCCCAAAACGCTAGAAAAGGACCTTCTTACTAAAGCAAGCAAGTTGGCCTCGAATCCTTCGCTGCTGATCCCCAAATGCGAGCAGCATTGCCGCCGCTGCGGGTACGATAAGCTGCTTAAGAAGATGGAGAAAGTGGCGCAATATAAGGATGACGCGGAAACCTTGCAAGACCTAGCGACGAGAGGGGACCAACTAGTCCGCGCCTATGCGGCGACAATCTCACTGGCCGCGAGCGGCAAAATACCGTTCCTTTCAAGTAAGAAGACGCCCGAAGGGGGCGACGTGTCATTTGCCGTCAGAGGGAAGGTGGATGCGGAGTATCTGATTGGGGTGCAGCATTTTGACGACCCTGACTTGAGGCTCCTTGCTTACTTCCAGGACGCCCAACAAAGCGATCTCCATATCTACTCGTCGCCCGAAGGTCTGTATTGCTCGTCCGATGGGGCTCAGGCGCCATTGGACTATAGTAAGGAGATGCTTGCCACTGCCCCTTACGAACTCAAGGCGGACAACAGCTGCGGGCACCCGGAAGCAGTCATTGGGTTGATGATCGATTGGCGTTCGGCCAAGATCAATATCTTCATCTGCCAGGAATGCGCGGATGAGGTAAATCTCCTTCATCATCTGCTCTCTCGCATCGCTGCCAGGGAGCCATGGGACGATTTCGATATCGACGTCCGCTACTCCCCTCGTTGCGTCGCGGACTGCGGAGCTTGCCGGATGAAGGAGAAGTTCACCATGAGCAAAGGACTGAAAGAGTCCTATGATAAGGGGCAGGTCAGCGATGTGATGCTGCTATCTCGATATACTCAGGAAAGGGAAGCGCACCTTCAGAAGTCGGGCGGCGAGCTCTACATCTCAGGGGACGAATGCTTCGGTCACAACAAGGAAGCTTTCCTGGCAAGGCTGAAGGGTAACGAGGCCGAGCTGATCGCGCTCAGTGGCGTAGTCCGCAACAAACCGATGCCAATAATCTCGGTCAACGACCAGGCAGGTCGGATAATCGCCGATCTTTGGCCCCAGTATAAGGAAGAGCTCTTGGCACAAGTGGCCAGCCCTGATATAGTCAAATCCATTCTGGCGAGTCCGGGGAACCTAACGCCTCCGCAACTGGTGTTCGAAGCGAGAAGGCAGGAGCTATCCCGCAGCATCATTTCTCGATTGCCTGACTATGCCCTCAAAGGTCCGATAGGGATGATGGCCGATGATCTCGCCCGTTCGTTCAAGACCGAGGGGAAATCCGCGATGGTGAGGATGTTGGACCGCAATCGGCCTAGGGAGACAAGGTCGAAGGCGGTGGCGTATGGCTTCCTGGTTGCCGTCGGGGAAGCTGAATCACATAACTGGCAATACACCAAGGAAGAGATCGATTTCGGGCGATACCTCGGTGATTTCGTGCAAACCCTACTTGGAGCCGAGGGCAATGATTACGATCAGGCCTTGCACAATCTCCTGACCGCTTGCGGAGCGAACGAGGACCTTAAGCGCAAGTAATCGGATCAGAGGGACACTCGAAAATCTATCACGTAGTGCGAGATCGCTGGCGCGTAGGATTTGACCTCTCCTAAGCGCAGGACTTCAATTTTGATCTTACCAGCTGCCTCGGCGATCTGCCTCAGCGGCTTCTCCGGAAACTCGTCGATTGGGCAAATCTCATGGTAATGGACCACGCCTCCGTCCTTGACCAGCTCGAAAGCCTGTGGCAGGAACTGCTCCGTCGTGCCAACGTAGCCCATCAGCACTCGGTCGGCCCAATGCCCCGAAGGAAGGGTCCGATTATCGCCCAGGAATGGTTGGACCACCTCTCCCACGTGATTGCGGGCAACGTTCTCGACCAGATAGCCGAAAGCCACCGGATTGATTTCGCAGGCCACCACCCTCTTGGCCTTGGCATGCACCGCCAATGGCAAGCTGAAATAACCGATCCCAGCGAACAGGTCCGCGATGGTCTCGCCTCGACAGTCCAATGACGCCATTCTCCGCTTCTCGTCCATGTTGCCTGAGGAGAACATGACCTTGGCGACATCGAGCTTGTAGAGGATGCCATTCTCTTTGTGCACCGTCTCCGTACCTTCACCGAAGATCACCTCGACCTGAGGCGTGCGGTGCACTCCCGATATCCCGCCGGTTTCCAGGCAGACCGTTCTGGCATGTAATATCCTGGCATAGGTCTCGGCGATTCCGGACTTGTAAGGGACGAGCTCAGATGGAAGGTGGACCAGAAGCACATCGCCGAGAAGTTCCCATTTGCCTGGCAATCGGTCCTTGAGCTCGTTCGGGATGATTGCCTCGCGCACGATCTCCTCATATGGCGCCCGATACTGCCTTCTTGGCTTCGGGTCGGCGCTCACTGCCTGCGCGCCCAATTCAAGCAAGTCTGAGTTCGAGATATTATCGTTGATTGGGATTAGAATCTGCCCCGCAACCTCCTCGATTCGAAAATCCGTTCGCACCGCATCGCGTCTGGCCAATTCCAACCTGATGCTTTCGGCCTTTTCCTTGCTGACCTTGGCCATCCTCATTTCCACACCTCGTTCATGACCTACTCATCGAGGTGTGTGAAAACATGGATCGCAGCACCTGCGGGGCGAATCTGAGGAGCTTTGGCGCTGCCTTGATGATCTGCGGTGCCAGCAGACTGGGGAAATCGATGTCCCCGGTTGCCAGGACCTCCCTGACCTCGGGCCGGTCTAACGTCCTGCCGAGCGCCTCTAGCCTCTGGTCGCTCAGCCTCAGGTAAGCTCTGCGGATCAGGTACCCCCGTTCCAGCTCCCTTCCGATCTCCTCCTTCCATTTTCGCTGATATTCCGAAAGCCTCTGGGCCGTCAGGTCCCCTTCTTCCATTGCCGCTAGAGCGACCCCCGCCGCGATCATTGCAGCGGTCATTCCAGTATAGAGCCCACCGCCGCTCAGGGGCTTAGCTTGACCGGCTGCATCCCCGACCAGCATCGTCCGGTCTGCGTAGGTCCTCAGCGGGAATCCTATGGGGATCACGCCCGATACACGTTCCAGGACCTTCTTATCCTCCAGTTCCAATCGTTTCAAGAGCGATTGCAGGTATTGATTCGGTGGCCCATTCCCCTGCGAGATGCCGACCCCCACCCTGACGAAATCGCCACAAGGTATTCGCCAGGCAAAGAAGCCCGGGGCGACCTTGCTGCCTACATAAACGTCCAGGACGTCAGAACGATCCTCTATTTCCAGGTCGACCTGAAGCCCCTTGATCCTCTCGCGAGGTTGAGGCAGCTCTGCCATTTCCGAGACACGGGATTTGTAGCCGTCCGCGCCGATTATCATCGCGGCCAAGCATTTCTCTAGCTTCCCCTCTCTAAGGAAGCGAACATCCACCCCTTCCGGTTTGACGGCCGCCTTGGTCATGCGGCTGTTCATGAGAAGCTTTGCGCCAGCATCGGAAGCGATCTCAGCGCAGCGCTGGTCGAATCCTTGCCTCTCCACCACCAGCGCCTTTGTGTCAGCGGACCGGAAATCGATGGTAGTGCCGGCAGGGAAATGGAATCTTGCCCCTCGCAAGGCGCATAATACCGATTCGCTTGCCCTTGCCATTTCGACCACTCTTGGTGCTACCAAGCCGGTGCACTGCACCGGTCTCCCGATCTCAGGGTGCTCTTCGAGGATAGTGACGTCGGCTCCTTTGGCAGCCTTCGCTGCGAAGCTACAACCTGCTGGTCCCGCTCCGATGACCAACAGCCCGGATTCCATCATCCATTGAATCCCTGGTCAGATATTAGGTTTCTCCTCATCCCCGGCGGTCGTACCCCGCGTGGCCAAGTAGTAAAGGCTGACCATTGCTAGCAGGCCAGCGATGAGAAGGAGTGGTAGGGTCAGGGACCCAAAGTCCATGGCCAGGATGAGGAATAGCACCAGCAAAGAGCATACCATCACCAAAGCCACGAAGAAAAGAATGCGCCAGATGGAACGAAGTGTCGTTGAAGCCCGCTCTTTGGAGGACAAGTCCGTCTCGCTCACTCCTTCGTACAATTTGCTTGACAACATCATCTGGCCGCCCACGAGGAGGCAGGCCAGTCCGATTCCAAGTGCCAACCATGCGCCTGCGAAACCCAGATTGGTCGCCAGGACGGAAGCGCTGCATTGAAAAACCAATAGTGCTCCGGTGCCGACGCAGAAGGCGGCCCGCCAGCGTTTGATTATAGCTGCCCCGTTCAAAATGGCCAATAGGACCGTTGCGGCAACGATCACGAGCTGCCATGGCCAGTAAGAGAGCAATGCCAAGGTTACTCCTATAGACAACTGTGCCCCCAAGCATCCGACCATGGCGAAGAGATGGATGCTCTTCAGGTTCTGAGCCTTGGTCTCGATCCTCTCACCTCCAGCAAGTGCGGCGACAATGGCGTCCCAATCTCCCAGTCGATCACTCGGCAATATTCTCCGAGACGCGCCAGGATGTCATGGCGTTGGACCTGTTTGATCCGGATCGCCAGATCGATGTGCTGCGATTTAGGGGCTGAAGCGGCCTGCAATGCCACTGGTGAAGGAGAGATTACGATCATTTCCTGATGCTTCACGAGCAGCATCTCTACCGCGTCCAGCATGCGAGCGCCTTCCAGCGGGCTCACAATGAGGAGCAGCGAGGTCCGGGGGAAGTAACGTTCCAACATCATGCTCAGCCCTCTCAGCGACCGGTTCTCTCCCACCTTTGCGTTCAGAAGGGCATCATTGATTCTCAAGAACTGACGATGCCCAGGTGCCAGTTTGACGACCTCGATGAACTCGCCCAGGATGATCATTCCGACCCGGTTCCTCTGTTTCAGGAGATGGGCGGAAACCGAGGATGCCACATCGACGCAGGCATCCATCAGCTTGTCGGAGGACAGTTGGTCCAGGGCGGTGCTGCGACCGTCTAGGATGATTACTACGTCCCCGCTCCTTTCCGTTTCGTATTCGTTCGTCAGCAATCGATCGGTACGCATCGATGCCCGCCAATTGATATGTCTGAGCTCGTCCCCATCCCCATATTCCCTGATGCCATAGAACTCGAGCCCTGGGCCCAAAATGGTGGAGGGCACGTTGCCTGATTGCATCCTAACCCGGCGCGGTCTGAGGTCGCACTTCTTTAGGTCTTGCATTCTTGGCAAGACCTGGACCTCGCCTTTGCTCGCAAAAGCCGTTTCGACGAAATTGATCTGCCCTGGATCGTTCCAGCGCACCCGGACTTCATTCCAGACATAACGCCCTTTGTGGGCGAACCTCACCTTGTATTCGATGACGCAAGATGAGTTCGGCTCGAGGCTCATGGGAAAGACATTGCTGCCAGACGTCAGCTCCACACCGATCGGCAGGGGGTCGATCACTTCCGCGAAGTCAATCTTCTCTCCCAGGTTATCGATCTGCACAACCACCTTGAGCTCGTCTTCCACGAAGGCTTTCTCCATCTCCAGCTCCCTCCTGATCTTCAAGTTGATTATTGGCTTGCGATGGATCCAGGTGCTGAAGTAGAAGAAGAGAATTAGAGGTATGATCAGGCTGATGATCTCCCAACGGCGAACTAGCAAGCCTATCAGCAGGAATGTGAACGCCATGGCCAGTAATCCGGCCGATGCGCGGGAGCGCATTCAATCGACCTTGGGGACCGGAACGGTCTTCAAGATCGAATCTATCACGGACTCGGGCCTCACCCCTCTGATCCAAGGGTCAGCAGCAAGGATGAGCCGATGGGCCAGTGCTGGGACAGCTACCGCCTTGACGTCATCAGGCAGAACGTAATCCCGGCCGAACAGCGCCGATCGCGCGGTCGATAATCTCATCAATGCCAGCGAGCCGCGGGGACTGGACCCGACCTGGACCTGAGAATGCTTGCGTGTCATGTCGACGATCTTGACGATATAATCCTGGATGACATCCTCGACTTGCAACGATTCTACATAACGTTGCATCTCCACCATCTTCTGGGGAGAGCAGACTGCCTGCAGTTCCACCTTCTCCTGTTGGCGTTTCCTTCGGCGCGTCAATATCTCCTTCTCCTCGTCTAAGGAGGGATAGCCCACCGCGGTGCGGATGAGGAAACGGTCTATCTGGGCTTCCGGGAGCGGGTAGGTCCCTTCATACTCGATCGGGTTCTGTGTCGCTAGCACTATGAAGGGGTTCGGGAGGATCTGGGTCTCGCCTTCGAGCGTGACCTGACGCTCTTGCATCGCCTCTAATAGTGCTGACTGCGACTTCGGCGGAGCCCGGTTGATCTCGTCGGCCAAGAGAATGTTCGTAAAGATGGGACCCTTTCGCATCTCGAATTCCCCGCTCTTTCGGTTCATGATGTAGCTGCCGGTTATATCGGCCGGGAGGAGATCAGGGGTGAATTGCACCCGTTTGAATGTGCAGCCCACCGCCATGGCATAGCAGTTCGCTATCATGGTCTTGGCCAGGCCGGGGTAGTCCTCGAAAAGGACATGGCCATTGCACAGCATGGCCAACATGACCCTTTCCAGGACCGGGCGTTTTCCTACGATGGCCTTCCCCACCTCGTCCATAATCGCATTGCAGGTCCGTTGTAGCTCTTCAGCTTGCATCACATTTCCTCCACGAGCTTGAGAATTCTCTTGTAATTATCTTGAAAGTTGGATATAAGCTTCCGTCGATCGGTTGAGCAGGACAACTCTGAGGCATAAGTTTCATTCAGGTTGGTCGTCAACAGAAGCCTCAGTTCCCTCTGGTCGATTTCCTCCTCGAGCCAGATCTCATCAGAGGCCATATCCAAGGCCTCGGAGCGTGACATGTGTCGGCGAAGGGCCAAGCGATCGATCAATAGGTCCTTCAGCTCCTGAAATGCCAGCATCTGTTTGAACGGGTCACCTTCGAAAGCGAGGTCCAGGTTCTCGATGGTGACCTGCAGGGCGTTCTTCTTCTCCTCGGGTTCCACATGGCCTTCCGGTTCGAAGGAAGGCAGGTGTTCCTTTCCACTATTTGATCGATGGATGAGAATTAGGGCGGCAACCCCTAGTCCAATCAAGAGCAATGCGAACCTGACAATGGGATCAATGCTGGCAAATAGCATCAAGATCAGAAGGAGGAGGACGAGGGTGAGCAATGATCCGATCGCAATAAGCCAGTTCAACAGTTCGAAGTCATTATTGTTGTTCCTACGCTCGTCGACGCCCTTGCGAATTGAGAGCAAGAAGCCTTGATCACGAGGCGGGTTGTCCAAGCGCGGTCCTCCTCTCCTTCTCTTTCGAGGCAATGGATTCGAACGCCCTCAACGCCCGATCGCGCTCATTCTCGCCCATCGCATGATCGCTGTACCATGCTTCTTCGAAGAGCGAGGTCAGCTCGATCAGCGGGCCCTCGGGCCAACCAAAATTCAATTTAGCCAGTTCCGCAACTTCTCTTGGCGTCAAGGAACTTAAGCTCCGTCCTTTCTCCAGAAGGCGGGACATTTGTTGATAGGCACGCACGATAACGGCGCGCGGCTCCTCGCCTGATAGAAGGTCCATTCTCGCTTGGCGCACCGCCTCGGAGGCATCCTGCTGTGCCAACTTGATCTGGGCTTTGGCAAGGCGCAACGGAGTGGTCCGATTATGCCTGAAGGCTATGATGATCAGGGCAACGATCAAAGCTGTGATGAGCAGGTATATCGCTCCGATTCCTCCGGTGGCATCATTCGCCACCGGATTGTTGACCGGTTGATTCGGTTGGTCGCCTGCGCCTGGAATTGGAGGATCCTGTTTTTGATTCATCAACAATGATCGATCTTGGATAGCTGCCAGGCAGACCAGAAGGAGGACTATTACCAGCAATGCGATGAGATTATTGCCAGTCCATTGGATGTTCGTCCTCCGGGACCGTGCGCCGACCTTGCGTCGGATCAGGAATAGCACGACGATCCCGGCGCCAATTGCTCCCAGGGCGTATATCAACGCCAAGGTGATCTGGGCGATCTCAGGTCCGCTGGTCGGCGAACCTTGACCGAGGTCAAGATAGCGGATATTGGCAACAACGATTCCAATGGCAAATAGGCCGATAATGAAGGCGATGGTGACCTTGAGGAGCCTGCGGTCCTCCCGCTCACTCATCATGCCAGATGGTACGGGCATATGAGCTATAAAACCAATGCTTGATATTGACCATTCAGGCTAAATGAATCGATGCTCTATGAATCTGGACCGGTAGAGCTTGGTCCCAAATATGATCAATGCTTCGTGACCTTTTCCCAATCCTTCTGGAACCGTTCTATGCCAATGTCTGTCAGCGGGTGCTTGAACATCTTCTTGAGCACATCATAGGGGATGGTGGCAATGTCCGCGCCCATCCTTGCCGCCTGGGTCACGTGGATTGGGTGCCTGACAGAGGCGACTATGATCTCGGTGCCGAAATCATAGTTGCCGAAGATCTCCATTATCTCCGCAACAAGGTCCATGCCGTCCTCGCCGATATCGTCGAGCCGGCCGATGAAAGGCGAGACGTAGCTTGCCCCCGCCTTGGCCGCGAGCAAGGCCTGGTTGGCGCTGAAGATCAGCGTCATGTTGACCTTGATATCGTCCTTGGCCAGCATCCTGGTCGCTTTGAGGCCCTCCTCGGTCATGGGGACCTTGATCACGACGTTGGGGTGGATCTTCGCCAGTTCCTTCCCTTCTCGGTAGATCTCATCGGCCTTGGTGCTCATGGCCTCCACTGACACGGGCCCGCCGACCGTCTCGCAAATCTTTCTGACCAGGAGTTTGAAATCCCCTTTCTCCTTCGCAACCAGCGTCGGATTGGTGGTCACGCCGTCCAATATTCCCCAACTGTCAACCTCTTCGATCTGCTCCAAGTTCGCCGTGTCAATGAAGATCTTCATTTCTACCGCCTCTTCATCACTTCGTCCGCCGCTTCCATGATCCTGTCCGCCGTGAGCCCATACTTGCGCATCAGCTCTTCCCCTTCGCCCGATTCCCCGAACGTATCCATCAGGCCGACGCGCCTCAATGGGGCAGGTTTATGCTCGGCCAGACAGCTCGCTACCGCGCATCCCAAGCCTGATACGACGTTATGCTCCTCGGCTGTGACAAAACCGCCGGTGCGCCTCGACGCCGCTTCTATCAGCCCATCGTCCAATGGCTTGATGGAGGACATGTTGATGACCTGCGCCGAGATCTTGCGCTTCTCCAATGCCTCCGCCGCCTCCAGGCAGCGGGAGACCATCACGCCGCATCCGACCAGTGTGATATCATCCCCCTCTCTGAGAAGGGTCCCTTTGCCGATCTTGAACGGCGTTTCTGAATCTGTGATCACCGGAAAGTCCAATCGGCTCATGCGCATGTAGCAAGGTCCCTGCCAGTCCGCGAAGGTCTTGGTGGTCTTATAGGTCTCCTGCGCATCAACCGGCACAACCACGGTCATGTTCGGCAGGGTGCGCATCAGAGCTATGTCCTCCCCGGTTTGGTGAGACGCGCCATCTCCTCCGACGGTGATGCCAGCATGGGTGGCGCATATCTTGACATTTAGCTTGGGGTAGGCGATCGACTGCCTGATCTGATCCCAGCAGCGGCCCGTCGCGAAGACGGCGAAACTAGAAGCGAAGACCACCTTTCCCGAGGCGGCGAACCCGGCTGCTGTGCCCATCATATTCTGCTCGGCAATGCCGCAGTTGAAGAAGTGTTCCGGGAACTCCCTAGCGAAGTCCGCTGTGCGGGTCGAGCTCGAAAGGTCAGCGTCCAGGACGACGACATCCTTGCGCATCTTCCCCAGCTCGATCAGCGCCCGGCCGTACTCCTTCCGTTGGCTAGCATATTTCCAATTCATTGCTCTCCCCCCAGCTCCTTGAGCGCCTTCTTCGCTTCCTCCTCGTTGGGGGTCTTGCCGTGGAATGAGAGCGCGTTCTCCATGAACGAGACGCCTTTTCCCTTGACCGTGTGAGCGATCACCATCGTCGGCTTGCTTCGCGTGTCCTTCGCCCGGTCGCAGGCGTCGAGGATCTGGCGCATGTCGTGGCCATCGATCTCGATCACGTTCCACCCGAAGGCCTTCCACTTGTCCGCCAAAGGCTCGATGGACATGATCTTCTCCGTCGGGCCATCGATCTGCAACATGTTGCGGTCCACGAAAGCGGTGACATTGTCGAGCTCGAAATGCGCACCCAGCATCGCCGCCTCCCAGATCTGACCGCTCTGCATCTCGCCATCGCCGCAGATGCAATAGATGCGGTGTGTCTTGCGGTCCAACTTCGCCGCTAGCCCCATACCGTTGGCAACGCTCAAGCCCTGTCCAAGGGAACCGGTGGACATCTCCACTCCCGGCAATTTGTTCATGCTCGGATGCCCCTGCAAGCGGGTATTCAACTTCCTCAGGGTCATCAGCTCATCGATAGGGAAATAGCCGCTCTCTGCCAGTGCGGCATAGTATGCCGGAGCTGCATGCCCCTTCGAAAGAACGAACCTGTCCCTATCATCCCAATAGGGATCGGAGGGGCGGTGGTTCATCACTTTGAAGAATAATGCTGAAATGAGATCGGTTGATGAGAGTGATCCTCCCGGGTGTCCTGACCCAGCGGCGCGCGTCATGCGGATAACATGGGAACGGATGAGGTTCGCCTTCCTCTCGAGCTCGGCGATTACGTCAGCAGGATATGCGACCATTTGGCAACCTTCTTCTTCTCGGGCTGGGAGAATAATCGGAGCGTCGTTTAAAAACATTTGTAACGGCGAATTGCCATAAGTGGGCTATCTGGCGCTGTATGTAGTTTTATTTACTCCGCCCGCCCTTGATTGTCCGATGGCGCAAACGTTCGACGTGCCCACGGAAGGGAACCATGTCTTAGAGAAGCTTGTGGAAAGGATAAACGAAGATGTGGAGCTGAAGACCTATTGGCGAGCGTCGAATATCACAGCGATCGAACGCCTCGGATTCAACGACCACGGTCCGATCCATATCAAGATCGTTACCAGGACAGCCCTGAAAATGCTGCGCCTTCTGATGGTCGATGGAGAAGTCCCGGACATCGTCAAGAGTTATAACATGAAGAACGATGACGCCGAGGTCGTCGTTGTCTTGGCTGCCGCATTGCACGACATCGGTCATGCCGTGCACCGTGAAAACCACGAAGAGTTCTCCATCTCGTTGGCACCGGAGGTCATCAAGCGTCTTTTGAAGGGCCTCTATCCCGAGCAATCCGTAATAATCGTCATGGTAGAGGTGCTCCATGCCATGATCTCCCACCGGAGCGATATCATACCGCTGACACTCGAAGCGGGCGTTGTCCGAGTCGCCGATGCCTTGGACATGGAGAAGGGAAGGGCGAGGATACCATTCCGATCAGGCAGCGTGAACATTCATTCGGTCTCCGCTCTGGCGATAGACAAGGTGAGGGTCATGAAAGGCGAGGAGCGCCCGATCCGCGTTGAGATCCAGATGAACAATTCCGCGGGGATCTACCAAATCGACGAGCTTCTCAGGGACAAGATCCAGAAGTCTAATTTGAAGGATAAGATCACTGTGGTGGTGCTGGTCCCCAAAGAGGAGACCAGCATCATCCAGGAGTTGAAGTTTTAGGCCTAGTCCGATTCGATCCTCGGAGCCAGTAGATAGTCTACCGTTCCCTTCCCGTCGGCGATGGCGAATTCGAGCTTCACTGGATAATCGTTCCCGATGCTCATGCTTACCACCGTGCCGGACGGGATCGCCCGGATCATGTTGGAGAAGTAGTCCAATGGGAATAGGGAGCGAACGTTCTCCTTGCATTCGAGGGATACCAGCATGTCCTTGGTCAGCTTCAATGATGCCGAGTCTGTGTCACCCTCGGATATCATCTCGAATCCCTCAGCGGTCGCGATCAAAGCGATGTGATCAGAGATGCTCTCGGCCGCTTTGATGCCCTTCTGCAGTTCCTCGGAATTCACTGCCACCTTCGCCGGCAGACTGATGTTCGGCACCTTCGGGTCGGACATGCCAGTCGTATCAACAAGGTTCATGCGGCGGGTGACATTCCCGACATTGATCACCAGTCTATTCTTGTCCTCGTCCTGGGATAAGGTGATGATGTCCCCTGCCCGAGACAATCGCAGGACTTCCTTGATCTTATCAAGGTCGATGCCCAGTTCAGTTTCGTCTGCGGCGAACTCCTCGAAAGCGCTTTTATCTATCTTCAGATCCACCATGGCAACATGCGCAGGATCGACCGCTTTTAGAGAAACGCCTTTGGCATTCACATTAAATTTAGCCTCATCGACGAGTGTGGAGACGACATCCACAATCCCTTTCAACGTCTCCGACTTAACCTTAGCTTGGAACATCGGTTCCCCCTCTCCAGCGATAACCGCTTGTGGTTTAATAAGGATTGCTAGCACAATCAATATGGCCTAGTACTCGCGCCAAGAATGAGAGCATTTCACGCAGCGGTAGATCTTGGTTTCCGGCTCATCTGCGGCGCGCGTTTGTCTAAGAACCCAAAAGGCCTCGTTGTGCAAGCATTTGGGGCATTCCACATTTGTTTTCGGCAACGTCGGTTGAGACGATTCGATCACGACCATCTCTTTCTGCCGCAATTGAGTGAGAAACCCCTGGGATGTACCAGCAGTGTTCTTTTCCATTCCGCATTTGCCACACTTATACACCCCATCTCGGGGGAACATCAATGATTTGCACGTTGGGCAGAACATATTTTTAATCGCCTGAGGGCGTGGAAAAAGGTGGCCGTATAAATATTCTTCGTAGCAGTCGTTAGGAACCGTAGACGATCAACTGTCAGCATATTGGAGGAGAGCGGATCGATCTGCTGACTTCAGATATACTCCGGACCGTCCGAACTCTTCTGCTCCTTCTCGACCGACCTCGGTTTCTGTTTCCCGGCCTTCTGCGCCGACCTCGAAACCAAGCCCGAAGTGACAGAAGATCTCTGTTTGACCTTGCGCTCAACGGTCTTCTGGTCCCGCTCCATGGTCTTGACCCTTTCGGCGATGGCGCGTCGGTTATGGGGCGCCTCTGCGATTTGAGTCGCGCTCCCTCTCTTCGTGGTGTGGATCGGCTGCGGCTCCAAATCCTCCACCACCTCCGCGTCTCCGTCCAAAGCTTCCATATCTCCAAAGCTGGCATCGCTTTCATCAGCCTGCGGCTTGGAGTATCTCAAAGCGCGAAGGCGCAATGGGGCCTTGTCATCGCTCTGGTCCTTGCCGACCACGATCTTGGTATGGTGTCCACCGTGGTCAGCGACATACTCCAGTTCGCGCCTGGTCTGAAGGGCCAGCACCCCACCGATATAAGCGAACGCCACCAGGATTATGTAGTTGTCCAGCTTGAACAGGTTGATGGTCTGGATCACGCCCATGAACGATTGCACATACAGCCCTGCGAATTGCAGATAGGGCGCGATATACGGGACTCCTGCACCAAAGCTCGCGAATAGTTGCTCGGGATTGATGGTGAAGCCGTTCACCTGGGATGGCAGTACTCCTGTGCTGAAAAGGTACATTATCGTGAAGATCACGAACACAGGGACGAACGCGGCGAGGATTGCCTTCATGGGTGATCCAGCTCGTCGGCCGCCGACGTAGCCGGCGATCATCTGCCCGAATATTGGGAGCCACCAGAGAAGCAGTGTCAGGATGAAGGTGTACTTCACCGCTCCCCAGAAGGAGTAGACCATTCCTGTGCCCTTGAATTTCTTGATCTCTTCGTCCTCGATGTCAGAGACGCGATAGACTCCTCTCCTTAGTAAAGAGGTTGTCACCTCATCATCGTCTTTGGACCGACGTCTAAATAGCACTCCCAATCCCTTCGGTCGGACGCTTGTCCGACAATATTCAATATCAAGAAATCGGTATAAAGACTTTGTCTTGAGCGTCAATGCCAATCTAAATGTGGAATGGTCGTCGCCGAATCGACCATCACCCTGGAGCAATCAACGCGGATAATAGCAATACAGACCGTTGCGCATGAGGGCATCCTTTGTGCTCTCGATCGTCACCGCCTTAGGCTTGGTCTGGTGCTTCAATATCTCCTCGATCGAAAGGCCGAGGAACTCGGCCATCCTCGTGAGCCGATCCAACGGGAATGCCTGATATCCGAGCAATATCTGCCTGATCGACCAGCCAGGGTGGACCCGAGAGCGATAGCCCAGCTCCCTTCCCAACTTGTTGATGCTCCCCGCTTTCTCGATGCCGTTCTTTATCAGCACCACTCTATAGCTCGAAGAGAGCCATACCTTGTCAGGATCAAATTCTGGCCTGCCAAAGTGGAAACTGCCTGAAACAAAGCCCGTCACATGATGAGGTTAATTTTCGATGACTAATTAATCTATCGGCAGGTTTTGCGCCCGAGCAAACGCGGGCAATCCGAGTTTTTTCGTGCCCTCATCTTCAGTCGCTGTCCCGATTTGGCGACCATAAGAGGCTTATATGAATGAGAAATTAGCCAACTAAAGAACATGGAGACCTTCAGGAGAGTCCTATCCCTGTCCACGGACAAGGAGGGAGACATCATCGATCTGACCGGAGAGGTCAAGACAGCATTGGCCAGGTCAAAGATGCAAGAAGGTCTAGCCTGTGTCTTCGTGCCCCATTCGACCGCAGCGATATGTGCCTTTGAGAACGAGCCAGGGTTGCAAGGCGACATGAAGAGCGCGCTGCAGCGCTTGTTCCCCAAGGGAATGGGATATGGACATGACGGCACTGGCGGCGATGGCAATGGCCACTCGCATATCCGGGCTTCTTTCCTCGGCCCCTCTATGACCTTACCTTTCAACAATGGCGTGCTCGATCTTGGCATCTGGCAGCAACTGGTGCTGATGGAGCTCGACAACGGTGGCCGGGATCGCAAGGTTGTAATCCAGTTGATTGGCTCACAGAAGCAGAAGGAGTAAGCGAAAATGAAGATCAGATTTCTCGGTGGAGCAGAAATGGTTGGCAAGCTGGGCATGGTCCTGGAGAACAAAGGGGCCAGCCTGCTATTCGAATATGGATTAAAGCTCAGGCCGAAGGAGCCGCCAGAGCCACCCATCGAGGCTCCGCATGTGGACCACGCATTCCTCACCCACAGCCACGTAGATCACAGCGGCATGATCCCCTGGCTCTGCGCTCGTTACGATTGCCGTGTGACCTCTACTCCAATGACCATCGCGGTCGCTCAGATCCTGCTTCAAGACACCATCAAGGTCGCGGACTCGGAAGGCTATCCAAGACCGTTCGAGCCGGAGGACATACGCAAGGCAATGACATCCTTCGCCCCGATGGATTTCGGCGACGTGATCGACGTTGGCGGTCTCGAGGTCGAACTACACAGTGCTGGCCATGTTCCTGGAGCAACGATGTTCGAGCTCCGCGGGGACAGCACAACGCTGTTCACCGGCGACATGCACACGTACAGCACCCGCCTGGTTTATGGCGCTCACCCAGTAAAATGCGACAATCTCATCATCGAAGGGACGTATGCTGGTCGGCTGCATCCCGATCGACAGAAGGAAGAGAACCGCTTCATCCAGAAGGTGAAGGAGGTCGTGGAGCGAGGCGGCAAGGCGATCATCCCCTGCTTCGCGGTCGGTCGAACGCAGGAAGCGATGCTGATACTCAAGGACCTGAAGTACGACATGTGGGTGGACGGCATGGGCAAGACCGTGAACCGCATCTATCTGGAACATCCCGACTACCTGAGGTCTGATAAGCAACTCAAACAGGCGCGCAATAAGTTCGCCGAGGTGCGCACTCCCGCAGTGAGGGAGAGGGCAAAGCAGGGCCAGGTCATCATCACCACCGGTGGAATGTTGGATGGAGGGCCGGTGCTGAGCTACCTCGATCACATCAAGGATGACCCACGCAGCGCGGTCCTGATGACCGGCTACCAAGTGGAGGGCTCGAATGGAAGGAAGCTGGCCGATGGTGGCTACATCGAGGTGCCGGACTACGGGCCACGAGGTCGGAGAGCTCCAGAGGAGATTGGGCCGACCCCGATGCTCCGCCGCATCAAGGTGAAGTGCGAGATCCAGCAGTTCGACCTGAGCGCGCACGCGGACCACAATGAGCTGCTGGCATTCATCCGCGGCTGCGACCCCGAGAAGATCGTTATCATGCACTCCGAGAACCGGGAGGCCTTGGCCAAGGACCTGCAGGACGATTTCAAGGTGTTCATGCCGAAGACCGGGGAGACGGTGGAGATCTGAGATCTAGGTGAGAGTCTGGTAGGATAATAACCAGATCACCCACCAGCAGATCGCATTGAACACCAGCGTCATGATTACGAGCCCATAATATATCGCCTTCATCCAAGGACTCCTTTGGCTCTGCCGAGTGATGATGGCTCCCAGGGCAACGAGGAGAAGGACAATCACCGATACCACCAGGAGTCCATAGACGGTGATCGGCAGGCTCCAGCTTTGTTGGGAGGAGGGCCGTGCAAATGTCTCTGCTAAAAAGACCGATATGGGTATCAGGATTGCCAATGACAGAGATATCGCGAAGAGCCATCTCTTGGTCCAATCGTTCATCCCAACCTCCGTTAAACCAAGTCGCTTTTCGGGAGCGATAAGCTTTGCGCCTTGGTTTCAGCCCGGAAAGATGAGAGATTCGCCTTCGAAGACAAGCTCTCACCTCTTGGGTTTGCCAGCAATCCAGTTCAGCATACCTTTATATGAACCAAGTCGTATTTCAATCCGATGAGCAGGATAAATGATTACCTCGATGAGGATGTTGGCTTCGGCGACATAACCAGCGACATCCTCCTCGGCGATGAGATGGGGAGCGCCCGCATCAAGGCAGGCGAGGATTGCGTCCTGGCGGGATTGGACGAAGCAATCGAGGTTTTCACTGAACTCGGTGTCACCACCTATCCGATGACG
>PNBI01000078.1 GCA_003135935.1 Methanomassiliicoccaceae archaeon
CCCATGTCCTTCATGAGCGCGTCGGTCGCCTGATGAAGTATGTGCACCTTCTCCTTCACGGTCGAGAGCTCTGCCACGTTCAAGGTCATAATGAGCGCTCGCTTCAGGACATCCAGCACTTCTCTTTCGTCATTGGAAAGCTGCGGCTCGATGACCTCGTAGAGATACTCGGATGCGATATCGTCGTACTTGATGCGGACATAGGAGTAAGGTTCGGAGACAGCGTTGATCTCGACCTCGTCCACGTTCGGTTCCGCTATCCTCGGTATCTCCGTGATGATATCAGAGCTACTGACGGTGACCTTGGTTGGGACAGTGACCTTCATCGGCCGGTTTTTCACCCGGAGGAGGAACTTCATATAGCTCGATTTCAGGTTGCCACGGGAGCGCTTCTCACCAATCTCTGGCTTCCCCATCTCCCGGTCAATGGTCTCCCTTTCGCCGCTTACCGCCATGACTTATCCTCCAATGACGCGGGTACCGAGCAGTCCGATCAACAGCATGATGAAACTATGGCGCATGCCGTTCTGGATGCGCCCGTCCTGCAGAACGCCGGCAAGAATGCCATCTCCGAATGCGTGTATCACCACGCTGACCACGAATATCAGCTGCACCGCTGGTATGACATCGATTTTGATGGTGGCAGGCATGTTTGTGATGTGGGCCGCCTCGGCTCCTGCGGCCACCTGTCTTCCTGCCTCTGCCATCTTCGGAAGGAAGGTGGTGTTGAGGATGAAGATGGTGGCGATGAACACCATGAATGAAACGTAAATGACGACGGTATACGTGGCCATCGCGATCTTGCGCTCGTCCTGGCTCAGCATGGTCTCCCGGGCGTCGTGCGCGACCATCGTGAGCACGTCGGCGACGCTGCCGCCCGCATCATTGGCCTTGATGATGATCGACATCATCCTCTTGACCAGCGGGGTATCAACTCGCTCGGAGAACAATCTCATTGCCTCGGCCGCCGGCACTCCCCAGCCGATCTGGGCGGCCATGCGACGGATCTCGGGCGTCAGGCCACCATAACGGCCACGGGACGCGACCTTGACCGCCTCGGCCAATGTCATGCCGAAGCGGCCTGCCTCGGCAACATCGCGAAGGAAGTCAGGGAGCCTGTTCTCGATCTCCTTGATCTTCTTGTATTTGTAAGAGGTATAGAAGCCATACGGCCCGCAGATAGCCATCAGGCCTAAGGCCACATAGTCGATCCACATCAACGGAGTATCCAATCCACCGATGGCATCGAGAGCGCCGATGGCGAACAGAATGGCACCTACACCGAGCCCGATCATCAGTAGGAGTCGGCTGTAGTCCTTCTTGCTCCTTCCCAGCTCCTTCAAACTCAACTGTTCTTCTTCTTTTGCCATTCCGATCACCTCAAATGGATGACTCCTTGGTCGAGTTCCATATGGAGAATATGAAGCCGAACTGCGAGATAGGTATCATCAGTACCACGACAAGCCAAAGCAGCAGCACGGTGAAGCTCGAGCTCCCTCCCCCACCGGGGACGATTGCCATGATGGCCATGATGACCACCAGGAATAGCGGGAAGGCTACCACGACAGTGACGAAGGATTCGGCCAGAAGCCCTAAGGATTCCAGTTGCGCCCGCATGTCCAACTTCGCTTCCTTCTCGAACTGCTCGGCCTTCTGCAGGAAATACGGTTTGAGCTGACCTCCGGATGTTGAGGTTGTGACCACTCCTTGCAAGAACTCCTGCAGTTTTTGGGAAGGGGTGCGCTGAGACGCTTTGCTTACCGCGGTCAGGATATCGATGCCAAGGAGTTCCGTGTCCCTGGTGATCCACTCCGCCTCGCTGGCTACCTCGCCATAGATCTTTTGGCGAGAAAGCTCCTTGAAGATGACATCCACGTTCACGTCAGCGGAAGCCATGGCGGAGATGAAGCTCATGGCAGGCCCGATGCGCTTGTTCATATCGCGCCCGCGTCTTTTCGCTTTGCTACCTGGAGTCGAGTTAAGAACCACGTATGTGAGAATAGGTGGGATCACGACAATGAGGATCAGGAAGATCAGCACGGTGGCCGCATTGATCCCCAAAATAGCGATGAATACTCCGCCCATGGTTAACGCCACCACTGCCGCCACTATGAGCACCAATATAGTGGTCATCCATACGTATGCCACGAATTCCTCAGGCCGCATCCTCATGTGCGCCTGCAACAGACTGAGCTCCAGCTTCGGGTTGGGCTTAGATCGCAATCGAGCCATCTTGCCTATGGTCCTCCAGCAGAACTCCTGGTATTTGGTCAGCTTGACATAGTCCGGAACGGCACCGTCAGGCAACATCACCAAATGTGGGCCGAACTTCTCCGCCTCATCGGACGTCTTGGTGTTCAGGTACCCTTTCTTCGAGCTCTCCATTCGAGCGAAGATGTCTGAGACCTCAGGCGCCAACTTCCAAACCTCCTTCTTCCATTTCTTTGCGGACCCGGGCGATGGTCTTATCGGATTCCTTATAATAGGCGTTGATCAGGGACCAGATCTTTCGGTGATCGGTCATGTCCTTGTAGACCATGTAGCGGATAATGTCGACTCTCCGGTTATACTCCGCCATCATTTGTTCATGTGTCATGGATTTCATTTCCATGATCTTATCGAACAGGAACGAGTGTCCCTTGTACTGGAACTTGTCCGTCGCTTGGTCCCATTCGAAAACGGTGTTGGTGATCAGCTCGTTGGTCTCTGGCTCGAAACCGACGATCTCGATGACCTGCTTCATCCTTCTGACCAGCTCTGTGCCAACTCTCACATGCGTTTGGATGATGACATTGCGCAATGCGGTCAATAGGATCCTGGGGCAGTTGATCGGCGGATTCTCGAGACGGTTGACCATGCTCTTCACCGAGTCGGCGTGCATGGTGGAGTAAGTTGTATGGCCAGTTGCCATCGCCTGGAACATGATGTAGGTCTCCTTGCCTCGGACCTCACCGACGATGATATAGTTCGGCCTCTGCCTCAACGCCGCCCTCACCAGGTCGTACATATCGATCTCGCCGGGGGATTTACCGTTGGCTTCCTTCTCCCCCACGCCGGATCGGGTCGTGCCTGGGATCCAGTTGTCATGCGGAAGGTTGATCTCACGAGTATCCTCCATGGTGACGATCTTGGCGCCAGGAGGTATGAAAAGCGCAATGGAATTGAGGGTGGCGGTCTTCCCCGAAGCTGTGCCACCGCAGATGATCATGGACTCGCCGTGCTCCACTCCCAACCAGAAGTAGGCGATCATTTCTGGGCTAGCCGTCCCATATTTTATCATGTCCACCGGGGTGAACGGCTTCTCTTTAAAGCGTCGAATGGTGAACGTGCCGCCGCGGGTCGTGACCTCGCGCGAATAGGTAGCCTGGACACGATGCCCTTCCGGGGTCGTCCCATCGAGTATCGGATTGGAAACTGAGATCTGCTTGGCGCATCTCTGTGCCAGCGAGACCACGAACGAATTGAGCAGGTCTTCCGTCTCGAACCTTAGCTCGGTACGGATGCTCTCGTACTTGCGATGGAAGAGGAATATCGGGACGTTCACTCCGTCGCAGCTGATATCTTCTACGTTCTCGTCGCGCATGAACGAGTCGATGACGCCATAGCCAACGAAATCGCGGGTGATGTAATAGCCGATCTTCTTCTTGGTGATGGCATCGATGTGCATCCCCCTGGTCTCGAAGAAGGAGTCGACTGCCTGGCTCAGATACTTGTCCTTATCGAACTGGGTCAATTTCTCCCACTCGTATCCGAGTGTGCGTTGGAGCGTGTCCTTGACCAAAGCCAATAGCTTGGTCTCCTTCTCGTCCAGCTTGGGTTCGATCGGCTCAACGCGATACTCCGAGTTCTCATTGTTGAAAGTGACTCTGATGTAGCTGTACGGGTCATAGACCGGGTAAAGGTCGGTGACTTCGATGTTCGGGTCGGTGATCTTCGGTATCTCCGTGATCCCGGAGCCACGCCCTCTGGACCATTCGATTCGCTGCTGGAGCTGCCCAATCGGCAGGCGGACGACTGTGGCCCGCTTCCTCGACAGGCGCCTGAGCGCCTTCATGTACGAATCCCGTACCTTGTCGGTGACCCTGCCGCTTGGCTGGAAATCATCGCCGCTGGCCGACTTTGGCTCTGCCTGAGATGCGCCGGCTCCTTTGTCCTTCTTGATCCCTTTCATCTCGTAATCCTCCTCAGGCCAGATTAACGGTCATTTGCATGATCGCCTTGTTGTAGTTGAAAAAGCCAGTGTTGTTCAGCCTCAACCCGATCGTATCGTAGTTCGCGTTATGAGTGACATAGTAATCCGATGACAGCAGAGGCACCCCACTGAAGTAGGAAGTAAGGTAGTTGTACCAGGCCTTGCCGTAAAGGGTCTTGAAAGTCATCGTGATATTCATCCCATGGCCGTTATTGTCATATATCTGGCTGTCCAGGTAAATCATGTCGATGTTGACTCCGGCCGTCGAGGTGCCGTCCAGGGTTGAGTTCATTCCGATAAGCGCAACCTGGGTCCAGGATACGTTCAGGAGCGAGTTGGAGGAAGTTTTCACAACCTGAAGGCTCGGCACTCCCCTGATCACCTGACCATCCAGCTGCTTGACTATTATTGCTCCATTCTCATAAGCCACCCACTGTTGGACATAGTATCGGTTTGGAGCGTAGAGTTGTAGCATTCCGCCGCTCAAATCGCTCAATGCAACAGATTTACCATTCAGCGAATAAGTGAAACTGAGCGTGACCGTGCTATTTCCTACACCATAAGGCGAATATATCAGTTCTCCAGCGGTAGGAGAGGCGAATACCGGGATGCCGCTCGCACCTAAGGTCACAGGTCCATACATGTTGAGGTCGGTCCGGCCAGTCACTTCGGCCATGACCACTAGATCATCTACTTTCCCCTTTATGGCACCGAATTGGTCCATCGCTTGGCTCATATGGCTGCGCTCGTTGTCTATCATCCAAACTGGAACATAACTGTTCGTGAACAACGTGAGGAAGGTCAAGAAGACCAGCAAAGCCATGATAGTTCCCACGGTCGAAGCTACGCCCTCTTCATCGCGCTTGCGCTTCAGAAAGCGGCCATTCCGACGATTGCTTGATTTAGTACTATCGGGGCGAGTTTGCATCCTAGACCAGTCCCCCAGCCGACTAAAATGAGTAGCAAGTTAGTATTTAATTGTATTGACATGACTGGCTAAATGCGAAATAATGATTTTGCGTTTCGATAATAATCCCGAATCGAGCATTGCCAACTAGACGGGTTTGCCCCCGTCGGTCGTGGCTATGGATTCGCATGTAAAAAAGGCTTGTTTTCAAAGTGTTCGGACAGCATAAGGCATCCTTGCTAAAGTGCCGCCCTGAGATCATGCGCAGGCGAACGTTTCATAGCACCCACATTTTGTCGCCACGGTATCGCTCATTGGTGCACGGGGATGTGGCCAGATTATCTGTCGGCAACTATATAACGGCCTTCCCCTTTTTCCGATAGGCGCGCCGCAGTAACTCAGTTTGGGAGAGTGCAAGACTGAAGTTCCCTCATCGAGGGGAGCCGAAATCTTGAAGTCGCTGGTTCGAGCCCGGCCTGCGGCACCTAACATCATTTTCATTGCATATCGGCAAACTTCTTTAATCGATGGTTCCGTTTAGGGAATGGGCATATGATGCAAATCCAGGGATTCGAGATCAGCGTCATCGAAGCGAAGAGGTTCTCCAAACAAGGAGAGAAGCTAAATAATATCAGAGTGGACCACAATTCCAGCGTGATCCAGATCAACAAGCTCCCTGATGGCAATGCTATGGTCGATTTCCGTTTCACCACAAATTACGTCGGCATGGGTTATATCAAGATCGAGGGTCAGCTTGTCCTCATGGGCGAGGTCGAGCCAGTCATCGACGAATGGACCAAGACCGGTTCCATGCCTGCGGATGTCGCTAATTTGGTGCATAACACGGTCGTTCCGAACTGCATTCCCACGGCAATGCTCGTGGCCAGGGACATCAGGCTTCCGCCTCCGGTGCCGTTCCCTCGGATCAACATCCAACAGCAGAAGAAGGCCGGCACGGCATCTAGCGGCATGGAAGTTGCTTAGGCCCGCAGCTCGTTCCAAGGAACATCGGTCGAAGGAGCTCTCTCTTAGCGTTCTTATCTGTCCAACGGAGCGCTACACTAGGATAGACTCACCGGATGTGGTCCAATGAGAACGATCCAATGTTCAGACCGTGCTTGCCGACCGTGTACCTGATGTACGACCGGGACTGCACATCGCAGATACCTTGGACGGAGAACAGGCTCTTCAGCTGGTCCAGTTTGAAGTCGATCATGCCATCCATGATCGAGCCCAGCATCTGGATTTCTTGCTCCCCATGAACCCCCTTCTCGATCGAGTACATCGAGACCGCGCCGTCGCGTTTGCGGCGCCCGCAGAAGGGGCTGAGGAAACGGAAGGCGGTGTTCGGATCGGAGTAGGCGATGAGCGTGGAAAGCGAGCGGAATGCCAGGCGGTAGTACTTGTGCTTGGTCTTGTACTCGTTGGCGACATGCTCGGTGGCCTGCATTATCTTGTCATGATCAGTAGGCTCATCGATGTAAGTGGTATACGGGTCGTTGGTGACCTCGCCCATGGCCCGGGAATAGGTATCGACATAGTGAACCAGGCCTAGCTTTTCATATTCCTCGTAACCGGACACGATATTGCGCATCTCGTCACGGATGTCCTTAGGCGTCTTATCAGTAATGACCCAAATGCACGGGACACCCTTCTTGAGGCCGTCGGCGACGAATTGGCCGATCATGACCTCCTTCCCTATGAATGGCGGTCCGTGGACTAGGACGTTAGAGCCGAATGGTATACCGCCAAGCAGCAGGTCGTCCAGACGTGCGCTGCCGGTCTTCACCTTGGCGACGGTGAACTCCATTGCCCTCTCCTCTTCCTTTTGCTGGATCTCGTCGCCGATGATGCCCTGCTCCCTCATCCTCAGCTCTTCCGACTTGGAATTGAGGAACTTCTCCTTTGCGATCAGTTCCTCTTCCTTATGCGCGACCTCTTCTTTCAGTTGCTCGATGCGCTTCTTGAGCTCGACCTCTTCGATTCCTACCTTCGCTTCTCGCTTGGCCTCATCGACCTTGTCTCTTTCACCAGTGAGCAGCTTCTCGCGGTAGTCGAGGTCCTCTTCGCGCCTCAGCAATTCTTTTTCCTTGTAACCGACGACCTCTTTTATTTTCTTGAGCTCGTCGTCGCGCTCTGCAACTTCGATCTTCAATCGAGCAAGCTCCTCCTCCATGAAGAGCATGCTCCTCTCTTTGGTCTGGATCTCATGGAGCTTTTGGTCGAGGTCCTGAGAGCCTTCCTTGGACGACATCCTCGCTAGCGCAAGCTCTTCCTCTTTCTGCTTCAATTCCAGGCTCTTGCGCTTCAGTTCCTCGGCGAGGTACTCCACCTTCGCACGGTAGTCCTTATCCTTCTCCCTGAATTCGGATTCCTTGTCTCGCAGCTCAGCCTGGAATTTCTCCTCAAGGTGTCCGCCGTTCCCTTCTTGGAGTCCAGAGTCCCCATCAAGGATGCGACTCGATAACTTGTGCTCTTTTGATTCCAGTAAGCTTTCTCTTTCCTTGAGCTCAAGTTGCCTTTGGAGCAATGCCGCCTGATCCCTCGGCATCGAGGACACCGCGCCCTCGTATTCCTTCTTGATCTCCTCGTTGAGTTTGATGAGCCGGTCTACTTCTATTCGCAGTGTGACATTATGATCGAATAAGATTTGGAGCTTGCCGATCAGGTCGGAGCTTGCCAGGTCGAGAGGCGTTCCTTGCCTCTGTAGCTGCAATAAAATGGCCGACTTAAGCTCGGCGAGCTCCTTCTCGTACTGCTCAGCCTTGATCTTCAGCTCCTCAGCGTCCTCGGAAATGACTTCTTCCACTTCGATGAACGAATCCTCTGTCTGCTCGTTGCTTGATTCATCGGACAGCCAGCTAAGTAGGCTGTCTTCTTTGCCGGTCAACCATTTTCTGAGGTCATCGTTCTTGGGATCGGAATCGATGGTCGTACCATTCTGGTCGACCTCACCGCGGACGGTCGTCAATGGGGCCACTGTCCCGTCGTATTTGCCGTTTGACATTCTACGATTCCCACCCAATCGAACACCACATTTATCGCAACTTTATTTACATCTCCGACAACCGGGGGGATATTTTATTATTTCGGCCTACGAATCGATTCTGGTCCTAATCTGGGGTCGCAGTTTGATAACAATTCGAGCTCGCGCCAATCCCAACGGCTTTGCGGTCACTTTTGAATGCGATTCAGCCAACCTCATGTCATAGAAAAAGGTTATATATCGCAGAAATAGCCTTACTAAGGGTTTAGGCCAGAGGCGAAAAATGGAGACCAGGGTGCACGTCAGAATAGACCGCAACAGCGACCTCACCCTAAGGGAGGTTCTCAAGAAGATACAGGAGATCCAGGCTGAGAATCCCGAATTGGACGTTTTCTTCGATGGTGACCAATATGCCATCTGCAGCCGTCCCCGAAAGACCCCTGAGAAGGCTTGATGAACGAGAACATCGACGACCCTTCAAAATCGATTTCACGAGTAAATTGAAAATATCAGGTTCTGTTACCTATCTGTTATTATGGTAAAGAAGTCCGACGTCCTGAAGGAAAAGGTCAAGGCCATCGATTTCGACAAGATATCGACGGTCGCTGACTTGGTAGACGCCTATAAAGACAGCTCGGTCCAAAGCAGAGCTCTGGCCACCTGTGCGATGGCCTACGAGAACGCTCTGAAGGACGAAGCTCGCCCGACGATCATCCTCGGTCTCGCAGGACCGTTGGTCGCAGCGGGTCTGCGCAAGGTGATCGCGGACATGGTGTGCTACGGAATCGTGGATGCAATCGTCACAATCGGCGCGATCCCGTACCAGGACTTCTATCAGGCCCGCGGATACTCGCATTGGAAATGCTCGCCCAGGATCGACGACCTGAAGTTGCGCGAGATGTTCATCGACCGCATTTACGACACCTTGGTGGATGAGAACAAGTTCAGGGAGACCGACGCGGTCATCGGCAAGATCGCTGGCGATCTGGAGCCGAGAGGATACTCCAGCCGCGAGTTCATGCAGATCCTAGGCTCACATTGCGTTGACGACAAGGATTCGATCCTCGGGAACGCCTACAAATGTGGCGTTCCGATCTTCGTCCCGGCGCTTAACGACTCGTCAATCGGGATCGGGCTTACCGGACTGTATGTGGAGAGGCGAAAGAAGAACAAGGAGTTCATGCGCATCGACCCCATTCGCGATAACTGGGAGTTGACTCAGGTGAAGATCCTGTCGGACAAGACCGGAGTGATCTACATTGGCGGAGGAGTGCCGAAGAACTATATTCAGCAGACCGAGGTCATCGCTGAGACTCTCGGCTACGACAAGGGCGGTCATCACTACGCCATCCAAATAACCATGGACGCGCCGCAATGGGGCGGCTTGAGCGGATGCACCTTCGAGGAAGCGCAGTCCTGGGGAAAGATAAATCGAGATGCCACTAAGTCTGTTGCTTACGTTGAAGCTTCGATCGGCCTCAGCCTGATGGTCGGATATGTTCTGCAAAAAGGCTTGTGGAAGAAACGAAAGCGTCTCCAATATGACTGGCAAGGGGACACTTTGAAGAGCCTGAAGCAGAAGACGTTGAAGCTCTGAATTGTTTGCTAATCAAACCCCTTCTTTCCGATTTTTCTTGAAACTGGAGCGACTCATGAACCGACTCGGCCGAGCTACAATCGCCTTATGGAATTCCTATGACCCGAATGTCTTTCGCGAGGCGCACCGTCGAGTACTTGCTAGAGCAGGGCCGCTCGCTCTTGCCTATGAGCTGAACCTGGCGACCTTTGGCTTCCCTTTTCCAAAGGACCTGTCAACTCCGCAGGAGATCGCAGATTGGGTAGCCACTACCACCTCGATCGGTGAGGACGGATCGTATCTCAAAGAGCTGACGACCAAGGGGCGCTTCCAGACCTTTCCATATTATAACAAAGGCTTCCCGCCTCAGCTAGGAGAGGTAGTATTGACGACCTGCAACGCAGGAGGCAAGAAGAAAAGGAGCGTGGATGAGGTGGTCGGGATGCTGAGGCAAGGGAGAAGCGTCTGCCTGATTTTCGGAACTGGGCCTAAGGGCGTCCCCAAGGACGTGATGGACATGGCGCCGAATCAGCTTGACATAACGTTCGGTGGGTATTCACTCGAGACATGCACCGCACTGGGAGCGGTCGCAGCCGTTCTGGCGCATAAGCTCCACGTCCCTTAGAGAAATCACACCCAGCAACTCTTCACATCTCAATAGGCAGAATAGCTCAGGTCGAGCCTGGAGGAACCAACCCCTTCTCCTTCGTCAACTTCCCCTACAACCCTTGCCCCCTTGCCAAGGATCTTGACGGCTTCCTTGGCGTCCCGCTCCCTTACTATGATGGCAAAGCCCATTCCCATGTTGAATGTCTGGTACATCTCCTTCTCCTCAATGTTGCCAAGTTCCTGCAACAGGCCGAAAATCGGCTGTGGCTTAAGTGGCTTTGAGAGGTCGAAACGCACACCCTTCTTCAGGCGCACGAAGTTGCGGAGCCCTCCGCCGGTCACGTCCACCATTCCTGTGGCCTTTACTTGCTTCAACAACTTGAGGACCGGTTTAACGTAGATAGTGGTGGGAGTGAGCAATTCCTCTCCGATTCTCTTGCCCAACTCATCGAACTTTTGGTCCAAGGAAATCTCGTTCCTCTCAAGCACTTTGCGCACCAATGTCATGCCGTTGGAATGAATTCCTGAGGAAGACAGACCGATGATGACGTCCCCGATCTTGATATCAGCTCCAGTCACGATCCCCTTCTTCTCTACAAAGCCCAAGCAGGTTCCGGATAGGTCCACGCCTTTCACCATCTCAGGGAGGACGGCGATCTCCCCGCCGACGATCTCGCAGTCGGACAGCTTCGCCCCCTTCTGCAGCCCAACGCCAATCGCTTCAGTGATCTCTGGGTTCGGCTTATCGATCGCGATGTAGTCGACGAAGGCAAACGGCTCCGCACCCACGCAAATGGTGTCGTTGACGTTCATGGCCATGCAGTCGATCCCGACCGTATCCCATTTGTTGAGCGCCTCGGCGACGAGCAGTTTGGTCCCGACGCCGTCGGTGCAGAGCGTTAAAGCGGTGTTGCCGAAATCGATCAGGCTGGTGAACTGTCCTTTGATGTCCATCATCCTGCCCTTTCCGGTCCGGCGGTACCGAAGCTCCTTCACCAGCGAAGCGATGGCGGCCGACTTGGAATCGATGTCGACCCCTGCCTTGGCATAGGTCATGCGCTCCTTGCTCATTTTATCGCTTCAGGTATCCCCCGGGCTTTGAAATATCCTTTGCCTGCCTCCGGGGGCAACGCCGCCATCAAGAGGAAGTTCGAGGAGACACTGAAATCGAAGAACCCAATTGCTCAGACAAACGAGTTATTGGCGAAGATCGTGGTTTATAATCTCACGGTGATAATCCATGAGATGTACGAGAATGGGGTAGAGCCGGACTTTCTGAACCTAAAGTCCGGTCCCTGCACCCAAAGTGCGACTTTAGGTGAGGTTTAGGTGCAAAGCCTCTTCCGGGCAAAACTTTATCAATTCGATACCAATGCGCAAACAGTATGTCGAAACGCTGGCTAGCGGAGCGTAGAAACGACCACTACTACAAGAAGGCGAAACAAATGGATTACCGCAGCCGTGCCTCATTCAAGCTCATCCAGATAGACGATAAGTTCAAATTGCTGAAGCCAGGATCGACCGTGGCAGACCTCGGTTCCGCGCCCGGCGGATGGTTGCAGGTCGCCAAGGAAAGGGTAGGAGAGAGGGGGAGGGTGGTCGGTGTCGACCTCCAGCCGATCGAGGATATTCCTGGAGTGGAGACCATAAAAGGCGATATGCGCAAGGAAGAGACTGTCATGGACGTTGAGGAAGCCCTCGGCGGAAAAGCGGACCTCGTGCTCTCGGACATGAGCCCCCACATCTCCGGGAGCTATGCCATGGACCACGCCCGCTCGGTCGACCTTTGTGAACATGCCCTGGAGTTCGCCCAGAAGGTCCTGAAGCCTCATGCCAACCTGGTGATGAAGATCTTCGAGGGGGACATGATGCCGGAGTTCATGAAGGAGGTCCGTTCCCATTTCAAGGAAGTCAAGCTGTACGGCCCGGACGCATCGCGTTCCTCGTCCTCGGAGATCTACATCATCGCCAAAGGCTTCATCGGCTGATCCGAGATGCAAGCGGCAATCGTTCCTATCGACCGGAATCAGGCACAATATGATTTATGAGAGGTGGTGTCTTTCATTGTACGATGAAGACTTACATTTCAGTGTTCTTCAGCACGGAAGGCGCCAAGCCATCAAAGGTCCTTGATGCCCTGAACAACCTTGGTTTCGAGCCGACCACCGGCAACTTCGATGGGGTGTTCAGCTGGGACAGCGAGGCTACTTTGGACGAGGCAATCAACCTCGCTGACAAGGTCGTTGCCACGCTGAAGGGCATGGGCGTCCTGGTGAAGCTGGAGACAGTGGGCAAGAGCGAGACGGACGAAGAGGAAACGGTCTGAGCACGATTTGGTGATTGTCAATGCGATGCGGAAAGATCGTGTGCGTCGGTCAGAACTATCGCGCACACATCAAAGAGCTCAAGTCCGAGGTGCCGCAGGAGCCTGTACTATTCCTCAAGCCCTCAACTGCATTGATCGGGGACGGCGATACCATCGTGGTCCCGCCGAACTTGGGGCGAGTGGACTATGAGGTGGAACTAGCGGTCATCATCGACAAGAAGTGCAAGCAAGTCTCGGCCGCCGAAGCGCTGAGCTATGTCGGTTCGGTCGCTGTCTTCAACGATGTTACTGCAAGGGACGTTCAATCGGTAGCGCGCAAGGCCGGCCTGCCCTGGTCCCTGGCGAAGGGGATGGATACATTTGCGCCGATGTCATCTACCCTTCAGATCTCTCAAGTGAGCGATCTGCAGGACCTGCATTTAGAGTTGAAGCTCAATGGCGAGGTAAGGCAGAACGGCAACACGTCCATGATGATTTTCCCAGTTGAAGAGATCATATCCTATGCATCTAGATTCATGACACTGGAGCCTGGGGACATCATTGCTACAGGGACACCGGAAGGCGTGGGCGCGATCAAGGATGGCGATCTGATCGAGGCGAAGATCGATGGCGTCGGCAAGATGAGGAACCCGGTCAAGGTCATGAGTTAATGATGCTCGATCAATCCCAGAACCGCTTCGTTTTCGCGTAGTTTATCTCAGCGCTAAGGATGTCACGCAGGAAGTCGTCCTCGTCCTCGTAGAAGCCGGAGAGCACCCGCGCCGCCGTGTCCGATCCGACCCCTCGACCTGCCAGGGCCAGCAAGGCCTTCTTCCCGTGCCGGTTGACCAGGCTGGCGTTCTTGAAGATCCGCTTGACCTCTGTCTCCTCCTCCTCGCTTAGGTTCTCCTTCCTGAGCAATCGGACGTTGTCCTTGTAATACGTGGAAAGGGCCGCGACCATCTTCCCGCCGCATTTGTGGCAGATGATCTTCTTGGGCGACTCGCGCACCTTCAGGCGCCATTGCGTGGCGCAGTTCAGGCAGGTCATGTGCATGACCTCGTCCTCCAGTCGGTTCTTGAGCGCCATCAGTATGGAATGGTCGGCGCGGGAGGGGGCGATGAGCTCCTTGGAGCGCTCCAGGCCGGCCCGGCCGATGGGCGAGAGCTTGGTGATCTGCATCTCCAGCTCACCGCTCTCGATCAGCTTGACCGCGCGAACGGTGCCTTCGAGGTCCAGGTCCTCCCACAGCACCCGGTTCACCGCCTCCTCGAACAACGTGCTCCCTTCGTACGCATCGAAAAGCCGGTTGAAGTTCAAGCTCTGGTAGTCCGCATCCTTCTCCACCGCCCCGAATTTCTTGGCGACGTGGACGAAGCGCCATCTCAGCGATGAAGAGTTCTTGATGACCAATCGGACCAGTCCTTCCACGTTCTCCGGGCTGATGCTCTTCAGCGTGTCGATGATGAGCGAGGATTTGATGTCGCGGGGCAGCTCCAGCACGATCCTATACGGGTCCGTGTGGACGCCGATGCTCTCCCCGATCCGAGCGGATAGCAGGACCGAGAGCAAGCGGGACAGGGTCTCATTGACCTTCGAGCCGAAGCAGACGTTGAGGATTACGAGCTTCTTCCCGATCTCGAGGGTGATGAGCCGGTCCGTCGGTACAACGCCTTCCGCCCTCTGCTCTTTGAGGTACGATCTCGCCTTCTCGACCGCTTGCGCATCCCCATTGTAGTCATCGTAGTTCTCGAGGGCGCGCAGGTGGCCGACCTCCATCGCCACGTCGTACGGTACCGGGATGTCCTCCCCGACCCAGGAGGGGATCGACCCCATCTCCTTAACCTGCTCGACCAAAAGCTCGTCGTCCTTGAGCTCGATTATGCGCCACGATCTCCCTCTCGTTATGAAGGTGGCGAACGGCTCGGCGAAGGAGACGACGAACGATTCGTCCAATTGCCCGACGATCTTGCGGGTGCTCAACTCCCTGATCTTGTAGCTCCGCTCATCGGGGATCATGGACAGGTTGTCGTAGAAATAGCGCATCCCCCGCGAGCTTTTCCGGTACTCATCCTGACCGATGAAGACCAGACCGATCCTTCCGACCTGGTCGAGCACCTGCTCGAACTTCTCGCGGGTCAGCGATCGGAACGGATAGGAGCGTACCACCGTCTCGTAAGCCTTGTTCTTGTTCACAGTGCCGCTCATGGTCATCGCCACGATCTGGTTCGCCAGCACGGTGAGGGGGCACTGCCTGACCCGCAGCGGCTCCAGCTCCTCCTTCAGCGCCTTCCTGGTGATCACCAAGGACT
>PNBI01000166.1 GCA_003135935.1 Methanomassiliicoccaceae archaeon
GCTCATTCCTGGCAGTCGAAACGCGGGGTTTCCTGACTTGTTCAATGAGAATTAGGCCATTCTCATATTCACATCTCGTCCTTGATCGCTGCGAATGAGGAACAGGTAAGTGTTCTGCCAACGCCTGGAAGCATCCGGATTCGATCGATCACAAGGGAACCTATGCTCTCCATTGAAGTGCCTCTGACCTTGGCCAATATATCATATTCGCCGGAGATTAGGTGAACCTCTTGGACGCCTTCCATCGACGCGATATCATGTGCCAGGTTTCTTTGCGATATCGATGGCTCGGGCAGAAAGGAGATCAGGATGAAGGCTGTGATCGGTCTGCCCATCTTGCTATGATCCAATTTGACGGTGAACCCTCGGATGACTTCCTTCTCCACCATGCGCTTTATCCTCTCGTGAACTGTCGCTCTAGGCATCTCCAATTCCATAGCTATCGCCTTGGTGCTACGGCGAGAATCCTTCTTCAGAATGCCAAGGATCGCAAGGTCCTTTTCATCGAGCATGAATACCACATAATGCTCAAGGAGCTAAAATCAGTTACCCCAAACCGCGTCAATAGGTGAGGAAGATTTATAGTCCATCAGCTCCAAATTACCGAATATGCAAGTGTTCACAAAGGAAGAGCTGGCCAAGTTCAATGGAAAGGATGGAAAGCCAATCTACATCGCTCATAAGGGAAAGGTCTACGACGTAAGCAAGAGCGCTCTTTGGGAAAGTGGCGAGCATCAGGGATTGCATATCGCGGGAGAGGATATGACCAAGGATCTATCTGATGCGCCGCATGAAGAGGATGTCCTGGAGAGATTCCCTCAGGTTGGCACTCTGTCATAATGATTGGGCGAGATTGACCAAGCGCCCATATATTTCTGCGCCAACCTAGCGATCCGAGCCATTCCAGCGATCTAGTCATTCGCAAATTGGAGCCACATCCACTTTGACAGGTATCCCCTTTCTAATGCTCTCTGTGACTATGCAAAAGTCCTCGAAGACGTCCCTGCATATCTCGAACCTTTTTAAATCGCCGACTACTGGTCGAAGCTCGACGTTTATTCCAGTAATCCGCAGACGCCCTTTTTCGTTTCTCTCAATTGTGGTCCTGACCACGGCGGTCATGCCCTTCACGTCCACCCGTGCCCGACGGAGGCAGAAGCTCAGGGATGATGCCAGGCAATTGCCCGTCGCGGCTGCGATGAGCAATCCTGCATTAGGATACTGCCCTTTTCCGACCGGCCGAGGTTCGTCCATCATCAGCGGCTCCAACTCCTCCCGGGGAAAGGTCACCTTGAATTGGTAATCCTGCAGCATTTCAATGAAGGTCTCGCAGGTCTGCTCTTTGATGGCCATGTTGGGTGTTATGTATTCCCAGGTTTAAACTGTTTAAGACTTTAGCGACCATTTCAAACGAGGCAGAATGAAGGTATAGTTCGTTTGTCTCTGGAAGCGCTTCACGTTTTCCGAGGCTTATAGAAATCCTTTCCGGGGAAACCTGCCTTATTGCCTAGCATCTCTTCGATTCGCAACAGGCGATTATACTTTGCCGTCCGTTCAGCCCTGGCTGGGGCGCCCGTTTTAATCTGTCCGCAACCCAGCGCCACTGCTAGGTCTGCGATCGAAGTATCTTCAGTCTCCCCGGAACGATGACTGACTACGACCCGATAGCCAGCTTCGAATGAGAGCTTGGCCGCGTCCATCGACTCACTTACCGTTCCAATCTGATTTACCTTCAATAGGGTGCAATTGCCCGCCTTCTTGCTGATGGCTTTTTGGATTCGTTCCACGTTTGTCACGAACATGTCGTCCCCGATGATCTGCAACTTCCTTCCCATGCGCAGTGTCATGAGAGCCATCAGATTGAAGTCCTCCTCGTCCACTGGATCCTCGATGCTCACCAATGGGTAATGCTGGACCAGCACAGAATAATAATCCAACAAATCCTGTGGCCCGATCCTCCCTTTATCAATTGAATAAACCCCCTGATTGCAGAACTCGCTGGCCGCGCAGTCCAGGGCCAAGGAGACATCCTTGCCCGGAACATAGCCAGCCTTCTCAATCGCCTTCACGATAGCGTCCAGCGCCTGCCGGGTATTGTCGAACGGGGGTGCGAACCCTCCCTCGTCCCCGACGTTTATTGCTGCTGGGCCGAACGATTCCTTCAGTATCCCCCGAAGTGTCTGGTATACCTCTGCACCCATCCGCAATGCCTCGGAGAACTTAGTCGCGCCAACAGGCACGATCATGAATTCTTGGATGTTGAGGCCGGTGCCAGCATGCTTGCCACCGTTGATGATGTTCATCATCGGCATCGGAAGCAAATTGCTCCCAGGTGTCAGGTGCTCGAACAACTCGACCCCTTTTGATGCCGCGCCAGCCCTTGCTGCTGCTAAGGAAACGGCTACCATGGCGTTTCCGCCTAGTTTCTCCTTGGTTTTTGTCCCATCAAGCTTTATCATCACTTGGTCGATTGCCCGGAGATCCGTAACGTCCATTCCCTTGAGCTTGGGGGCGATGATCTTATTGATGTTCTGGACGGCATTCTGGACGCCTTTGCCGCCATATCGTTTGCCGCCATCCCTGAGCTCCAAGACTTCGTGGGTACCGGTCGAAGCTCCAGATGGCGCGATCGCTGAAATCACACACCCGGATATTCTAATCTCCGCTTCTACGGTAGGGTTACCCCTAGAATCAAGCACCTCGCGACCACGGACGTCCAATATCTGGGCATTTGACATTTGATCCACCTTGGCTTTGCTCTAGCGGTGAATCCGTTCAATTACCTAATAGGTTTCGCAGGTTGGGGAGGCATGGTATCGATTACCTCCATGTTCCGCTCCAGCAATGCCATTTCCCTAATGTCCAGGGTTCTCGGGTCCACGCTGATGATAAGGCGGGATTTGTATTCCATCGTCGCCTCGGCTATATGATGGACCATGCGCAACACTTTTTCGAAATCGTTGTTTACTATCAGGAATTCGATGCCATCCAGCATCACAACGCTATCCCCACTCTTCTCAATGAAACGGATGATCGTGTCGGAGAGAATGCCGATGTTCGTGGGGTTAACGTAAACCCGGCCGAGCTGGTTGCTGAGCCAGATGATCGGGGTTTTCTCGAGACCCCATTTCTTGCGGATGATTCCGGGATGCTCGCGGGTGATGCACAGCCCTTGAATGTTATGGGTGACCTGATCGGTGAATATCTCGAATGATTTCTCAGGCTTGGTCTCCTTGACCACATAGCCGAAGCCCTTGCGCAGCTCGTAGCGCTTCGCCGTGCGTTTGACCTTCTCCATCCCCACTGGCGTCTCTTTTCGCCCGATCAAGCGGGAAAGGAAAGATGGCTTCTGCTCCTCCATCTTTGGTTCCAAGGTGATCGTTTCTTGACCTTCAACGATCTCCTTGATCTTCTCGGAAAGCTCAGTATTTGTGAATGGCTTTCTCATATAGCCAGATACGACATCCTGCAGGCCGAAGATGTCCGTGCCGATGTCCGTATAGGCGGTCAGCATCATGACCTTGATCTTGCTGGTAAGTCCCTCCTCCTTTAGACTACGGAGGACGCTCCATCCATCTATATCTGGCATGTTAATGTCGAGGAGCATGAGGTCAGGCATCTCGGCCTTGGCCTTTTCTATGGCCTCTCGTCCACCGGAGGCGGTGATGGCACGGTAACCAGCGGCGGATACCAGCTCGGTGACGATGGCAAGAACGTCAGAATTGTCATCTACGATCAATACGGTCTTGATGGCGATGCCTCCTCGCTACCGTGATATATCGCCATCATTATTAAACCATCAATCTAAAAAGATATCCTCGATATCGCTGGAGAACCTTGTCTGATCGGATATCAAGGTCCTCAAAAACCTGAGCCACGTGATAATGAAGGGATTGGATTGGAAGACCTAGGTCTTCCTGCTTTCCTTCGCCTTTGGGCGGAGGTGGTCATATCCGCATTTTCTGCACCGGGTTGCCTTGGGGGCATTCCTCGCGTAGCAGTTCATGCAGATCATCTTGTTTAGAAGCCTCTCGTCGGCCTCCTTGAATCGTGCCATTGTAATCCTCTGCCGTGGAAATAGGCAAGCAATATAAAAACGTTGGCAGTAGGCCGATAGCTTCACGTTCGTTTGCGACTACTTGCGTCCACTTGTCGAGCCCACTAACACTAGATATGCTAGCAGCGCTTCCAATTGAATCCGTTCATTGCTGCCTTCGACAATTCGGAATTCTATCTCGCCCGTCCGATCGATAAGCTTGACCTTCTCGATGTCTGGAATGCTGAGGCTGAACATGCCACTGTGGACCTGCTTGATGATGTCCTCGCCAGAGAGGCCATAGTTGATCATGAGCTCGTCCAACAGGTTCCGGGCTGCCAGGAAATCCCCTGCCAGAGCAGTCTCGAGCAGCTTCTTGACCTCCTCAGGCCTCGCAGTCCCGGTCGTCTGGTAGATCACGTCGATTGTGACTTTGTCCCCCAGAGAAGCAGCCACCTGCAACGAATTGACGGCCTTGCGCATGTCCCCGGCAGCGACGTGGACCAGCGCGTCCGCGGCATCGTCCGAGAGATCTATCTTCTCATTCTTCGCGATCCGGGTCAAATACAATTTGATATCCTTCTCCTTCAGTTGCCGGAAACGAAAGACCGCGCATCGTGATTGGATCGGCTCGATGATCTTCGATGAGTAATTGCAAGAGAGAATGAAACGACAGATGGCGCTATACTTCTCCATGGTACGCCTCAAGGCCGACTGGGCATCCCCGGTAAGGGCATCCGCCTCGTCCAGGAAGATTATCTTGAAGGAAGCACCGCCAATTGGTGCAGTCCGGGCGAACTCCTTGATCTTCCCACGGACTACATCGATGCCGCGCTCATCCGATGCGTTGAGTTCGACCAGGTTATTGCGCCAGTTGTCCCCGAATATCTCTTTGGCAAGCGCCAAAGCGCAGGTGGTCTTGCCAGTACCTGCCGGACCGGCGAACATCAGATGAGGAAGGTTCTTCGACTTGACATAGGATTGGAGACGCGCTGTAATCTCCTCCTGTCCGACGACCTCCTTTAGTGTCCTCGGACGGTACTTTTCAATCCAAATCTCCTTCATCTCGCTCATCGCCGCTCAAAAGCCGTCAAGGGGAATAATAGTTTGCGATGGGGCAACCGACATTGAATGCGCTTCAAAAACCCAACTTAGCAAGCTTAGAATCCCACTTCATCTTTATGCCATCTATCGTGGTCATCAATTATATGATGCCAACCTCCCCGTCATTCCGGTTAGGACTGAATTGGGATAGTGGGAGATGGCTGAAGTGCAAAAGAGAAATTTTGGATTCGGCAGATTGAAGGAACCTTTATAATAGACTTCTTGGAAACGAATACCGCTTGGACTGCAACGAGGTAGATAAAATTGACAAAGAAAAATGAATCAGACCTGAAGGGACAGAGAGAGTCAGACCATTGGAATATCGCAATGGAGTATTTCAGGCTGATTAGCGCGGGGAAGTTCAAGGAGGGGTTACGCTTCTTTGCGCCAGACTGCAAAACGCATAATCCATATATTGTGGGAAGTATGGAAGCGCTCACTGACGCAATGATCGTGGCTAACAAGGAAATGGGTCCGAAGTTCGCAGACCCTGAATTTGTTGTAAGGCACATCCTCGCAGATGGAGCATTTGTTGCGGTGCATACTGAACTCCTGAATTCAAAATCCAAACCCAGCGAAGGGGGGTTAAGGCAGGTTCACCTTTTCCGTTTCGAGGATGGCAATATCATCGAGTACTGGGACATCACTCAACAGGTTCTACCAAACTTGCCTAATGCCAGTGGAGCCTTCTAGGAGCAGACATTGAACCGGCCGCATCCTATGGCAGTCTTGTTGGGTGGAGCCTGAAATCATATTTATCTACCACTTGTTCCCAAAGCTTTCGCATGAACGAAAGCACGCCGAAAGCGGTCCGGACATTAGTCCCCGCATTACTGATTGGAGCCTTCGTCACCTCAGCAATCTTGGTAGTGATCATCCTGGTGGCTGGTTATCCCCCTTCTTGGGCAATTGTTATCTTCTTTGCCTTTCTGATCGTGCTTGTGATAGTTCGAATAGTGGCATTTGGTGGCTTTGGTTACCCGCGATATGATTTCTCTCGGGCATACGTACAAAATAGATCATATCTATTTGACAAGGACCCTGAGAAAGCCTTGGAAGCGAAATATGCTGGCGGCGAAATAACAAAGGAACAGTATCAACAGAGGCTGGATGAACTTCATGGGAAGAAATAGTTGATGGAGACTACTAGATTACCGGTGACCATAACATTGCCCATTTGATTTAACCAGTTGCGAGAAATAGAATGCAGAAACGGTTTACCGCAATTCTCTATAATTGAATTCAGAAAATTCAATGCATGACCAGGGTTTGAGTCTGAATCCCGACGACGCTCTATTCTTGAGAGCCTAAAATCTCACTATAGTCAAAATAAAATGAAAATAAGAGGTTTGATCGAAAGCACCGGACTCAGAATTTGCCGAATATCCACGGGAATCCAGTGAAAATAGATGGCAGCCCAATATGAGACGGAACTGTCTGGCGNNCAACAAACCCGGGGTATTACCGGCAACATTGATCACTCCATATTGCCAGATGGTCTGGTTGTTGTGATCAATGATAAACACGCGATTGTTGAACTGGTCGGCTATGATGGTGTTGCCGTTCGCGAGTCGAACCGCATTACTTGGCAGCGGATTGGGGTTGCTGCTTGGATCCGTGTTGGTGAAATATTGGGAGACTATCCCTCCGGATCGATTCACCTCCAAGATCCTTGCGTTTCCAGAATCGGTGATCAAGGTATTCCCGTTAGGCAGTCGGCTGGCGAATGCCGCCAGATTAATGCTATCGTTGTATTGCCAGAGAATCCTCCCGCCGCGATCGATCTCGATGACCCTGTTGTTGCCCTCATCTGCAATAAGGATATGGCCGTTCTGAAGTAGCTCAGCGCTATTGGGGCTGCTAAGAGCTCCTGGACCAGAAGTCGGACCATACCGCCACACAGTCCGTTGGAATAGATTGACCTCAATTATACGATTATTTGCCTGGTCGGTGATAAGCAGGTTGAAATTTTGTAGCTGAATCGCCGCCACCGGGACATTCAATTGGTTGCGTCCAGATCCAGCCACTCCTCCCTGCCCGTATTGCAGAACAATCTTTCCGGCCTGGTTGACCACAATCACTCGATTGTCAGGGACGAGCGATGTCCCAGTTCCAGCAATCAAGGTGAGGCCACCAGCCAGCCGCTCTGCCCAATTCGGAGCGATCACATGCCCTGGAGCGGTACTGATGTCGTTAGGATCGCCTGAACCGTAACTCCAGACTATTTCCCCATTATGGTTGACCTCGATTACTCGATTGTTGAACTGATCGGTGATCAAAACGTTTCCAGGGGTGTTGAATCCGTCTGTTCTATGGTTGCCATTAGCAATGGGTCCAGAAGATGCGGAAACCGCAGGGAGGGCTATAGAGGCCAAAAAAGCCACAATGACTAAGCTAGTCAAGAATAAATGGAGCGGTTTCCATCCTCTTCCTTTCGTCGGACTGGTGAGGGTCACGCTATGCCCCTCCCAGCCTCTCTTATCCATATTTGCATTTGCTTGCCTCCATTTCATAATTCTTCATCCAGAATTGATGATTTTGGGAGTCGGTCCATGACCAGATTACGATTCAAAGCAAGCAGTATTTCAAGATACTGCGCCAAAAAAGCGGGAACTGGATTGAAGTGGAAGTATTCAGTTCATAATGACAAAGAAGTTACATAAAGGAACTCGTTCCTTAGAACCGAAACCTCGCCGAGTGAATGAAAGTGCTCCGTTTAGAACCCATTTCCGTATTCTCCAGATGGGATCAGTTCGAGACCATGAGGGGAGCAATGTTTTCGAATTCGAGGCAGAGCAATAGTTTATTCTTGAGCTTGACTTAAAGAGGAAGGTGAGCAGCTGCATCAGATGCAATCGCGAAGCGGTGATCTTCATTCGGTACAATGGATCACATCTTTGCGATGAACATTTCCGCCAGTACGTGGAAAGGAGGGCAAAGAAGGAGGTCCGCCAGCAGATCGACCTTGATGGAGTGAGAACGCTGGCCGTTGCCCTTTCTGGGGGGAAGGACAGCTCGGTGGCTTTGTCCATTCTGGTCGAGGCATTGCGCCACAGGCAGGACCTGAATATCTTTGCCATCACGATCGATGAGGGAATCCAAGGGTATCGCCCGAAAACCGTTGAGAAAGCGATCGAGCTTACCAATCGCCTCGGCGTGGAGCATCATATTATCTCGTTCAAGGAGGCGCTGGGCAAGGACATGGACGAGATCGCCCGAGCAGCGAGCGGCAAGGGAGCATGTACCTATTGCGGCGTTTTGAGACGGCGTTGCATGAACTCGTTGGCCAGGGAATTAGGGGCAGAGGTCTTAGCCACTGGCCTCAATTTAGACGACACCGCCCAATCGATATTAATGAACTTCACCCGTGGCGATGTGGAGCGCCTCGCCAGATTAGGCCCGCACCTTAAGGTCCAGCCTGGGCTCATCCCTCGCATCCAGCCTCTCCGCCTCATCCCGGAAAACGAAACGTATCTGTACGCGGTTCTGAAAGGTCTTCCCTTCAGCGACGACGAATGCCCATATGCTGATTCAGCTCTCAGGAATGAATACCGTGAGATTGTCAACAAACTTGAGGACAAACACCCTGGAACGAAGCACTCCATCGTGGCCAGTTACGAAAGCCTTAGGCCATTACTGATGGAGGCCTTTCCTCCGGCCGATCTGGAAAGGTGCTCGTGTGGCGAGCCGACCAGCAATGAGAAGTGCATGAGCTGCACTTTGATGGAAGAGATCAGGAAAATGGTTTAGGCCTCAGATCAAATCGTGGTATTTGTAAGCAGGGGCTCCAGCGCCGTAGCAGTACTGGACGGTGATGAAGTGCTTCTTCAACTCCTTCACTTCTTGCTTGACGTCCTCCGGCTTCTCCTTCTTCACTGCGACCTTATGGATTAATCGAGCGACTTCCTTCATCTCGCTCTCCTTCATCCCGATGCGGGTCATTTCCTGCGTCCCGATGCGGATTCCTGAAGGCCGGATCGAGGACTCGTCCCCGGGCAACATGTTCTTGTTGGTTATGATGTTGGCCGCCTCGAGGTCCTTCGCCACTTGGTCGCCGCCTCCAACCTTCGAGACATTGACCGCGATCGTATGGGACTTTGTGAAGCCGAGGTTAGGACAGAGCACATCCATTCCGAGTTCATGGAGCGCTTGGCCGAGCGCCTGCGAATTCCTGACGATCTGCGCAGCGTACGTCTTCCCGAACTCCTCCATCTCGGCCATCGTGATGGCCAGACCGGCCATGGAATGAAGATGGTGAGAACTGGTGACCCCAGGAAACACGGCTCGACGCAGCCGCTTCTCCAGGTCATCGGTGAGATTGTTGCCTAGCAGGATGCCATGGTTTGGTCCGGGGAAAGTCTTGTGAGTCGAGGAGGAGACGACATGAACGCCTTCGTGCAAAGGGTCTTGGAACTGGCCGCCGGCGATCAGGCCGAGGACGTGGGCTGCATCGTACCACACCGTGCAGCCGATCTCATCGAAAGTCGGTCTGAGTTCCTTCAATGGCACCGGGAAAAGGAATAGGGAGAGCCCGAATTGCGCCACTTTCGGCCGCGATTCCAGCAAGAGCTTGCGGGCGCCGTCGACGTCAATGGTCATTTTCTCCTGGTCCCAAGGATAGTTGATGGTCTTCACTCCGCGCAGACCGACTGCCCCGAACTGCGCCGTGGAGATGTGCGCACCATTGGCCAGGGCGGTCGTGGTGATCGTATCACCCGGTTCGCAGAGTGCGAACAGGACGGCCATGTTGGCCACTGTGCCCGAGGTGGGGCGGACGTCGACGAAAGAGCAACCGAACAATTTCTGACCAAGCTCCATGCATTTGTTCTCTACCTTATCGACGTAGATATTGCCCTGATAATAGCGCTTGCCTGGCATACCTTCTGCATAGCGGTCGTGGAAGTCGGAGATCATCATTTCCTTTGCCAGCGGCGACATCACATTCTCAGAGGCGATGGTCGGGATCGATTCTTCGAACCATTTGTTGTGGGCTTTAACCTGATCTCGAATCCAGTAAGCGTCATCTTTCATAGGGCATCAGGAAGTGATAAAAGAAGGCGCTAAAATAGTTTTAGTAGTTGATTTTCGTACCCTATAAACTCCTCCCTAGAGTGCGATCTTGGCTGGCTTGCCAATCTTCTTTCGCAAGTCCATGATCAGGGGCATGAACTCATATGAGTCAAGCTCCCTGGACAGGAATTGGCTGATGATGACTACAACCTCTAGGGGTACGTCGGGCATCAGCTCCACTTCTTAAGGGGTTTGGTTGTTCCGTCTTCTTAATCCTCAGGGAATGAAGCGGTGTTCTCCGGTTTAGGGAACAATCGGCCTCTGGCCAGTCATTTTCATGGACAATAATCTCACCTTGTCCACTTTTTCAGGATCATTATCATTCGCGATACCCGGCGGTCAGAATATAAGAGCACCTTCGCAAAATTGATAGTATCAGGGATTGGACATGGAAACATCCGCTATCAAGGTGTTATTGATAGACGATGAACCAGACCTCCTAGATGTCTCCAAGCAGTTTCTTGAACTCCATCGAAGCATTTCTGTGGACACAATGACTTCGGCCGCCGATGCTCTGAAGCAACTCGAGCTCCGGGATTACGATGTCATTGTCTCCGATTATCAGATGCCTGGTAAGGACGGCATTCAACTCCTAAAAGAGATTCGGAGCGCGGGTAACAACATCCCCCTAATTCTCTTCACAGGTAAAGGCAGGGAGGAAGTTGCAATTGAGGCACTTAACAGCGGAGCAGACTTCTACCTTCAGAAAGGAGGCCAATCTGCCTCCCAGTTCGATGAGCTAGCCAACATGATCAAGAAGGCCTGTTCTATAAGACGGGGAGAGCGGAGATTAAGGGTCAGCGAGGAACGGCTCCGTACTTATTTAGACAATGCCCCAGAAGGAATATTTGTTGTCGACGAGTTGGGCAATTATCAAGATGTCAATAAGACAGCGTGCTCCATGCTCAAATATTCCCGCGAGGAGCTGCTTAAGTTGAATATCGCGGACATCACGGATGAAAGCGTTATCCTAGATGCAATGGATGGTTTCCAGCGACTAAAGGAAAAGGGTTCCATGACCCAGGAGACCATCCTCGTTAGGAAGGATGGAATTGGTATACCAATATTCTTGAACACCGTCGCCCTGCCGAATCAGAGATACATGGCCTTTTGCGCCGATATCAGTGAGCGCAAGCAGGCCGAATACCGGTTAATTACATCCGAGCAAAGGTATCGAAGG
>PNBI01000101.1 GCA_003135935.1 Methanomassiliicoccaceae archaeon
TTATCATTTTCGGTATCGAGATGCTAAGGGCTTTATCATCCAACTCGTCTCGCTTAAAACATGGAATCAGGTGTTCGCAAACAGAGAATATTTCGACCCATGCAATTGGTAATACTCTCTTCTGCGGTGATCCTAGGCCTAGTAGTTTTACTACTCAAGTATTACCTTTAATAAATTAGGTCGAGCCCCACCTCATTCTCAGCCTTCGCAACTCCTTTTCGTCTGCAATAAACATGATGCGGCACATCATAATTCATGTCAGCAAGCTTGACGCAAACTATCAGATTCCCTATGTTGGATGAGCCCTAATCACTAAGACCGGGCAGGAAGCGAATCTTACAACCTTCTCCGCGACGCTTGCGAAAATCGCAGATCAGCTTCAAACCTCTTCCTTATTCTTCATCTATCTCGGATTGATGCTTCATCAGGTTGCTATGCAGCACAAGAATTCCTTGGCGTCTCGGCTTATTCCTCAAAGATGAAGCTCCGATGCGAAATAGAGCCGTGCTGGAAGCCTTCGTGAATACATCGGAGGTTATCATTCTCCCTCCTCATTCCTAGGATGTAGATCATCGGAAGATAGTGCTCTGTAGTCTGGAAAGCACGACGGCTAATAGGGTCCCTTTCGAAATGCACCAGCGTTTCTTGGCTATTTTCTTCGATTGCCTTCCATTGCATGGCATCATAATCCTTGGCCCAGTCGAAAGGTGCAGTATCCCATTCCTGTTTTAGCTCCCTGAAGGTGTGAATGAGGTTCCCACTGCCAACAAACAGAATGCCCTTGTCCCTGAAATCCGAAAGCGTCTTTCCCAGCTGGCGATGTCTTTCGGGGCTTAAGCTCATGTCCAGGCTCATCTCTACCACAGGTACATTGGCATCAGGAAACAGATGGATCAGTGGAATCGTAGCAGCATGGTCGATGCCCCATTCATTGGAGACCGAAGCATTCGTGTTTGAAAGAGCGTTGACCAGGTCCTTGGCCAACCCAGGGTCTCCCCGTGGCTCGTATTTCGCATCATAGAGCCTCTTTGGAAATCCGTAGAAATCGAAGATTTGTTTCGGCCTATCATCAACCGTGAACTGCGTTCCGCTGGTCATCCAATGAGCTGAGATGAGGACAATGGCTTTGGGCTTATCCAACTGATCGCGTAACATCCTTAGGTCCTTCGTGAAGGGATTATCCATGATCAGGTTGAAAGGGGAGCCGTGACCAATGAACAACGCAGGCATTCTGGGCATATGGAACAGACAATTTGATGAAGGGTGATAATGCTATTTGTTGAGAATCGAGAAGGAACGATGGAAACATCTCCGACCTGGAATAAAGTAGAGGAAAGGATTTCGCCCGGAAAATCAAATAGCATATTCTTCGTTTTGATCTTAGCAAATTGATAATAATCTGGATGATCCGCGATGGGCTTCACCGACGATAGCAAAGCCAATTTCATCAAAAGGCAATGAAGAGAAGGAGATAAAATGCTGGGCCATTCAAGGTGCTTTCTCGGATGAATCGGCATCTTCATCGACCCGAATAAGAAGAAAGAGAGGGTAATGCGTTTCTGGAATTCAAGCCAGTTCTATTTCTTGACCATGGCGAGAGTCTGTGTGTCGGTGACCAGCGTCTTCATCACACTGGTTTGAAAGGACATAAGGGCCATCATCTCAGGTTCATTCGAAAAGGCCATCAGGTTATCCATGCTTGGCGTATCGTAAACAGCAAACGTTGTATGGGTTGGGGGGTTGACCCAAACGCCAACGATCTTTATCTTATGCTTTGCTGCCAACGATTTCCGCTTTTCAAATGCGGTTAGCATTACATCTTTGTATTTTGTTTCGAAAGCGGGACAATTCTCGGGACTATGTTTCGATATATCCATTACCAACATTTCTTGCACCTTCTTTCCTTCCCATCCAAGAAAACTTGGCATTATCGCAGCTAAGTATTTTTGCATCATAGCGTGTTTACCGACAAATGAAAGGAATGGGTTCTACCCATCTCCCAGAGCCCAAACCTAACCGTCTCCCTATAAGTTCTGGGCTTATGCCTGGATCTCGGAATTACTATAATGAATTCTAACAATACCTGATTTGGTGGTTTATCACGGGAGAAATAGAGCTTGCCGAGGACTCCTATCCTAACAGTTATTTCAGGAAGGACGCAAAATATCGGGATAATTTTCTTACAGGTGAATGTGAGATTTTGGGGCTTGTTTGCAACGTTCACGATTGCAGAGCATGCTCCTTTGCCACGGCATACATGATCAACAATAAGGATTGGCGGAATGGTTGATTTGCTGGTTAGCAAAAATGGATGTGCCTTCGAAATACGTCCACTACTAGATTAAAAAGCAAATCGGTCTTATCCATTTGCTTATCCAATGGGGCTGAGCGATAGGTCATTCCATCCGGTCTCATTTAATGAATTTTGCACATGATGGTTTGGGAAGTCAAGAAATGTCAGAGTCTCTCGAGAATCTGCTTTCTTTTTTCCTCATACTCTTGCTTGGAGATCAGCCCCTTCTGCATTAGTTCATCGAGTTCCTTGAGCCGGTCCTGAGCGTTAGCTGGAGTCATTTGAGGCATCGGCTGATTGACTATCATGACTGGTGTAGCGCCAGGATGGATTATAGCGCTGGCCACTTTGACCACTTCAAAGGGTTTTCCTACGTTCTCCCAAGAAACTGCTCCACCAGTCATCAGTTTGATCCCCGGCGACTCGTAGTCTATGCCTCCCTTCTCACCAGCGGTTGCGAAGTAAATGTCACCAAACCCGAATATCCTTTCATACCATGGTTCCATCACCGTAACGTTCTGGATCTTGTCCACCCCGATATCCGCGTAATGGAGTGTGAAGATGCCATAGCGAGTGAGGACCCGGCGATCCGTGATCACGAACATCACCCGGCTCAGGTAGATGTAGTTACCGAACAAGGTCAGTATGGCAAACGCCAGTGGTATAAGGAACCAATACCATCCGATGCCACTCTTATCCAAGACCGCCCAGACGGCGATGGCGATGCCGGCCAGACCGCCGATCAGTCCAATGCGCCTCTCCGTCGGGATCATTAGGATGCAAACAAAGACGGCTATGCCAATAGCCAGCAGGTTCGCGCGATCAGCGTTGTACAAGGCCATGCAAGTAAGGTAAATTAAAGAAAAGGCAGTTAACAGAAGTCCTCTTCCCAAGATGTATATGGCTGCTGGCTTGCCTTGCCATTTAACCGTCTCGCCACCAGTCAGATAGTCTGACGGCGGCGAACCGCTAGCTATTCGAGATACCACCGAGCTGCCCTTTGATTTCGCCATCTTCATCCAACCTCATGCATTCGTCCTTATCATCGAACGGCATTGACCGTCTTGTTAAGGCTACTTAGGGGAATGATGACGTGACCATGTTATTAGGATTTGGACACCCGGTTGAAGGCGATCAACGATTACATCTTGTTTTGACGAGAGCAAATAGGCAGCAATCTGGATAAGGCGCGGTAGCGGCGATAGCATCCTCGATCAATGTGACTCGCACATCAATCCAATTGGTTTAAGTATAGGTCCTCTGGACGGCGAAGAAGCTTGGTTCTTCTTATCTAGCATATATCCCCCAGACTCTAGCAATCGAAATGACAAAAGTTTAAATCTCCGCCCTGTTTCATAAAGCGTCAAGCTCGGAATCCTAACGAGTCATCAACGCAAGGTGGGCATGGGCAGGATGAAAAAACAATACATTAGACATTTAACATGTTTCGGTATACTGTCCATGCTCCTGATCGGAGCGCTCCTTATCGTTGCCACGGACGCATTAGCTGCAGATCAGCAGGATGGGGATTATCTCTATTCAATTGATGCCGGTAATGCCAATATCACGGGATATACTGGCGCTGGCGGACCGATCGTGATCCCCTCAATATTGGGTGGCGTGTATGTAACAGCTGCCATCGGAGACCACGCGTTCTTCCAGATCGCCTCGCTGACTTCGGTGATCATACCTAACAACGTCACATATATCGGGGAGGGGGCTTTCGACCAATGCGTCAATCTGACCTCCGTGACCTTAGGTGATGGCATAACAATCATCGAAGATCATGCGTTCGCCAACTGCAGCTCACTGACATCGATAGAATTCTTAGGTCTCACTTCTCCAGTCATTGGAGGGGTCAATTGGACGATGGGTGCGCCCGGCACGATCCTAGGCCACGCATACGCCGATTCTAATTTCCCCGCCCCAGGGGAGGCATTCAATGGGCTGATCATGGGTGATTTCATACCGACAGCCCCTGGCGTCCCGACGGGGCTCATCGCCACTCCCAGCAACGCCCAAGTGGTTCTGACCTGGACAGCCCCTGCCGATGATGGCGGAAGCGCCATAACTGGATACAATGTCTACCGTTCCGACACCGAGACTGGAACATACTTGCTGATCGATTCGCCAACCGGACCTGCCTACACTGATTCCGGAGTGACTAACGGTCAGACCTATTGGTACGAGGTCAGCGCTGTCAACGCCATCGGAGCGGGTGCGAGGACCGCACCATCATCGTCCGTCCCTTTCACCGTTCCTGATGCCCCCACCGGGCTTATCACCACGGCTGGCAATGGCAACGTCAGTCTGAGTTGGACCGCTCCTGCCTTCGATGGCGGGCGGGGGATAGATTACTACGTCATCTACCAGGATAGCGTCCCCTTAACAGGTCATCCGACCGGCCTTTCGACCGTGATCACCGGCCTGACCAACGGGCAGCCTTACTTCTACCGGGTAAGCGCCGTGAACGCAGCGGGAGAGGGCCTGTTGTCGGCTGAGGCTTCGGCCACACCGGCCACCGTGCCGACAGCCCCTATCATCAGTTCTGCAACCGCTGGCAATTCCAATGTGACCTTAGTCTGGTCCGGACCATCAACTAACGGTGGCGCCCCCATCACCAACTATAAGGTTTACCGTAGCATCACCTTAGGCGGAGAAACGTTCCTCAACACGCTCGGGAACGTACTCACTTACACCGACACCATGCTAACCAATGGCCAAACCTATTACTACAAGGTCACTGCGGTCAATTCTGTTGGGGAGGGGCCGCAGTCAAATGAAGCGTTTGCTTCCCCCGCAACCGTTCCGACCGCTCCTCGTGGCCTACGAGCTGTGGTCGGGGACTCGATGGTTCACCTGAATTGGACCGTGCCTTCGTACACTGGTCCTGGAACGATCACCTATCATCTGTTCCGCGACAGCATCCCGATATGGAACGGATCGGGACTGAATCACGAGGATTCAGCCGTTACGAATGGCATTGCCTATTCTTATGAAGTCTCGGCGAACAATAGCATCGGTTGGGGACAGAACAGTACCATTGTCCAGGCCACTCCGTTGTCAGATGAGCAGAGACCAACCGCCCCAAAGAACCTCACGGCAACAGCTGGATTGGGGAATGTGACCCTGACCTGGGACGCTCCAGCGCATAGCAACGCGTCCGCCATTTCTGGATACATGATTTCTTATGGCTTCTCAATGGACTCGCTCACTAATCAAATCACTTGGAATCAATTGGTTTACGTTCTTGACGGCTTGACCAAGGGAACGACTTATTACTTCAAAGTGGCCGCCCAGAACAGCGCAGGCTGGGGTGTGAACTCGAGCGCCAAATCTGCCACGCCGTTCGGCGTTCCTTCCGCACCTCTTGGCTTGGGGGCGATCGCTGGCAACGGCTACGTCCTCCTGAACTGGACCGCGCCAAGCTATATTGGGCCAAGTCCGTTGACATACCGCCTGTTCCGCGACGGCTTCCCGATTTGGAACGGCACCCTTGTCGCATATTTGGATATGCCGTTGGCCAAGAACGTATCGTTCTCATACCAGCTGGCGGCCGCGAACTCGATCGGCTGGGGACCCAATTGCACGGCAGTCGCCGCTACTCCGTTCGGTGCACCAGATGCCCCGTGGGGATTGAGCGCGACACCGAGCGATGCGAGCATATCGCTGAGCTGGAATGCAGTGAACTATTCCGGCCCCGGGGCATTGATCTATCATCTGTTCCGAGATGGCGCATTGGTCTGGAGTGGGGCTGGGACCAATCATAGCGATAACGGCCTCATCAATGGCCAGAAGTATATTTACAGTGTGACCGCTTCCAACTCACTGGGTTGGGGCGAAAATTCATCCATCGTGTCATCAGCCCCGCAAGGACGGCCGACCGCTCCGACGGGATTGCAGGTCGTTGCAGGAAGCAACTACGTCCAGCTCAATTGGTCCGCTCCCACATATGCCGGACCGGGGACGATCACATACCACCTGTTCCGCAATAGCACATCGATTTACAACGGAACTGAAGCGGGATATAACGATACATCAGTGGTGAACTTCGTCCACTATTCCTATCAAGTGGCGGCCGAGAACTCGATCGGCTGGGGTCCGAACAGCTCCGCCATCCAGGCAATGCCGCTGCCAAGCGGAATGAAGCCGACCGCCCCAAGGGGTCTTGTGGTGGTGCCTGGCAATAGGAACGCTACCTTGACTTGGAGCACGCCGCTTTACAGCAACGCATCTGCCGTATCTGGGTACATGATCTCCTATGGCACGGCTCCGGATTCGATGCCAAGTCATATTACCTTGAACCAGCTGGTCTACATCGTGCATGGCTTGGATAAGGCCGTGACGTATTACTTCTCAGTGAAGGCGCAGAATAGGGCAGGCTGGGGCGATAGCTCAGACATCGGATCTACCACGCCGTTCGGCGTTCCCGACCAACCGACGAACCTGTCGGCGTTAGCAGGTAATGCGAGCGTTGACCTGAGTTGGAACGCACCATCGTACTCTGGCCCCGGGGCATTGACCTATCATCTGTTCCGCGACGGTATCCTTGTCTGGTCGGGGAGCGAGCTGGCATACAATGATACGGGGCTGGCAAACGGGCAAGAGTATTCGTACAAAGCCTCGACCAGCAACGATGTTGGGAGGGGACCGAATTCGACCGAGGTTCGGGCAACTCCCTTTGCGCCGGTGGCGCCCGGACCGCCGGAAAACTTCAATGTGACAGTAGGTAATGGGTTCGTTGATCTTGCTTGGGACCGCCCAACGCTTAGCGGCACCTCGCGGGTCACCGGCTATAATGTCTACAAAGGCGAGGACGCCTCTCACATGACGTTCTTGGCGACGGTGACATCCGCGACTTCTTACAAAGACTCCGCAGTATTGAACGGGCATCAATATTGGTATCAGGTATGCGCAGTAAGCAGCGTTGGAGAAGGCCCACTGACCGGGGTCCTAAGCGCCCAGCCGCATGCACCAGATGTCCCAAATGTTATAGATTGGTATACCTTGACCCTATCGGCAGTTGCCGGCGTCATAGTAATAGGGATGGCGATATCCTATCTCAGATCGCGCAAATGAAGGAACGCCAGACCATCTTCTTAGAGCATATTCTTGGAATCGATCCATTGAGCGGATTAGAGGCCATCAGTTCAAACGACGAACCTCTAAAGGTCGAATTCGATGGATCCGCCGAGGATTCTTCGGTTGACATGTTCCTCCCATGGAGTGATCACATCACGACCGCCTTCTGGCCTTCTCCCCAGTTCAAACAAAGCGGTCTCAAGGTCCGACAGCGATTGGAAGAGGTGGATCCTTCTCTTCACATCCTGATAGCGGCCCAGTATGACATCCTGAATTTTCCGGCGGACGTCCTTCGCCTCGAAGACGAATATGCGATCGTCAAGTTCTCCTCGACCAGCACCGCAGATCAAATAATCATAGTCCAATGACGGGAAGCGCCAATCCAAAGCCATCCAACCATAGGACAGAACGGACGTCGGACGATAGTCGTACTTCAGAGAAGAATATCTGATGCGGATTACCTTCTTTGCCCAGTCCACTCCGTTCCGGGTTCCCGAGATTATCCGATAGGTCGGTGCATGACCAGGCAATTTCTTATATTTCATTCCAAGCTCGTCCAGATTATCCAATATCACTGCCTGGCACTTACTTGTCAGCTCCCATTTTGAAGTTTCTTTCCCCATCCAAATACCGAGACACCTAGGGAGAGTGGTCATTTAACATTATGCTCCGGAGACCATGCTCAAGTCCAAAATTGAAAGCCGCCTTTTGCCTTGCCTTTCAGGATCGTGTTCGTCCTGTCCAACGCTCCTTTCGGTGTGTAATTTTTGTGCAGGACGAGATAGTAGAAATTGATGAACCAAACGGCTGAATCGATGAATTCGACATCATGCACCGGGGCGATGACTCGTGACGCACCAGTAGTCTCCATGAACTCGCTGACGAAGTTCGTGCGGCTCATGCCGCAAGCCGACAAAGTCACCGTCTGCCGAGAGAAGCAACCCTCGGGAAATTCCTCAGGGCGAATGCTCCCCTGAGGCAAGTTGATCGATTCGCTATCATCTCCGCCATGAGCCGAGATATGCACGAAATCGAACTTCTGGAGGTCACGCTTGCCCCCGAGGTAGTTCGACATCTGCGATTTCGATCGAATCGCATGGGTATGAATAGCTTCTGGCTCAGTCATCCTCAGGAAGCTCGATAGCACCAAGCTCTCATTGAACTTCTCCGACCGGGGGATGCACTCGATTATCAACAGTCTTTTGTTTCTAGCCACGTCCCATCACTTCAACTATTCGAATCATTGGTAATTCGTATCTGGAGTTTGAACTAAGGAATCGATGCTATATCGCCTTTTCTTGAGACCGATAGCTTAGTTGCAAGGCGATTCCCGCGAGCATCTGATCTAAGGACGGGTTCCTTGGGGCTCCGATGGGTGCAGGGATTCGGATTCGCCTATAGCTTGCTGCCACACTCCCCGCAGAATCTTGTGCCCGGAGTGTTCTTCGCGCCGCAGTTCTTGCATTCCAGCATCCCCAGTGGTGCGCCGCAGTTGTTGCAGAATTTGCCCTGCCCCGCCGGCTTGCCGCACTTGGGGCAGATCGTCTGTCTCGAATCGATCTCGCCGGTGAATACCTGGGTCTGCTGGGCCTTCTCCTGGATATCCTGCTTCATCTTCTCGGCCCGGGCGGCCGAGACCTCCACTGCCTCACGTGGCGCGTCATCAGTGCAGAGCTGCGCCTCCTCATTCCAATCATTGTCGCAGACGTACTTGTGGCAACGCGGGCAGCGCTTGAAATGGCCTTTGGCTTCATTGCTGGCCTGCTCGAAAACCACCTCATGCTCCTTATGCCACTCTGGAGACATGCCCGAATACTTGCTTGACAAGATGTCCGTTCCATATTGGGAGGCTTGTCCGATGTTGTATTTGCCGGTGAGGGACCCGACCGCTCCAGCTGCCTTCCCGAGTCCTGATAGCAGCCCCTTCTTCTTGTAGGTCTTTGACTCCACGAAGCTGGTCTTGAAACCCTCCCTGCATATGTCGCAGAAAAAGGTGAATTGGAATCCAGCCTCAGTGCTATTGTCCTCCATGTTCGATGTGAACGATATCAGCTTCCCATTGCTCATTTGCTCCCTCCATATAGCGGCTTTCCGCATTTGATGCAATTCTGACCCATCGGTGCCTGTGGGGTCTTGCATTTCGGGCACGTTACCTGCAATCTCGCTCCGCAATGCTCGCAATAGTCGCCAAGGAAAGTGCTTTGGCTGCAGGAAGGGCAACTAACCATCAAAGGCAATCCGCAGCTCATGCAGGCCTTCTGTCCAATTTGGATTGGAGCACGACATTTGGGGCAGCGAAAACTATCCGTGGGGTTCACCTTGCCGCACCAAGGGCAAACCCTTGCATCGGGGTCCACCAATTGATCGCAGTATTTGCACGGCTTCTGATAGCCAACCATGATTTGATTCTCCGGTATGGACCGTCACCCAACGATCCACTTTCCATTGCCGACAATAACTGTGCGGCCAATTATAATAAGTTTCCATAATTTACCATTAACAGATAATCTTGGTGATGGTCATCGATCATCGAGCAGGCTGATCGCTTGTCCTCCTCATTCGGATTTATTCCATCTCTGGGCGTCGCTATCTTGAGACACATTGAAATCCAGAAGAGCATCGACATCGAGCTTCCACTGCTCAATGGAGGAGTGGACCACTCTTCCGATGAACCTCTCTCTGAGGAGTCTCAGCTCGGGAATTCGCATTATGGAATATCGATAGCGGGTGTATTCCGGGGAATACAAACTCTCGTTTGGAAGGTAGATCGGCTCTCGCCTGAAATTTATGGCCAAAAGGCCTTTGGCCGTTTCCATCAGAGCAGTTTCTGCCATAGGATCCAGTATGGACGGGTCCACCATCTGCGAATAGTCCTTCCTACCGATCATGCGAAAGAAATATGTCGCCCTGCCCTCTTCCTCGCCAGAGGTGGCCTCGAAAGCGATGGCATTGCCGCTTCTAGAAGCCCCTTTGGGATAGATGGGAGCAAGGAACCAGATATAATCCTTTTTCGTCTCGCCAGCTAACGTCCTCTTCATTCCGATCCTGACCCCAGCCACTTTCGACTTCGAGGCCAAGAAAGCATACTCCTCCCCGATGCCAAGCCCTGATATCTTCATTTCCAATCTTGACCAGAGGCCAGGGCAGGCATTCTCGAGATCACTTCTCTTCGCCGCTTTTCCATCTTTCATGAACTGAGAGGCCTTAAGAATTGCATTTGGGTCTGATTCTGGATAAACATCCTTGAGCATATCCTGCACTCTAACTGACAATTCCGTGATGGAGTCGACTATCGCTTTTTGGAAGGGTTCGAGGTCTCTGCCCAAGCGGGTGAACTCGATCTTGCCCCCAGACTCCAATAGGGCGACGACTTTGAGCGCGTCCGCCTTGCAGGTCAATAATTCGCTGTAGGGGACCCTAACGAGGTCGCTCCGCTCAGGCATGATCACCATTGCGGTTTCATATAGCCTGACCTCGCTTTTTCCTCCAACTTGTCGTTGTTCTCTTGCATCGATGAACGCGAAATCTGCCTTGATGCCTTGTTTCCTCAGCTTCTCTTCCATTAGCAAGTCCTTGAGGGACAGCTCATTTCTTGCCTGGATAAGATTTCTTAAGAAATCCTCATACTTATAGCCCATGTTAGACAAAAGCAAATTATCGCCATTGGCCAGAACAATCTTGATGCGATATTCGGACTCCGCAATGTTGCCAACTTCCCTCAGTGAGAAGGACCTCGGTTCCCCATCCTTTGGGGCGATAATCATCGTCTCGGCTTCTATCATCCCGTTTCCGTCCCCTGCCACCATCACCTCGCCACCTGGGTTTGTGATGGAGAACTTCAACGTCGCCTGCATGATGAAATAACGGTCTTGCTCTTTTATTATCATTTACCTGTTGCCATGAAACCAGGGGTTGCACGGGAAGAAGCAAACAGAATTCGTCTTGATGAGAGCAAATGAGCGATAAGTGCAATGAGCTCGAATCATTATTGCGGGTATGAGCGCTGTTGTCCGGCGGACGCTTCAATGACAAACCTTCAAAAAAGGAAGTGACATTTAATCGATGGGCATTGCCATAAGGAATTGGTCGTTATTCATTTCATGGACTGGGAAGACTTCAAGTCCGAACCCGGAGAACCCAATTAATAGGCAGAGATCTCAAGCGAAGCGATGACCGACTCGGTGGCATGGTACTTGATGAGAACGACATAGGTGGTTCCCGGATGCAAGTTGCCTACCGTGAAGGCGTCTCCCTGGCTTAAGCGGTCTCCAGCTCCAATTATCTTTCCAGCATAGATGGTGGAATTGTCAGGGATGACAACAATCGAGACTTTGTCACGTTCGATCTCATGGTTTGTGAGCGCGATAACCCTGACAGTATAATTTCCGGAGTCATTCCTAATGCTTGTCAGTGCGCCCATTGCGGGAATACCACCGGGCGTCACATCTGTGACCATGACATACAAGACGCTTCCCAGGACGAGCAGGACAACGATCGTCGTCAGGGTCGCGATCAGGGCGGAGAATGCCCTGGCATCTTTTGCGAGCTTATTCATCCACCAGCCCCCACAACGTTCATTTTCCCTGGGAATTTCGGGTTTGTCGGTATAAACTATCTAATTTGAGAATCAATTTTGAGTTTCACTTTCTTCGATCTCTATTCCAGAAAAACTTCATCCACGATCCAAGATTGAAGCTCGATCTCCATCCATTCAGGTCATTCGATCCTTTGTAATCGTCTTCACGACCCGCATCGCCAGAGCGCTGGCGGTCAGCATGGTCGGCAATCCTTGCGATTGGGGGAGCAGCGAAAGGTCGGCAACGTACAAGTTCTCCGGCAGATCGCCAGGATGCATGGAATCGACGTCCTCCCTCCGGAGCGGCACCGTGCCCCCGAGATGCCCGCCGTTGAGCATGCCAGGAACGAACGGCCCTTCCACTCCCGCGTCGAGCATCACCCTCTTGGCGAGCTCCGTTGCCGCGGCAAGCTTGTCATGGTCCGCAGACGTCAGCTCCTTGCGCACCGTTCCGTCCGCCTCCACCACGCCATTTGCCTCCTCTCCCAGTTTGACCATCACTCCCACTCGGTCTTTCAGCCCCACGTTTCTCCAGGGCTTATGGAACCAGTGCGACAGGATGTCCAGATAGGGCGAGAGGATGAAGCGGTCGTGCTTTGTGTACCAGACCATCGGAGGCTCGGAGAGCATCTCGGCGTCCTGCTTGCTACCGCCGAGCGTCAGCACGATGTCCGCCCAAAGTTTGTCCTGGACTGGAAGCGAGGATGCGCGCAGTATCTGTGCCGTCCCGATGCCGCCGGCAGCCAGCACCACTAGATCCGATTTGATCGTCTCATTTCCCCGCTTGGTGTGTACCAAGACTCCTGATGCAAGGCCTCGCTCGACGATCACTCGCTCCACCGGCGTCTCGAGGCGCACTTCCGCTCCTTCGAGCTTCGCTTGATCTAGCCACTGGCGGGCGTCCCACTTGGCCCCGCTGCCGCAGCCGATCTCGCACAATCCGCAGGCGACACATCGAACGGCCTTCATCGCCTTTGGCGTTGGAGCTGGGTTGTATCCCAAGCGCTCCGCTGCCTGGAACATCGCCTCGGTCGTCGGCCTCCAGCGCTCCCTGGGGAACGTGACCGGGTGCAGCTCCGCCTCAAGCTCCTCGAACTCCTTGGTGAGGTCTAGCCCGATCTCGTCCAGGCCGCCTGTCGCCCGCACCAGATTCCCGCAGGCGATGGTGGTCGTGCCGCCAGCAGTGATGCCTCGAACCAGCACAAGCTCGTCGCTGCTCCTCGCGGTCCACATCGCAGGGAACAGTCGGTGGATGGTGCGCTCCGTCCCCATGATCCCTGCCCGGCGAAACGGCTCCGTCATGGTCACTCTCCGGGACATCGGTCTGAACTCCGATCCCGCCTCGAGGACTACGACGTCCATTCCTGCCTTCCTAAGTTCCCTGGCCGCCAGGCTTCCCCCTGCGCCCGATCCCACGACGATCGCCCTCATCTGCCTGCCTCCTTTTCGAACTTGAACTCAGCCACGCATTCCGGCTTGCCAGATGTTAGATGCTGTGTGAACTTGAGCTCCGCTCTTTCGCTAAGGCCGTGCACTACGCCCTCATCGGTCGCGCATAGCACCTCGCAGGTGCTCGAATCGTACAGCCTTGCGAGCGCGCATCGGTGCACGCGCATCTCGCCGCGCCTGTCCTCGTAGCTCATCGTGAATTCGATGCCCAGCACTCGATAGAGCACCTTCGCTGCCTTTCGCAAGTCGCCAGGCTCATCCCTGACGCTCAGCTTCTCTCTTGCTTCCCTTCCCAGCTCCGTTCCAGCTTGGAATAAGGCAAGTCTAGCTACCTCCACCGCCCTCTCCCTTCCCAACGCTTCGACCAGGACTGCCACGCGCTCCTTATGCCCTCGCGCCATCCGATCGCGCAGCTCTTCCAGCCTACTATCATCCTCGGCAAGTGTTCGGGGCAGGTAGCCAGAGACGCTCGCGCCAATCGCCTCGTCGAGTGCGGCGTTGGTCGCCTGCTCAACGTGCAGCAGCTCCTTCCTAATGGTGCGTTTGGGAAGGTAGGCGCTCGCGATCGCCAACCGGAGGCTCATTTGTCCTCCTGCCGGCCGATGTGCAGCGCGTCATTGTGCGAATCAGCTCCGGAATAAAGCGCAGCGATAAGGTCCGCGAAACTGGCCTCGACCTTCGGGCGTCTGAGCTTCAGGTTAGCGGTGAGCTCACCAGACTGCACGGACAGCCTGCCTTTCACCACCGCCCAACGGCGCGGCCTCTCCGGCTGCGAGAGCCTTGCGTTCACTTCGCGCACGGTAGCATCGATCTTAGCTGCAATATCGTCGCTCCAATCCGAGCCCTCAGGCCAGAGCAGCGCGATGCAGTAGGGCTTCCCTTCCCCCACCATCAGCGCCTCGGCCAGCAAGATCGAGTCGCGTAGCATCGATTCCACCCGCATCGGGCTGACGAACTTGCCGTACGATGTCTTGATCAGCTCCTTCTTCCGTCCTTCGAGGAACAGGTAGCCCCCCTCGACCTTGCCCAAATCCCCGGTCAGCAGCCAGCCATCGCGGAATGGCTGCTGCCCTTGGTAATCGTGATAGCCAGATGTGACCTGAGGCCCACGCACCAGCACCTCTCCGTCCTCCGCGATCGCAACATCCGTCGAAGGCAGTGGTTCGCCCACGCTGCCGATGCGGTTGCGCCGCTTGCGGTTGAGCGTGACCAATGGTGCCTCGGTCAACCCGTAAGCGTTGTGGACGACGATCCCCAGCCTATCAAGGTCAGAAAGGATATCGTTGCCCATCGGGCCCGAGCCGACGATCAGGTGCTGGCATTCGTCCAGGCCGGCACGCTTCAAGGCAGCGTGGCCAACGATGGAGCGGTGCAGCTTGGCGAGCGTGCCTGAGCGATTCCGCATGGCCTTCTCGCCCATCTTCGTCTCCTTGATAGTATCCCATAGCTTCTCATAGAAGCGGGGAACGGAGAAGAACACGGTCGGCCTGACCAATGGTAGGCAGTCGCGCAGCGACTTGAACTCCTCCAGGAAGTAGATGTCCACCGAGGTTGGGGCATAGTACGGTCCATACGTTGCGAGGATGCCTTCGACCACATGGTTCATCGGCAGATAGGACAGGTAACGGACTGGACGGTTCCGTGCTTCCCATGGCGGCAGCGATGCCATCGATTCTGCCATGTAAGCCAGGTGCTCGTGCGTGAACCGGACGCCTTTTGCCTTTCCCGTCGTGCTTGAGGTGTATCGTATCGTCGCTAGGTCCTCTGGAGCAACGTTTGCGAGCGGAATCTCTCGCTCGGTCCCTAGTGCCAGGAACTCCTGCCAATCGAGGACATCGGCCGGCCTCTCCTCCGATGTACGGCAGAATGACACCGCCTTGGCCGAGCGTTCGATCTCGTCCGCTCGCTTGAGCAGCTCGTTCGTTCCAACGAATAGCACCTTCGCATCAGATGCCTGCACCAACTCAGCGATGTCGGCCGGCGGCGAGGTATAGTAGAGCGGGACGCTGACCGCGCCAACCAGGCCGATTGCCGTTTCGATGGTCAGGTAGCGGCTGCTGTTCCATCCGACCACCGCAACTCGGTCGCCTTTTCGCACTCCCAGCTCGCCCAGAGCGGACGAGGCTCGAAGGATGTCACGGCGAAGGGAGGCAGCATCCACATCGATCACTTTGCCTTCCACGATATCGTGGCAGGCGATCCGACGGTTCTCGTGGCCCAGTCGGAAGAGCACCTGCTCGTGCACCGTCCGCCCGGTGCGATGCAGGAAGCCGGTGTATGCGGCATACTCCAGCATATGCGGCAGGATCTCCTTCCATTGTAAGTCAGGAGTACCGATCAACCTCTCGGCGTTGGCGCGCGAGAACTCCCGCCTTTCGGTGAAATAGGGTGCTAGCTGAGCAAGGTTCGAAGCCTCCCCCTTGGCGCCCACCTTGAGCAATGCTTTAACCGCGCCCTGAGGCAAGGGCAGGAACAAAGGCCTTGCCAGCTCGACCTGAAGGTTCCCGCTCGCCCATTTCATTGCCTCCTCAAACAGCTCGCCCACTTCTGGGCAACCTTCGATCGGAGCGGTGAGGTGGAACGTCTTCCCCTCAGCCTTCGGATCGAGCATCAGGCGGACCAGGGCGTCTGCGACGAGATTCACTGGCATCAGATTGACCTTGGTGTGCGACGAGATCGGGAAGAAGCGGATGTGGCCAGTGAGATACAGCCGCAATGGATAGTAGATGACATTGAACGTCCTCACCCAGCCAGACGAGGAATCCCCCACTACCATCCCAGGGCGAAAGATGCTGACCGGTAGCTTGCTCGCATGCTCGCGCACCGCCCTCTCGCCCAGGTTCTTGCTGCGCTCGTAGTTATTGTCAAGTCCTCCAGACTCTCCGAGCGAGTCTTCGTGCACTAACCCTTCCTTATTGCTAGCCACATAGGCGGTGCTGACATGAGCGAAACGCTGCAGCCCATGATCCGCGTGGGCCCTCTCCGCGAAACGCAGAACGTTCAGCGTACCCTCGACGTTGGTACGGTTCAGCTCCTCCAGCGAAGCGTTCAGGCGCAGATCCGCTGCCGAATGAATGACATGCGTGATGCCGCTGACCAGGGAATTGTAGGTCGCCTCATCCAGCCCCAGATTGTTCTCCTTGACGTCCGCCGCGATGACCTGGACCCGTGTGCCGATGAGCTTTCTCAATTCGGGGAAATCCCACCATGCCCTCCGGAGGCGCAGCTCCGCTTCCTCGTTAAATCGAGCGCGGACCAGCGCAACAACGTTGCATTCCTCGTCCATGAGGCGATGGGCGACCTCAGTGCCGATGAAGCCGGTCGCACCGGTGATCAGCACAAGGTTCATTCCACCACCGGTAATCCGTTATCAAGCGCGAACTTTCGGAGCAGCTCTACGTTTCGCTTCGCCTTCTCCACATGCTGCGCGTTGATTAGCAGAATGCGCTCGCGGATCGTTTCACGTCCGCTCAATAGGCGGTCGTCGATATTCCTCAGCCTCTCCCAGGCATCCTCCGCCCTGCGGGGGATGAAGAACTCGTCCCTCATGCCGCTCTCCTGGTAGAGGTCACGCAGGCGAAGGTCGTGGCCTAAAGCAACCTGCGGAACCCCCCCGGCCATGGAAAGAACTGCGGCGTGGTAGCGCGAAGTGACCAGCAGGTCAAGCGAGCGCAGGATGCGTGTCATAGTGGCGGCGTCATACTCGTTCGAGGAGAACACTTTTGCCTTATCCCTCTCCTTCATGCGCTCGCGCACCATCCTCGCCAGATGTTCGTCCACCGCCTCCATTGAGATGAGCGCGATGTGCTTGTCATACTTCTCGACCAGGCGGTCCGCCTCCGCCGCTAAGTTGCTCGCCAACTCCTCACTCGCTTTCCGACGCTTCTTGGACCGTGAGAAATAGTAAGGCCAGCGATAGCAGTCCCGCCTTCGGCCGAAGGGTCTTATCACCACCGGCCAGATATTGAAGTCCACCACCGCCATTCCGGCGACGTTCCTGGCCTCGGGCCAAAGGCGCTTCAGCGTTCCCTCTTCCGATCCGGCGTTGAACGTGAAAGCGGTGTCGTCAGTCACCTCGATCGGGGCAGTCACGCCCCACTTGCGCAGTCGGTCGGCAGAGAGCTTGGTGCGGGTGATCAACAGATCGATCTTACTAGCTTCGCGACGAACCCTAGACTTCCATCTATCGCTCAGTTGGCCCGAGTCTACCGCGTATGCGATCATCGGCACACCATAGCCTTCGGAGTACTTTGAAGCGGAGAGGAAGGACAGGAGCAAAGCTCCCGCCCAGGTGTCCATAAAGCAGCTGCCCTCCACCAGCATGGTCAAATCGCTCCGCTTCACCAGGCGGCGTAATGCGAAGAAGAAGATGGATGGGACCGGAGCGATCCGCAGATGCTCTTCCTCCTCAAGGTAGCGGCGCAAGTTCACTTCATTGAGCGTTGGGACGGTGATAATGGCCTCAGAACCGAAGACCTTGCGAACGTCCTCGATGATCGAGATTAGACGAGTCTCAGAACCGGTGTTGTTTGCACCGTTATAACCGAACAGTAGGATCCGCGGACATTTTCTGATCTTAGGGTTTGATGAAGGCATTGCCGCACGGTTCAAGCAACTGGCACGATATAATCCTTTTGTGAAAAACATGGGGTCCGGGGCATCTTGCCACCTCGATGATAAACTGAGTTCCTTCGCCAGGATAGCCCCGTTGCAGGAGGATCAACTGGCAATTTGAACCAAAGCTGTTCAGGACAGGTGGAATGAGTGTTTCAGCGATCAAAGAAATCCAAGAGATGAGGTCTGGACCGAACCCACAGCGGTCGATGAAGCGATTCAATAATGCCTTATATCGTGCTATTCAATTCGAAACCAATGACCAAGGAGCTGGATCAGAAACGACTGAAGCTAACCATCTTCGGAGCGACTGGAGGAACCGGCAAATTGTTGGTTGATCAAGCTCTTGAGGCTGGATATCACGTCGTCGCCTACGCCCGTAATCCATCTAAGTTGGCAAAGACTCACGAACGCTTGACGGTCATCCAGGGAGAACTGAGAGATCATGAAGGGATCGAGAGAGCGATGAGCGGTGCGGACGCCGTCATCAGCGTTCTAGGGCCGAGAAGAGATTCGAAGGGCAAGCCGATCACGGAAGGCATCCAGAACATCATTGCAGCCATGAAGAAGGAAGGCGTTCGCAGATTGATCATATCCTCCACGGCAAGCGCCGAAGACCCGAGTGATGAGCCTGATCTCAGGTTCAAGATTCTTGTCGAAATAGTAAGGCTCTTGATTCGTCCATCATACGAGGAGATCATTGGTACAGCGAACGCGGTGCGCAAGTCCGGTCTCGATTGGACGATAGTGCGCTTATCCCTGCTCAATAACGGACCTAGGTCTGGAAAGGTCAGAGTTGGCCATAAGGGCAGAGGGGAGGTGGGCTTGAGGATAGCCCGTGCTGACATTGCCGATTTCATGCTCAAACAGGTGAATGATCCGAAGTATCTGCGACAGGCCCCGCTGATAAGCAACTGAGAGTCTAGGTCTGTTTTTGCGGATTCTTCTCCAATTTTGTTACGTCAAAGCCCTTATCCCGTACGCGTTGAAGCACTGCGTTGTAGGTGGTCTCGTCCATCTGAGGCGTTCTCGACAGTATCCAAAGATACTTCCGGGATTCGTCGCCTACAACGGCATATTCGTAGTCCTTTCCGAGCTCAAGGATCCAATAGTTGGCGGCGAAGGGCCAGAAGAAACTCACTTTAAGCTTCGCGTTCGTCGTTGTGTCGACTACCCAAGCTTTGCCCCTGGCCGTTTTTAGTTTACCAGCGAAAGTGCCTTCGTAACCGCTATTCAGAACCCTAACCTTGCCATTTGGAAGCAGCGTGTAGTCCGCCGTTACGCCGACAAGCCCTTTTTCGAACCTTTGTGGGAACTTCGCAATTTCAAACCAGGTTCCCATATACCTCTTCACGTCGACACGATCTACCGTCTTGAGTTCAGGCATTTTACTAACTCTCTATGGTGCCATATCAGTTAATATTACTAGCGGAGCTGCGTGGCAAATGATTGCTTGCCGCGGCTCGAGGCTTAAGTGGTAAGTGAATGCTTTCGGTCCTTCTTCTAAATGTTGAGAGTGACCGGATAAGTCCCTCCGCTCACCGGAGTGACAACAGCCTGGTCGCTCTTGTCCCCGAAACCACCTCCACTCGAGTTGGCCAGAATTACTGCGCTGTAAAGCCCTGTCTGATTCTCAGCGAATACTAATTGGATTGTATAGATGATCGAGGAATGGGCGGAAATATCTCCCGCTGCTTTCTGATCGGAGTTCAAATAGAGCACATAATGGACACTGAAGATAGAATGGGTGGAATGGATCGTGACTATAACCTGAGCTGATGCTTGACCTTGCGATAATGTAACATTATGATCTGATCCGTTTGACCCACTATTGTTCGAGCCATCAGAAGGATTAAAGGAACTATTCTGTTTTGAAGCCTCATATGACCAGGCCAGTGCAGCAATTATCACAATCGCCGCAACTGCGACTAATGCAATGATGTGCGCAAAGCCATCTTTATCAATTTTCCTATCTACCCTGGTTCGATTGCTCATCTAACCTCGTCAATGTTTGTGAGGAACTTGACTTAAAACCATCTCAGGAAGGGCAATCTCAGCTTCTCGAAAGTGGAGGAACTGCAAGGATGAAGATAAGGAGCAATAACCTCACGCCAGTTGACCAATCATCCTCTATTATTGCATCCCCCCTCAACCAGTCCACCAAATATTACGTAAGCGTAGTGAGACAAGGTAGATCGGAACATCATTCATCGGATGCTGCCCAAACATGCAAAGCTTCATCGTCCTCACTTACAATGTTTCCTTAGGTGGATGACATGGTTGCTTTGCCCGAAGAGGTCATGAAAGCGCTCAACGATCCGGCAAGTGTTAAAGTGCTTGCGACGAAGACGCCAGAGGGTATGGTGCATGCGATACCGTTAGGAAGCCTGGTGGCACTGGACTCTAACACCATCATTTTCGGAGTGGTGTTCATGAAGCAGACGCACAATAACATGGAAAAGATGAAGAAGAAAGGCGAGAGCCCGGCGGTCCTGGTGGTGAATGGCAGGAACGCTTACCAGATCCATGCGGCGATCAAGGACTTCAAGACGTCCGGACCGGCCCTGGACGCGATGAACGAGAAGGTAAAGGCGCGGGGCCTCACCGTGACCGGCGTTTGGTTCATGGAGCCAGAGAGCGTATTTGACCAAAGCCCGGGTCCGAACGTTGGAAAGAAGTTGGTTTGAGGAATTGGCCAAACTTCCGCTTTAGCCATTAACGAGAGGTCATCAGCTATGCTTTGAGCGATGGCTAACCTTATTGCGTTCAGCGGAATTGAGTGACCATACGCTATCGTGGGTTCTGCTCAACTAGGTCTCATCGGACGACCGCATTGAGGACAGATAGCTTTCTTTGTGATCAAACCTCGCTTAGGAACGCAATTCTTGCAATACCACAACCCTATGTTCTTACATCCTTGAGAGTTGCAAAAGTATCCCCTAGACAAAAGGAATTCACTAACTGGCTTCCCACAATTATAGCAATTTCCTCGGATCACATTGAAAAAGAGGCCGAAGTGGGCTTATAAATCTGCACTTACGATTACCTATGATGATAATGGGCAGGCAGCCCCATGTTTCGGGAAAGAGCCAATTCCTTTTTCTTGGAATTGCACCTATAGTACTGATAGCCAACAATAACAATAATGATCGTTGAAGCAGAAGGATGGTAATTGGATGAATCTAAAGACTTCAGGGAGAGATCTCCGAGTATTGATCATAACCAACGTTCCTGAGCTGAGCAAGCTATCCTCAGATGAGAAGGCTGGGGTGATGAGAAGCATCGAAGATTTGAGGTTCTATTCCACTACGTCCGATAAGGACACCAAAGATATCACCTCAATTGAAATCTATCACAAGGAGACCAGGGATGACAGGGAAAATGCCTTCGTTGTGATAATGTCTTGTTCAATTGTCGAGCCAGAAGTGAAAATACTCTGCGGCAAGAGAGAATACGCATTCGAAATTAGCTTGATAATAAAAAGGCAGACGCCTGATGAATATAATGATGAGCGGTATTATGCCTCTCCATTATCCAGAGATGAGGTTAGCGCGATACTATTCGGAGAAATTCTGCCATTGTAGAATGGATGATTGCTTGCCTTTATGAACCATATCTTAGCCTGGCCACCATGGACTGAATCATACCGCACGCTTGATTATCTCTCTAACCCAATAAGCGGCCGACCGTGCGTATTTAATTGGACCATCGGGATATCGGGGAAGAATGACCAAGAAAGGCGAGAGAGCCGTCGTGCGCGGGCTGAAGGATGTTGCCGCTGCTGAGACCAAGATAAGTTTCGTTGAGCCCAAAGGCTTTCTCTACTACCTGGGCTACAACATCGACGACCTGGTGGGGAGGGTCGTCTATCCAGAGGTTGCCTTTCTCCTCATTCACAAGAGGCTGCCCAACCGGCAAGAGCTTGATCAGTTCAACGCCTGCCTCATTTCCGAAATGAAGCTGCCCGAAAGGATGGTCGAGAGCATTCGGGCAACCCCTAAGAGCTGCCACCCGATGGACATATTGCGAACAGAGGTCTCCCGCCTCGGTGAGTGCGATCCCGAGAACAATGACTTGTCCGAGGCGGCGAATTTGAGGAGGGCCACCCGGCTGGTCGCCAGAGTACCGACCATTGTGGCGACCATTCATAGGGTCCGCCTGGACAAGCCAATTCCTGTCCCGAGGGAGGACTTCAGCTTCACTGAGAACTTCCTCTATATGTTCAAGGGATCCCCTCCAGAGGAGGCGGAGACGGATGTCCTCCACCGCCTCATGATACTGCAAGCTGACCACGGGTTCAACGCGTCCACCTTCGCTGCGCGAGTCACCGCGAGCACCAATTCAGACATGTATTCTGCCGTTACTTCCGCCATCGGCACTCTCAAGGGGCCATTGCACGGGGGGGCGGGCGAAAAAGTAATGGAGATGCTCGACGACATCGGGTTGGAAGAGCATGTTGAAGAGTACATCCAAGGGTTGCTGGACGAGAACAAGAAGATCATGGGCTTCGGTCACAGAGTCTATAAGGCAGAGGACCCAAGGACGAAGCATCTCCGGGGTATAGTCAGGAATCTATGCTATCGCGACAGGACCAACAGCTTGTGCAACAAATGCAGTAAGATCGAGAAGATCGTCCACGACCGGAAGAAGATCTATCCGAACTTGGACTTCTACTCGGCAGTGGCAATGGACGCGTTGGACGTCCCCAAGGAATTCTTCACGCCATTCTTCGCCTCAAGTAGGATATCGGGCTGGGTCGCACACGTGATAGAACAGTACGAGGATGCGGTCTTGCTTCGTCCGTCATCCAAATATGTCGGAGAATTCGGCAGGAAATTCATCCCGATCGAGCAAAGATGAATGAGGCAGCGTAGAAGCTCGGGATGTCCTGATCAACGTATGTGGGGCATCCAGAAAGGTGGTGAACACGCTGATGGAAAATTCCTATCCAATACTCAAGCGGTTCGCCGTCCCGAGGACGAAATAGACCGACCTGAGATCGACGGTCTTCGGAGCGTCTCAAAAGCCAAGCTTGATCGATATGTTGTTCATGCTGGTGAGTGCCAGCCATAGAAACTCCTCTAGGCCTAGTCCCAACTCCGAACAGCGTGATATTCTCTCCCTCGATACGCCCTTTGCGAAGTCCTTGGATTTGAACTTCTTGGCTAATGATTCGAGTTTGACATCGGAGATCTTCTTCGACGGCATTACCAGGGCGCAGGCAAGCACGAGGCCGGAGACGGCATCGCATGCCACTAGCCCTAACTTCAGAGGGGAATCGATTGGAACGTTTGTGTTCTCGTAGTTATGGGCCATTATGGCTTCGATGACTTCGTCGTCGACAATGCCGCTGAGCAGCTCTTTTGCTTTTAGCGTGTGATCTGCCGGACCAGAACAGACCTCATAGTCAATGTCGTGCAGGATGCCCACCACCTCCCATTTGTTCGAGTCCTCATTCAGCCTGGTGGCGACCACTCGCATGATCGCTCCGACCGCGATCATGTGCTTGACGTTGTTCTCCTTCGTGACGTATTTCCTGACCAAATCTAGGGCGCTCTCCCTTTCTAGCATCATGAGCAAACGTCAATTTGAGTTCGAGGAATTAATACTAAGGCTTGTAAATCTCAGAGTCTGAAGATTATCGCATTTGGCCGGAACAGAGTTGGGGGAAATCGGCCAGAACTCCTGCTAGGTTGGCGGATTTATGAAGATCCCTCTCTACTGAATGGGCGCAGCTTCGAACGGTCGACCGTCCAACCGCATTTCGAGCATTGCTGCCATTCCTTGGCGATTATGCCATTGCAGCTGGGGCATCGCCCGATAGCATGGACCAGAATGGGTTGGACTACATTCTTTGATTGAAGATAGATGCGACGAGGTTTCTGGTCTCTTGATAGGAATTGACTCGACGATTCCAGATGCAAAGGATCACTCTCATGCCGATCATAGAATGGCAGCCTAGATTGTTTCATCTTCAAGCTCTTGCTAACTGTCAATAGAATAGCAATGACAGCCATCGCGAACAGGAGTATGAGACCTGCCCCTAGCAAAATGTCGTCGATCGAAACGGAGGCGCTCGAACTTTGAACTCCGGGAATGATGGCTCTAGCATAATAGGTTATTTGAACGGTTTGACCGTTCGGCTGGGCACTTCCTTGAACGGTGTTGTCTACGATCAGGTAATTGATCCCCTCAGCCATGTCACCATAGTAGGCGGCGTGTCTTGTATCAAGGAACGTCCCTTGCAACGAATAGGAGGAAGGTTCCAAAACACCGTTCATGTAATCGACGTAGCCTGCCGCGTCGGTCAGGATTACATCGACATTGGGGCCGCTGACCACCGTGACATCATATGATGCAAGGGAAACCGAACTGCCTGAGATTTGGAGAACCAGGCATCCATTTGGATCGATGTAAGCCGTTTGAGGGGAGGCTGCATCGGCCTTCATGTCAATCAATGGCATCGAAGCTAGGAATATGCAAATGACAAACACGGTGACTAAGGATTTCGTTGGGCCACCGGCGAGTAGTAGCCTAAGGATATGATAAGTCTGTCGGAAGCACCAATTTTTATCGCTAAATAAGCTTTGATGGGTCCGAGATTTGCTGAAACCTTTTCATCCCATTTCTCAGGAGCAATGACATTGTTTTTAGGGTCTCTTGATGGAGTCGGTCGGATTTCATTCCTTGATAAGTCCCTCGAACAATTCCCTGGCCAAGAAGATTTCACTGGCTGGCTCATAATGAGATTTGTATGATATCATCGCGTCAATGGCTTTCTTTGTTAGGGGCTTATTGATCCTGATGGTGGTCGCATCGAGATAGTCCAGACAAGATAGGATGAACGACATCACTCTGATCTGGCAGAACGTGGACACGGATATTGAGGATAGCATCACCGAGTCCAGTTTGGCCATCGAGAAATTATGTGGATATGGGTTCTTCTGGAAACAATGGTGGTAGAGAAGGACCTGCGATAGGATGTCGTCGTCGTCATGGACCAGTTCATAGGAGTAATTTGGATGATTCTGGAAGCCGGTCGGAGCTTTGCGACCCTTGCATTCCTCCCAGGATTCCGCTGGATACAATAGCTTTCCAACATCGTGCAGGAGGCATGCCTCATGGATCGTGCCATAATCGAGGCAGGTCCCATTGATCTTACAATCGCAGAACGATTGCGAATTCAGGTCTAGCTTGTCGCACATGGCTGCCATTCTAAGGCTATGTTGATATGTCTTCGGAAGCTTGTGCTTCAAAGCTCCCAGTAGATTTTTCTTATAGGTCCCATCAATCATTCTTCTTTGCTCCAGACTTATGGCCAACGATTCTTTCTTTTTATCTTATGAAACTAAGCGGGTCCAAGTTAGAACGGTTGCCTTCTTTTGATAGCTCTATTGTATCCCCTTTTGGACCTTCTTTTGATCCTTCCTGACTTCCCTATCGATATCCTTGCCAACATGTTCTTCGTTGTTCTGAATGGACTTGACGCCATCTTTGGCTCCCTTCTTGAAGTGCTCTTCCTTGATCTCGCTGCCAACATCACTCTTCCCCTTTTCCTTCATGCCATTCACCTCGAAGATAAGGACGCTCCAACTATCCCATTTGTCCAACATCAGCTTGGGACCAACCACTATATGAGTTTGGCTGTTCAGATTCTCATCCATATTCGACCATTCATTGTGATCACACCATTTCAACGCCACGATAGGAAAAGTAAGTTATAGCCATCTAATCCCCTTCATTAGTCATTCGATTGGACTCAACATGAAGGAAGTCTTGGTTCTCAATGGAAAGTGGTGGACACCCGCAACGCCGCACCAGGTCACCGAAGGGGAGATGACATTCGACCCATCGAAGGGGGCCATCCTAAAGCTGAGCGGGTTGCTCAAGGAAAGCGAGACTTGCGCGATGCCCTTCGAGATAGTGCTCGGAGAGACCAATGAGGGCATCCCGGTCACCATGATCGGTTCGAGCGGTGTATGGCTGGCCCGCCCCTACCGAGCGGCCGATGCCGGAGAATTGGACATCCCCGTCTGCTCCTCCCTCTGCGCCAACGTACTCTTGGTCGGGAGGCACTATCTCTCCCCGAAGGAAATAGGGTTCAAGGGATTCGACATCGACCTGTCTCATCTGCAGGACTGGGCAGGCCTCGATGAGCAAGACGGTACTGACCCGATTCGTCCGTGCGCATTATCGTCCGATTGTGGTATCGGACAATTAGGAAAGTTGATCATCGAGCTCGAAGACACTGGTTCCTGTCATCTAGCCCTCAGGTTCGATGGGGAGGTCAGCCTGGACAAGGGGATCGACCTGGTCCGCCAACTTCGCAATCTGATGGCCCTTCTGATGCATCGGTCGGTGCAGGAGTTGAGGGTGCGAGGTGTCGCCGGAGGCGGATCGGGCGAGGCCCGGCCTGACATGATGGTCGACATCTTCTATCCGTCCTTCGCGCGTGACCGGAGCGCCGGCCCGCTGGCGCCAGAGGATATGCTCTTGCCTTTGCGCCACATCAGAGCGGATCTGGGCAATATCATTGCCAAGTGGTTCTCGGCTAACGAGACGATGCCTCAGGTCCTCGACCTCTACTTCGCAGCTTCGCACAGCGCTGAGCTCTTCCCCGAAACCCGCTTCCTAATGTACGTCCAAGCGCTAGAGGCGTATCACCGCATCCGCTATCGGAACTTCGAGGTGGACCCGGCAGAGCACGCAGAACGACTGGCCATCATCCTAGCTAGTATACCCGAGCAATACCGGGAATGGATGCGGGACGGGTTGGAGCATAGCAATGAGCCATCCCACGGTCAGCGAGTGAGGGAGATCTATCGGGACCTGAGCGACGTAATGGACGAATTCGTCGAGGACAAGAAGCGGTTCATTTATCAGGTCGTCAAGACCAGGAACCAAATGATGCATTTGGAGGGTGACAGCCTGGTCCTCGAAGGGAACGATTTGGTTCTCGCGACTACCCGGCTCAGGCTGCTGTTGGAGTTGTGCCTTCTCAAGGAGATTGGCATCGGTAAGGAGAAGATGAAGGCGGCAGTTTTGAATAACTCTATGTTCTCAAGAATAAGGGCCCGATCTGAAAGTCCGGAAAGCGAGTAAAGGGACTTCCCGTTCATTCCCAATCGGAAGTAGCATGACAAGGGTCCGACGTCTTATGTCAAGAATTTGAAGTGTTTTTTGGCCCGATCTAATCGATTAAGGCGACGGATGGTTCAAACACTCGTCGATCAGCCGAGGATGAACCCGATAATCGCACCGACGATGAAGCCAACGCTCAAAGGAAGCACTCCGACAATGAGAATGCCAAGTTGGACTGCGGCTGGGCCATATTGTTGCGCAAGCTGCTGCAGCGTAGCGATATTGATGGAGTAAAGCCCCAAGTAGATGGCCACCGCCAGAATGATAATGGCGATGATTGCGATTTTCAGGACTTTGTTCACCAAGAAACCGACGATCAGCCCGACGACGAACGGAAGGATCATTACTACTAGGGGCGGAAGCCCGCCGATGCTTCCATTGACCACGAAGTTCAACACTTCGTCAATCAATCCCACGATAGCCCTCCCGTTCGATCATCGATCATATGATACTGGTTATTCAACTTCCTTGGGTTCCTTTGGGTTCTTGGGGGCATTGGCATACCCGGTTGAGAGCGGCGCCTGGAATCTTCCCACGTTCTCCCTGATGATGCCATATCCCTTTTGAGCGTGATCAGTTGGCAGTTTGTCCAGATCCAGCGATTCATCGCTGCCTTTGAGCTTGAGCCTGAGCTTTGATCGCAATACCCCCTTCTCCATTTCCACGCCTGCAATGTCTGAATAGCTATAATCAGTGTAATCCTTCTTCAACCTTGCAGCATGTGGATGCCGCAGAATTACCCTTTCATTCGTTACAACCATCGAATCGATGTTCATCTTGGGATGGAAGATTTTCTCTTTGATATACATCTCGACCTTTTCGTTCGGGCCGAGAATCTTCTTCACATCATCCGGTACTTCTTCAGATTCAGCCATTTCCATCAACCTTCTAATACAAACCTGGAATGAGGTTTGTGATCAATCCACTACCGTTCGTTAGCTCGCCAGCAAGATTTCTTCCTTTCTCAGTAAGACATAGCGAGAACGATTCGAGATCCCTTTCACGAGACGACAACTCGACCAATCCATCGCTCGACATCCTCTTTATCAGGTTGCATATCTCAAGGTTCTCGAATTGGACCGCTGTCATGACAGAGCATTTCAATTCGTCATTCTCCTTAAGATAATCGAGGAAGGGTGCGAAGTATGGATCGCTCTCTATGGAGAAGAGATCAAGATCGAAATGGGGCATGTGTTCAATCATTGCTTCAGAAGTTGGCACCTTAGTAGGTATAGCTTCCCCGCTGCTTAGGCGAGATTAGGGACAAAGTAGGCTGCAACGTCGGACACGATGTTTCGGTCCGATTGGTTTTCCACATATCCACTGGATGACCGGAAGTCTGCCTTTGTAAAAATGAGATGTTCCTTCGGCAACGAGGAAGCGCTCCGTCCAAAATCGAGTGAGCCCCGCGAAATCGCGTATCTAACATTACTCAGAACCGGAGTCAAGATCCATCAAGGCCGTTCTTTTCGACGCCTTTTGATATCCATTATCGCTATTGGCCATACCTGGATAGGCTGAAAGGACACAGCGGCAAGGCCAAGGTGCCCGGTTCAAGTTCTTATATTACTCCCTCACACCTATTGGCGGAGATGTGACTCTGAGCAGGCTCAAAGATGAGGAGAAGTCCAAGCTTCTCGTCCTTGCAGAATCCTTGGTACCCAAGGAGCAGATTCACTCTCTCTGCGCATATGGCTCAAAGGTCGCTGGGCTGGAAAAGCAAGACTCGGACTATGATATCATCATTGTAACGAAGGACTTCGAAGGAAGTATACCGGACAAACCTGACCAGGCAGCGAAGAAATCCTTGCCAATCATAGTGGATGCAGCGGCTCTGCTCAATGCAGCGCAACGGCCTGCACTCGGGGAGTCAATAATTGGCAGATTTCTGAACGTTTACGAGCCCTTAATCAACGAGGAATACTTGCGGAAGGTCGAGGTCGAGTACAAGAAAAGGGTCATTGCTGAAGAGCTGATGGAGATCCAGTCCGACTATGGAGACTTCTCTTCGAACTTGATTATTCCGTATGAATACTTCCTCTTCGATAGGTTGCACAAGCGGGCACTCGAATATCCAGGTGCGATCGAGAGCTTTGCCAACATCTATGGTGGCGACCTTAAAGTTGAGAACTTGGAGCTAACGCTTCGAGGTTTCCGCGACGGTGCGGAACTGCTCGCCTCTCAAGGGATAATAGAGAAGACCGAGGATTCGGTCAGGATCTTCAGGGACAGGAGGAAGCGCAAGAGCGCGCTTGCCATGCTATACAAAATGTATCCTTTGACGACACGGGGCGCCATCAAATATGCATTTCATACCTTAGCCAGCGGATTGGGTGTTGAGTCCAGAACCAGGCCCCTCCTCAAGTTGAGGTTCATCGACAAGATCAAGCCCATCGTCGAGCTCGACCGGCCCAACAAACTGCTGAAGCTTGAAGAAGGGGTCATCTTTGACGATGCTAGTAAGGCTGTCGAAGAGATCGCGTTGCTGTCGGGGTTTAATTCCTCCTACGAATCCAAGGAGAAGAAGAAAGGCGACGTCACCAATGCAAGCAAAGAGCTCGAGATCTGGGATGATAGCAAACGGGCGAAGTTCATACTCAAGCAGTTTCCGCAATTGAAGTCTGTCAAATGGGTCCTCCTCAACCTTTGGTCGGTCGCTGCCAAGAGGTTCAATATGAGCCCTCTTTCCAGGCTCAATAGGGAGGTCGAGGCCGTAAGGAGATTGCATGGATTGGGGATCAAGACGCATCGCATAACCGGGATCATCTTGGGCGAAAGGACGCTGGTTACGGAGTATTTCGAGGGAGAGCCGCTCGACAAGTCCGTCCAGGAGATCACGGACGGGAAGAGCACCGATACTAGTGATATCAAGAAATATGCGCAGATTCTGGGCAGGCTCCACAAGGCCGGCTTGGTGTATGGAGATACCAAGCCGCAGAACGCGCTAGTCGGCAAGGACGGAATCTACCTACTGGACCTGGAACAGGCAGTGGAGAGAGGGGACAGGGCATGGGACCTCGCCGAGTTCCTCTACTATTCTGCGAAGGTCGCAAAAAAGGGGGAAGGAATGAAGCTGGTGGCCGAATCCTTCCTTTTGGCCTATCGTTCAGAGAATGGCTATCAGGTCATCGCGAAAGCAGGGAACAAGAGATACCTCACCCCGTTCCTGATCTTCCTTAAGCCAGAGATGAGAAAGGTGGTAAGAGACGCAATAGCAGACTACTCTGTACCTGAATGATATCGTTGAGTCGACGGCAAATCAGTTAGATCGGATGGAATCGCTTCTAAGCGATCACTTTTCGGATCTTGATCTCCTCTCCCTTGAAGGTGAATAACTTCGGCTTTCCGCCCATAAGCTCGACATAGGTGTTGTTCGGGCTTTCACCGTCGACCCATGAACCGGAGTTAACGACATTCTCCTCCGAATTGATGAAAGGTTGATGCGTATGGCCAAAAACGATTATCTGTCCTGGTTTGCCTCGAACTTCATCAAGGGCGCGCTTCTGAATGTCCTCTATAAGGTCCTTGAGCCTTTCCTGGGGCTTCGCATGGAAGTTGCCAGCGATCATCAGGAGGGAATCGGACATGACGTGGCAGTACACCTCCATTATCGGCTTCATGAATTCCAGCTCGCCTCCATATTCGAACTCGTAGCCATGCATGAACCGATAGGTATGGGCGCCATCCTTCAGCTCCAGGCTTTCCGAGAACTCGAATGGATAATGGTAATGAGGCGCTCGGTTCTTCAATCTCAATAGATGGTAGTCATGGTTGCCAGCGACCCAATGCACTTTGATCTTGCTTTGCAGTTCTCTGATGATCCTAATCGTGTCCAGGTTCTCCAGGAAAATGCCAGAAGCATCCCTATGCCACATGTCCACGATGTCTCCCAGGAGTACCAGGTCGGTCAACTTCTTGTCCTCATGAAGCGAATCAAGGAACTCGATGAACGCGGGTTCGTTGCTTTTCTCAGCGCCAAGGTGGATGTCAGAAACTGTAATGATCTTCACATAACTCCCAATGGAACGATTCTAACTCGGAATATATAACCTAGTTGAAGAAGTGGTCAGATCAAGCCCGTTTCGTCGACTCCTCGATCCAATCCAGATATGGCTGATAGCCGTCAGCGATGTCCTCCTTGATGATGCAGGGAATCTCATCCGGATGCATGGAGCGGATCGATTCAGCCACAAAATGAAAATCTGATGAGCGTATCTTCAAGAGCAGGACCCACTCGTCGCTATTCTCGATCTTGCCCCTCCATCGGTAGGTCGATCGGCAAGGGAAGAAGTTGGCGCAAGCGGCCAATCTCTTCTCCACCAGCTCAGCGCCTACGACGCCGCAATCTCCTCACTCGGGGCTGTGACAAAGACCGTTGCGAACATTTTCTTGGATTACGAATGTTCCATTTGATAGTCCAATTCGATCTTCTTCTGTATCTCTTCCCAATTCAGCATTTGAAATGGGATCAGGGTTTCTGTCTTCTGCACATATGGCAGCAATCTGATTTTCAGGATCCTGCTGTCGATGTCGTGCGCATTCCCCGTCAGTGAGATGACAAAGTCGAAGTTGCCATGCACGAAATCCACCCTCTCCACCTTGGAGTCGGTTATCAACCTCTTCGACACAACCTCGTTGGCGAACTCCTGCTCCATGCCTGGTTGGATTGCGATAAGCACGTAGGCGCGACCATTGTCGTTATCCACAGTACACCACCGTGAATAATCTAGTATGGAATGGGTTAATATCGATTTCTATAGAAGCGGGCAAAATACCGAAACGACCAAGGTCATGTCAGCCTCCTGCCACAATTACCACAGAACTGCATGCCCTCCACTGAAGCTCCGCAGCCCGGGCATCGAGTCGGACCCGACTGAGGTTGCATTCCGCCTGCATTGTTGGCAAGGAACCGCCATCCGGCGTCGACAGCGTTCTGCCACGACTCATAAAGACGAATGCGCGACAATGCCGGCCATTGCAATAATCCCAACGATGAGGATTACGATCCACAAGGGCATCTGGCCTGAGCCAATTGCGTTCGTCGCCGACGCCGCTGTCCTTTTGATTGAACGAATTCACATTGGCAGATTCATTGGCATATGGCATGCGTTAACCGAATTGGAAGAATGAGCTTCTTTGGCCTTGGTGTGTTTTATTACCGCCTTTCTCCAATGCCATCTAATAACAATCTCGATAGTTGATGTGATACATTGGGCCAAACCCGTGAGATATCGTGCGAGGGCATTACCAAGGTATACGATGGCAACAAGACCGCTTTGTCATCGATAGATTTCGCCATACCTGCTCATGGCATCTTCGCCGTAATAGGTCGGAACGGCGCAGGCAAGACCACATTGGCCAGGATACTCTCGACCCTACTCGAACCAACCTCGGGGAAAGCGACCATCGACGGCCTGGACGTGATGGCTGATGCAAATAAGCTCCGGGAACGGATGGCTGTGGTGCCCCAGGAGGGAAGAACGGTCGCTTGGATGACGCCTGTTCAGACCGTCTCCGCTTATCTGTTGTGGCGAGGCATCAGCTACAAGGAATCTCTCAAACGGGCAGGGGAAGCTGTCGCCCGTGTAGGTCTGGAGGATCAAGCGGACCGCTTGAATCGGACTCTTTCGGGCGGGATGAAGCGCAAGGTTCTGGTGGCGATGGTTCTCGCCTCCGATTCCGAGTTCATTTTCCTCGACGAGCCTAGCACCGGTCTCGATCCCATCTCCAGGCAGCAACTGTGGCGGCTCTTGATCGAACTGGGGAAGGACCGGTTCGTCCTGCTCACCACCCATTACCTGGAGGAGGCGGAGCGCGTCGCTGACCGCATCGGGATCCTCAATAACGGAAGGCTGATGGCCATCGGCAATATGCCTGAGCTGCGGGGGCGGCTTGAGCACCAGTATAGCCTCAAAGTGCCTGCGGGACTAGACCTTCAGGTCAAGGTGGGAGAGACCGTGGATCTGGAGAACGGCCAATTGCAAGTACTAACAACGCAGGACGAGGCCTTGAGAATATCCAAGAACCTGATCGAGGCAAAGGCCCAGTTCTCGGTGAACCCGATCACGCTGGACGACATCTTCACCTACACGGTCGGCAGCATCGACGCGGAGGTCAGGGAGGATAAGGAGGCGGACGAGGAATGAGCCGGCTGGGAAGCCAGATACTGGCATCTATCCTTGTGAACGCGGTCTACGAGATGAAGAACTATCCCGCGGTCCTTGTCATCACAGTCCTATCCCCACTTTCCTTTCTCACTTTGATCTTCTTCATCAGCGGAGGAACGCTGCTAGCCGTCGGGATCGTGGGCGGGCTCATAATGACTATGTTCTCAGCCGGTACATCGCTCCAGGCCGACCTGTCTCATCTGAAGAACGACTTCAAGCTCCAGGACATGGTGGTGGGCTCGCCGACGAGCGCCTCAGTCTACGTCACCGGGATGGCGCTATCGGAACTGATCTACACCTCACCCGCTTTGGTCATTTTGGCATTATTGTTCGGACTGTTCGTGCACGTGGAGCTCGTCATGGTCCTGGGGATCGTCATCGTCATGTTACTGATGTTCCTCACGTCGATTTCGCTTGGATTCGCTTTCGCCACATTCTCATCGGACATAGTGCAGAGCTTCGCGTTCACTCGTTTGCTCTCCCTGCTATTCACAACCCTTGCACCGGTCTATTATCCAATCACCCTAATACCGATGCCGTGGAGATACCTGGCATATCTCTCGCCCACGACCTATGCGGCCGAGATCGGGCACGACCTCATCGGATTCCTGAGCCTCTCAGCGGACATGCTCATAATCGATTGGGTGGTCCTCTTGGGCCTCACCATCATATTCCTCTGGGTCGGGACGAAGAAGGCCAGATGGAGAGAGAAGTGAATTCTAATCAGACCTGAGCATATAGATTCTATATTGCTATCCATTGGTTATCGTAATCTCAAACATGGCCCTTGTCTCTCTTTTCGTGGCCCATGGCCCTCTTCTCCTTCCCCCGCAGGATGGAGAGAACAAAGGCGACCATGAGCAGCAAGATGGATACCAGCATGGCCGATCGCATGCCGTCGATGAAGGCGGTGGCCAATGGCCCGCTTATCCCTTCACCTACGCCCAGGAAGATCTGGAAGGCGAGGTCGCGGGGAATGGCTATTGAGGCGAAGAAGATAGCCACTGCGAAACTGCAGACCATGCCTAGGTTCGACATGGTTCTCAACAGCCCAGCGCTGATCCCGTATGAATGAGGCGGGGCATTGGCCATCACTGCGCTGGTGTTCGCTGGGAAGAAGGTACTTGTGCCCGCCCCGCTGAGGACCGAGCCGAGGACCACGATTAGCACTGACGTGTCCAAGGCAAGCGTCGAATAGACCAGAATGCCACAGATCTGTAGGAGAAGCCCAAGCGATGCGATCACCCGCGCTCCCTTGTAGTCGGACAACCTGCCCGAGAACGGTGCTATTAGTCCGCCTAGAACGTAGCCTGGAATCAGAAGGAGTGACGCGTCCCAGGGGGTCATCCCCCGAGGCCCTTGAAGGTACATTATCACCAGGAAGATCACCGCATAGCTTGCCAGGGCCTGGAAGAAAGCCGCCAAAGAGGATGACCGGAAAATCCTGTCCCTGAATAGTGAGAAATCCAGGAAGGGATTGGAGGCATACCTCTCCCAAAGGAAGAAGGCGATCAGGGCGACCAATCCAGCCACAAATTCGATACCGTATTCGGTTGTCAATCCAGAGCCAGTGATATCGGTTATGGCCACCAGGATCAGCAGCAGGCTGGTTCCCATGAGAACTATCCCACCAAGGTCGATGGTTTGTCTCTTCCTAGGAGATCGCTCCTGCAGGAGATAGTATCCGGCGATGGTCGCGAAGATCCCGATGGGGATGTTGATGAAGAAGATGTAGCGCCAGGTCAGGAAGGTGACGAAGAACCCGCCCACCAGGATGCCCAGCACCGCGCCGATCGACCATCCCATGCCGGTAATGCCGAACGCCTTCCCCCGCTCCCTCTGATGGAATGTGTCTGCGATGATCGCCCCACTGTTGGAGGAGATGAAGGCGCCCCCGACCCCCTGAAGCACTCGGAAAGCGATCAATTGGGTGCCATCCTGCGATAAGCCGCAAAGCAGCGAGCCGAAGGTGAATAGGGCAAACCCAAGATTGTACATGCGGACCCGTCCGAACATGTCCCCAAGCTTGCCCACCTGAGTGCCAAGAATGGTAATGATCAAGAGATATGCCAGCAGGACCCAGATCATGCTCAGGATGTCGGTGTTGAGATCCTGCTTCATCACTGGGAGGCCCAATACAACCGCAGTGGTATCGATCGCGCTCATCGTGACGCCCAGCATGATAATCACGATTGCAACGGTGCGGTACTTCTTCTCCTTCGGAGAGTGCGGAGCCTCAAGCATTGAAGGCCGGGGACGTTCGCCCCTTCCTATATCCTTTGCGATGGAATGCGAGTTCGTTGGGTGCTTCGAAGAAGAAAAGGTCGCAGTCAGTAAATACCAAGTCTAACCCTATTATCACGCACTGGTGGACTGATGAAGAGCTGCGTATTGCTGATGAAACTGCCATGCACCGAGGGCGAATCCTGGCGCATCGGGGAGGCCATCCGGGCCAAGGGAGACTCCCTTTTCCTGCTCGGCGATGCAGTAGCCATCTGCCGAAAGGAATACCGCGGGCATGCCGCCTCCATTGTGAGTAGCGTATTGAGCAAGGGCGCAAAGGTGAACGCGAGCGCCAGGGACCTCCGCGCTCGGGGCATCGAGGCTTCGGAGCTTCCTGAGGGGGTCAAGGTCATCGAAGATATCGAGGGTGATTTCATAGATGTGACGATGGACCAAGCAGATCGGGTGATAGCGTGGTAGAGAAGAAGACGCTGACGATCATGCTAGCTTCAGCTCCACTCGGTAGCCAATATGCGGACCACATGTGCCGGGTCGCCCTGCGGGCGCTGGAGAAGGGACATGAGGTGGAGATATTCCTTTATGGGGATGCGGTCCATGCGCAGATGAACCATCAATCCCCAAAGCTCTTCTTCCCCGTGGGGGAGAAGCTTAAGGAACTGGTCGTGAAGGGAGCTAAGGTCTACAGCTGCGAGATCTGCTCTGTAGCTCGGGGCTACATTTCCGGTCAGCTGACGCCTGACGGCAAGAAGGACTACTCCTCCACCAAAGTTCTCGACGGCATTCAGTTCACTACCATCTTCGGCTTCGTTGAATCGCTGGCTAGGGCGGACAAGGTGCTCTCGTTCGGAGGCGGGTAGCATGCCCAAGTTGGTGATCGAGATCATCCACGGTCCATATGGACGCGAGAACGCTTACGCCGGGCTCTTCATTGCCATGGGCTGGGTTGCCGTGGGGAATGAGGTCATCGTGGCATTGCACGGTGATGGAGTCTACGCCGCAAGGAAGGGGCAAAAGGACCCAATGAAGGAGATCAGCCTGCCTTCTGTCGAGAAGCAGGTGATGGACATTCTCGAGGAGGGCGGAAGGGTGATCGCGGATCGCACGTGCATCGAGGTACGCGGTCTGGACAAGGAGATGCTGATCATGGGCGTAGAGGTGCTCGATGGCGATGACCTGGTCGAGTTGGTCTTCAAAGAAGGCGAGCGCGTAATCACACTATGAGGTGATTTCCTGACTGATGAGAAGCTTGACTGCCTTGGCTTGGTCTGCCCTCGTCCCCTGTTCGAGACGCTCAAACGATTGAAGCGTATGTCCATAGGACAGACCGTCGAGGTCATCGGAGATTATCCTCCCTCAGTGCCGGAGATCACCGAAATGATGAGCAAGCAAGGACAAGAAGTCATCTCATCGAATCACGAGGGACCAATATGGCATATCCTAATCCGGAAAACGAAGTAGATTGAAGATATCCTGGTTAAATCCTCGACTAAGCCTCTTTACTTCTTTTTCTTTTCGAACCAATCCTGTGCCGTCGTCACCGTCCAGCCCTTTTCCTTGGCGAAAAGGTAGCTCACGACGTGAGTGCCGACCTCGCATTTCTTTGCGTCATAATGCCCCTTCAGACAGCCAACAATGGCCTTGACGCCCTTGTCCTCTTCAATGGTGATGGTCCGGATCGAATTCTTGTCATACTTGTCGAGATTCTCGTGGCCGCTCCTGATGAATTCCTTTGTCTCTTCCCATGGCATCTAGATCGCCTTTTTAGCATCCATAGCTGAGGGTATTTCAACCCTTCCCACGCGAGAGCGGTCTATCAAGTCTATTTCGAAGCACTCAGTATTCAATGTTTGGCGATTCTTGGCACGGTTTCCGTTTTCTCCCTTTCCTAAGGACGGCTTGCTCAATCTAACGAAGAACCAAATAGTAGGCGGTCCAAACTTGTATCCACAAATGACTGGGGCAGAGAATCTGTGCCTGGTCTTGAGGATGAATAGCATGAAAGGAAAAGTCAGGACCGATATAGACAAGGGAATTGAGGACGTTCAGAAGGGAGTCAGGAGTGGCATTAAGGAAGTCCAGAAGGGTGCCAGGGACGTTGGACAGGGCATCGACAAGGAAGTCAAGAAAGTACAGAAAAAACTGAAGTGAGATCAGGATCTCTTCCTAAGTCCCAGGACGCGAATCCGCAGCGGCATCAATAAAAGCTGCAATTGACAAGCCTTGATTGATCGCTGCGGAGAAACCCCAAATTTCCAGAATTTGGATCGCTCAGGCGATAGGGCCGTAAAGCCTGGATATGTCTTCCTTTAACTTTACCAGCCGTGAACGCTTCTGGTATTCTTCCTTTGTGAGCTCAATGCACCAATGCTCGATGTCGTATTCATAGGCGGCCTTAACTTTCTTGGCAAGTCCCTTATCATAGACAACAGCATTGCTCTCGAAGTTCAACCCCAAGCTGCGGTTGTCGAAGTTGGCACTGCCGATCGATGCCACCGCATCATCCATGACAACGACCTTGGCGTGGATGAAGCCATTCTTATTGACCTGATGAATGCGGACATTGCTGCGTAGAATATGCCCTGCGCTAAAGAGCGATGCCCAATAAATGAACGGATGATCCGGCTTAGAAGGCATCATCACCCTCACATCTACCCCTGACTTCGCCGCAACAACTAAGGCAGCTGTCACAGCTTCGCTCGGGACGAAATATGGCGTCTGGATGTAAATGTAGGATTTAGCAGTGGCGATCATCTTCACATATTGTTCTTCGATGTGCCGAGCAGCGGTGTCCGGACCTCCGGAGACGACCTGCAGGCTGACCTTTCCGCTACCTTGTCGGGTCGGAGCATAGTCCTCCACCTTGAGGCTGTCTTTGGCGGCGAAGTTCCAATCTATCACTATGCGCTCTTCAACGCTGATGGCACCGCTGCCCCGGATGCGCAGCATATCATCGCGCCAATGGCCGAGAGGTCCTTCTCCTCGATACTCGACCCCGATGTTACAGCCGCCGATGAAAGCCGTGTCCCCATCCACGACGAAGAGCTTGCGATGGTTGCGATTGTTGATGCCAAAATTCAATTTAGGGATGAGCGAAGGGAAGAAGAAGGCAGTCTTGCCTCCTGCGTCGGTCAGCTCCTTGAAGAATCCCCTGGGAAGCTTATGGCATCCCGAGGCGTCCATGACCAGCTTGACCTCGACGCCTTCTCTGGCCTTCTGCGCCAGCGCTTGCCTGAACTCCTTGGCAATCGCGTCATTACGGATCATGTAATACTCCATATGGATGAAGCGCTTGGCACCCTTGATCTCCTCGAGCATGGCTTTGAAAATTTGGTCACCCTCGTTGTAATATTCGACCTCGTTGTCGCTTGTGAGGTAGGAATGCCCTGAGTCGAATAGCATACGAGCCAACGACTCGTTTTGTCCTAAGCCAGGCTTGGAATAGTCAGATTCGAAAAGGGTCCCTTTCGTCTTGAACAATGCTCTGCCAACCTCTCGGTCCATCTCGGCCTTGTTGCCAAACATCTTCTTTCTCTTATAGTCCCGTCCCAGGAAGATGTAGAATAGAAGAACGAATGCCAGTGGGAAGGCAAGGCAGGCTATTACCCATACCAGAACGGCCTCGGGCGGCTTCTTCTGGATGAAGACTATGGTCAGAACAACATCGATGGTGAACAGGTAAAGGATGACAGTAATGTATAATCCAAAAGTGGACCAAAATAGGTCGATCAATCCCAAGGCCATTGGTACTAGAACGTGAGCGCGCCATTATATTATGTTTTCCGGGTAGGAAAGCCCGGCTTGGATCAGAGTCGAAAAAGGTCTAGATGTTTCTAGTGGTTGCGTATCCACTCTGGTAATCCTAGCTTATCTTCAGGATCCCCATCAGGAGCAAGACAACCACTGCTAATATTACCGCACCGAGCAGACCAAACAACAGCCATCCAATGACGAATGCTACGACTGAACCAAGTCCGATGGCTCCCCAATTCATTGTTATAGCCATTTTAACTCACCGTTTTTTCAACGGAGCGTGCCATTTATAAACTTATTGTCTTGCTCGCGCTCCAGCCAGTCCCCCGACACTCCCGCGCCATCTTTTTTCAAACCGTCAAGGTTAATAATCGTCCGCTGCGTGCTATTTGGCATGGCTAATTCAAGTGTAAAAGGAAAAGGAATGAAGGAGGACCCATGGATATTGAAAACTCCCTCTGGCGAATCGGAATTCATTGCATACCGGGATGAGACCTCAAGCCCACCCGCCATTGTGGTCGTCGTTGGCAAAACCGAGCTTAGATACCACATTCATTGCATCGAGGATCTTCAGGCGATGCTCAAAACGCACGGAGACTGGATGTTCTTGGGAAATGCAGATGAGCAAAAGCCGGTCAAAGAGGGAACGGTCGAAGCTTGGGCTCGGTCGCCGAAAAATCCGGTCGGAGGATGGTATGGGCTAAAGAAAGGACTGCGGGGCCGTTTTGCCACTTATATCCCGCCAATATTGGAAATGCTTGGCCTGGCTGAAGTTGAGCACAACCCAAGAAACAACCGAATGCGAGCGCTGTAGTGGAATAATGGAAACGATGAAAGAAAGGTAAGGGGTTTGGTGAGGGTTTCTATTTCCACTCAAAGCCAACATCGGAGAATTCCATCATGTCCCCAGTGATGTCCTTCACTACCGTGACCATGTTCATCCACTTCAGCTTCTCCGACATGGTCATGAAGCTCAGCAGCATTACTCCCTTGACATTGGGCCCGGTGCGGACTGACTGACCCTTCCCATGCCAAGTCACCATTTCCCCGTCGGCGGTCATCAGGATGCCTTGCCACTTCCCATGGGCCTTCCCGCTTGGTTTTACCCAGATGGTTCCAGACCCCATGTTCTTGCCGCTTGGGAACTTCCCCATGCCCTTCAGGTCAGCCTCGAATGACTGTTTCATGACCACTCCGTCGTTGTCGATGGATTCTATGTAGGTCATGGTCATCTTGCCTTTCTCTTCGAACCACTTGTCTCCTAATGGCATTTAAACACCTAGGTCTCGCCCGGCATCAAGCTATACATTAGGGTTACTCGTCGAATTGGCGGGATGCCGCGTCTAAGGCCGCTAGGTTTTCACTTGCCCTGTTATTGAGACATAGACAAAATCGATTTAGCGATTCCAGGACTCTCATTCGACAGCTATCATTCGAAACATACGTTTTAATCCCCGTTCTTGTGTCCTATAAGCCTAACTCGGCTGCCGAGTTATGTTTCGCAATCGAGGTGTGAGTAGAATGGCGAAGACAGTCGAACAATCCGATAATCCCTCGCGTGGACCAGAATCACCCGTGGTAGCGCTTGTCAGATGCGGGGAATATGGAAGGGCGACCGTCTTCTCCGCCGCGTCCCGCGCGGTCGAGCTGCTAGGTGGCATCGGAGCCTTTGTCAAGCCGGGAATGCGCGTTCTAGTGAAGCCGAATATCCTGCAGGCGTCGGCGCCCGAGAAGGTGATATGCACCCATCCAGATGTCATCTACGCTGTTTGCAGGATTCTGAAGGAGCATGGCTGCAAGGTCATACTGGCCGAGAGCCCAGGAGCTGGCGCGATCTATGGCTCTGCTCAGCTCAAGAAGGCCTATGAGAAGACCGGTTACGCACAAGTCGCCGACGAGCTCGGCATCGAGCTGAACTACGACGTCACATATGAGGAAGTGCCAAACCCTGATGGCAGGTTGATAAAGAGGTTCGCGATCATCAAGCCGGCCATGGAGGCCGACGCCATCGTTGTGGTCTCGAAGCTGAAGACGCATCTTTTGACCGAAATAACTGCCGCTACCAAGAACCTGTTTGGTCTGATCCCGGGGTATGAAAAGGCAAGCTTCCATGGTCGATTGCCAGACCCGATGGACTTCTCCCGAATGCTTGTCGATCTGAACGAGCTGATACGTCCGACCCTCCAGGTCATGGACGCAGTGATCGGGATGGAAGGGGATGGTCCTAATTCCGGTGAGCCGAGGAAGATCGGCGCGATCCTGGCTTCGAATTCTTATGCTAGCATTGATGTTGTCGCCGCTCGAGTGATTGGCATCCCACCGATGGACATACCAACGGTCAGAGCGGCAATGGAACGTGGGATTTTGAACAAAGATTTCGAGGGCATCGAGATAAGGGGCGAAAGCCCCGAGAGCTTCGAAATCAAGGATTTCAAACTCCCCTCGACCTATGCCGCTGGGGGGAAGAAGAAATCAGGATTCTTCGTGCAGAATATGATGAAGATGATGCGAGCATACGCCCTGCGACCAGTGGTAGTAGCGGAGCGATGTTCGGCATGCGGACAGTGTGTGCGTGCCTGCCCCGTCCAATCGGTGCAAATGCATCGAGGAAAGGCCAAGGTGGATCACAGCAAATGTATCAGATGCTACACCTGCCATGAGATGTGCGCATCTCAAGCGATCGTCCTCAAAAGAAGTCTTGCAGGCAACGTTGTGGCGAAATTTGTCGAGCGAAAGGGCTAGGTTCTTCCACCGAAGCCAGGATGAAATGGGATCTCGATTTATGCGTCAGCAGAGGACGAGCCGGCCATTGATCAATATTACCTGCTAGAGATCGATGACTTGGCAATGAGTGCCAAAGTCAAGACAATGGCAATAAACACTGACAAGCATTAAACGCGGTCTCGCGAACGATTAAATAACCCAGGTTCCCAGAGTATGTTCGGGTGACAGAAATTGGCGTAAAGGAAAATCTCGAATTAATGAGAACACTGGACAATGCATGGAATGCAGGGCCTGGAAGTCCTCTCTGGGAAACGTTCAGGAAGCGCCACCGGGAAGACGTTGCGGTCTATTGGCCCAATCAGCCTGAGCCGACAAGAGGGCGACACAACCATGACGTTGAAGCCACTGAGTTTTTTAAGAGCTTCGATAACAAGCTCATAAACAACCCGTATAAGCTGGCCTTCGGTCAAGACGACCATACGTGCACTGTTGCCGATTGGACTGTGACCCTGAAGGTGCCGATGAAAGGTGCGGGCGGAAAGATGGTCCAGCCGGGAAAGACTGCGAAGTTGGAGTTCTGCACGGTCGCCACTTGGAAAGATAACGAAATCGTCGAGGAAAGGCTGTTCTACGATGTTGTCGGAATGATGAAGCAGCTTGGCTTGATGTGAAGAGCAATCCAATTGTCTGGGTGATAGGAAAATGATCGAGAAGAAGGCGAAAAGGATCGAGATCATCAGCAACGGTCCTTATGTGGTAACTGGAAACGTCCCGTTGGCCAAGGAAATCTCCGTACGAGACAAGAAGGGCGTCCCAGTGGAATGGGAGATACTGGAAAGATATCCTGACCAGGAAGATTACGACCTATGCCGCTGCGGCGCCTCGAAGAACAAGCCTTTCTGCGACGGCTCGCACCACGCCGTTGATTTCGAAGGCAGAGAGACCGCTTCGCGTGCTCCTTTCTCTCAGGTCGCTGAGAGATATGAAGGCGCGGAATTCGACCTGCTGGACGATGAAGAGCTTTGCGCAGGTGCCCAATTCTGCCATAGAGGCGAAGGGATATGGGAGTTGGTGGACGCGCCCAACGATTCGAATGCAAGACTAATGGCCGCTGAGATCGTAGGCAATTGCCCCACCGGGCGGCTGGTGGTGTGCGAGAAAGGCACTGGAAAGCCGATCGAGCCTCATTTCGAGAAGAGTATCACCGTCCTTGAGGACCCTGGGCGAAAGTGCAGTGGCCCTTTATGGGTGAAGGGCGGGATCCCGATACAATCGTCTGATGGGTCGGAGTATGAGGTGAGGAATCGGGCAACCCTTTGCCGCTGCGGGAAGTCGAGCAACAAGCCGTTCTGCGATGGGACCCATATCAGCATCCGCTTCAAGGATGACGAATGATCCTCATCGGAATTGGCCGCGGTCGATCTGCCAATCGGCCTACAAACCCCTAAGGCTTCTTCTTCTAAGCACAAACACGGCGAGGGCCAGGAAGGCCAGGGCAAACGCCAACATAACCAGGAGGTCGGTCCACCAAGGGAATACTGATACCTGCCCGGTGCTCATATTCAGTGCGTCGACGAGATAGGTGAGGGGCGAGCAATAGGTAACGTAAACACCAACTCCGGTCATCTGGCTCACCGGGATGAATATGCCGGAGACGAAAATCAATGGGAAACGCACCAATGCCGCCAGCATCATGATATTTGCTGGCGTTTTTGCTCCAGGTGAGGAGAGCAGGACCCCAAGTGAAGAGAAGCAGATATTGCCAAGAACGAAAGCGATGAAGATCATGAAAACATCGGTGATTGCTATCGGGATCAGGAAGATGCCCGCAACGCCCACGATGGTGCTTATCATCAGCCCGAATAGCGCCCCGGCGATCATGTCTCCCAGGACGATGGTGCCAATGCTCACCGGATAGGAAAGCAGGCGCTCGAACGTGCCTTGCTGCTTCTCCCAAGGAACGATCAGCGGTCCGACCGAAGAGGAGGTGAAGAACAGCGACATTGCTAAGAACCCGGGGAAGTACTTATGGATGTCCAGTTCCCTGCCAACGAAGAACGCGAAGAACAAGAAAGTGGGCAGGATCAGGCCGAAGATGAACACCGGTGCCTTGCGATAATAGATGCGGATGTCCTTCCTCGCGACGACGGTCACGGCGCGGAAGTACATGTTCCAGTCCATCAAGGCACCTCGCACAGCTTGACAAAAACATCCTCGAGCGTGGGCCCGGTGGTGCTGATGGAGGCTATCTTCAGGTCCATCTTTTCATTGATCGTGACGATATCCCGGATCGCCTTGTCCGGATCTTCGGTATAGAATTGCCACTTGTCCCCGCACTGCACCACTCGCGTGATGTGCTCCGAACGGAACCAGGCAGCTTCGATCTTCTTGTTGAAGCCCACCTCGACGATCTGCATCTTCTCTGCCGTCCTGCGCAACCTCTCCGGCGAATCGATGGCGACGATCTCGCCCTTATTGATGATGCACACTCGTTGGCAGAGCTTGTTCGCCTCCTCGATGTTGTGCGTCGTGAGGATGACAGTCGAGCCTTTCTGGTTCATCTCCTTGACCTTATCGATGATCAAACGGCGGCTCATGACGTCCAGGCCCTCGGTCGGCTCGTCCAGGATGAGGATCGGCGGTTCGTTCACTAGGGCGCAGGCGATGCTGATGCGCTGCCTCATACCCTTGGAGAACTTGCGGGCGAAATCGTCGCCCCGATCCATCAAGCCAAGGTCGGCCAGCAGTTTCTCAGCCCTTTCCTGTCTGAGCGCTTTCGGCAGGCCGTAGAATCGACCGACGAGGTCGATGTTCTCCCTTGCGCTGAGATCAGGGTAGATGTTGCCAACCTCGGGGATCGCCCCGATCTTGGATTTAGCTTCGAAATAGTTCTTGCTAAGGTCGACGCCCTCGATATGGATGCTGCCCGCGTCAGGCTTGAGGACGCCGATGATCATTCTGATGGTAGTGGTCTTCCCTGCGCCGTTAGGACCTAGGAGGCCGAAGAATTCTCCCCGGTTGACGGTGAACGAGATATCCTTCACTGCCTTGACCTCGCCGAAATGCTTGCTAAGCGAACGAACCTCGAGCGCAGGCATCTTTCCCCGCATCAGCGCCAACTCACTTAATACGTTCTTAGAAGAGGTTCGGTCTTCGCGGAGGTTTCAGATTAACTGGATACTACACTGCAGTCTTAGCGATTGTAAATGATTTCTTGGATTCTCAGCAATGAATCGATATGGATGTCAGCTCTTTTTGCGAATGAAAGAAATTAGGGCGATTTTGAAACGGTGCGAGGGAACGAGAAAGAAGAAGTCCTTGTCGGTCAATTCGCAGCGATGGCTAATGGATTTCCTCTGGTTGCCAAATAGTACAGAACGACCAGAGGATGCAAAGTTGGCTGCAATATATCTGCCTGATAGAAGTCCTCTGATCCGGTCGGGTATACCTTCACAAAAGCCCTTCCATCTATTCCAGGTATTTCGTAGGAGGGAAGGAGTCGCTGAGTATCGGTAGGCTCTGCAATAGCCACCACTTGATTATAGGCATTCATCAGAGACCATTGTGCTGGCTTCCCCTTAACGATCCAGCCTCCCTTCTCCCTATGCCTGGTTTTAATTATCGAACCGATATACTGGCCGCTGGAATCGAAGACGTTTAGATCATCTGGATGGAGCGCTCCCGTGTGCGCCGGTTTTGCTTCCATCATTGTTACTCCCGTGTCATCTATTATTGTCGCCCCTTTGACATGGAAGATGGTTTTGCCGGTTGCATCCTGCACTTTTCCTGAAAACTCCTTCCTTTTCTTCCAGTGAAATCTTTCGAGCACATAGGTTACCAAGACATCGGATGGATTAGACCCAGCCTCATCGACCACCATTCTTTCCTGCAATTGGTTGGCGCTTTAATAATGAGTAGCACGATTTGTGATTTTCATCCTTCATGTGGTCCTTTGCTTCACTTTGATTCTTCTTCAAATTCTGTTTCGTTTCGGCCGATTGTTCTTGCCTCGACCAGGATTCGCCCTCTGCGGTTACCGTATTGGCGTACGTTGAAGATCGGCGGCTATCGAAACGATAAATATCTTGGAGGAGTCGAATCGCATAAGCGCCTTCTGTAGGGCGAAGGCCATGCAGTAATAAGCAAAGGGAAGAGCTCAAGAGTGGAAGGGTTAGAGGCCAAACTATTCATTTTTTGACATATCCAGAGTGGTCGACCTCCCACTTTTCTGGCTGATAAGGTTCCCCCAAGGATTTTGAATATGGGACGCTGTGGGAAGGTCAGTTGATTCACTCAAAATGAAAGATCGAATCGGAAGAGGCTAAGGATGCGACCTTGCTCTTCACCGGCGTCAGGCTTCCCAACCTCACTTCTTCATTCTCTCTTCATAGGCATCGAAGAACGACTTCAGTGTTCTCATTGATACGTAAGGATGCGACCGTACCATCATTGCATCGCCCAAGGGGCTGATCATTTCGAACAGTTCCTCTGGCGACTCCGCATTGAGGATGAGAAATCCTCCTCGTTCATCAGAATAGATACCGTGCTCTTCGACCTTCCCTGATTTCACGAGCTTGTCCATCTGGTCGAAAACCATTTTTTGCACCGGCACAGCACTCATCGGGTCAAAGTTGTCCCGTGCAATCATTTCCACGTGGAACCTCATAATGTTGCCTCCGGTTGATATGACTGAGAAGCGCACGTATTTTTAAATTGCATCAGTTTATTGCGGATTCTAGCAATTATCACGTGGATTCCGCTATGGTGCGTCAGCTTTCACTCATTTCAGATAATTCTCTTATCTGTGGTCGATTGCGAAGCGCCGTCACAACTGTTGGGTTTGCGAGCATCAATCTGGCCTTCTATCAGAAAGTTCAAATATGGTCGGGTCCGAGGCGCACATGCAATGCGATTGGCCGACCCATAATATGCCAAATGGGCATCTAATTTGGGCATAATAGGTCAATCGATAGCTGTAACGGCGCTATTGGAAGTGAGCTCTTGTATTGTCCGAAATGCGGAACCCAGCTGCCTGACGACGCGGCATTCTGCCTCAAATGTGGGACTAACCTTGTGGGGGTGGGGGGGAAGCAAGCGGCCCAAGCACCTCCAGTGATAGCTCCGATCGAGGCGAAATCTCTCAACTGCCCCAGCTGCGGCGCCCCCATCAATCCTCAGTTCGGGGAAATGGTGATCACTTGCTCCTATTGCGGCACGACAATCTCCCTAAGCGCCAATGGCTGGAAGGGAATCGCAAAGCAGACCATGCTGCCAGTCAACTTCTTGGACAAGGAGAAGATCAATGCCATGATCCATGACCTGATGGATCAGGGACTACTGCACAGGCACCTCCAAGAGAATTCCACCTTGGAGGAGATGAACTTAAGTTTGGTGCCTTATTGGATAGTTACTGCTTCCGCCCGTACCAATATCGTGGCGAGCGACGTTGCGATGGAGACAGGGCAGATCGCAACTACTGCAGCGCTGTTCGCGCTGATGGGAGCTGGAATGGGCGGTCGACGGGGCGGATTCGGAATCGGCATGGCCGGTCCATTGATGGCGGGAACCATGCTCGGCGGCACTATGGCTGGTAGAGGTGGCTCAAGAAAGAGCTTCGAGTTCAACAACAATTACAATTTTCCAGTGGTGGCGCTTAAGGCCCTGGCCGAGCATCAACCCAAGGATTACCAGTTTGACCTCCAAGCCCGGACATTCTTTGACGTTACCAAAGTCCCCAAGGATATCAAGATCCTGAACGGTGACGTGGGCGAGGAGGCGGCAAAGCAGCAGGCGAAGGCGCTCGTCGACCAACTGCAGTCCGATCGGGCGCATGCCCAATATCATCTGATCCAGCAGATCAATACCGAAGTCGATGTTGGTGAATCCGAACTGCTGCATGCCCCGATATGGTTCGCCCGGTATGACTTCCGGGGGCAGAAGATCGCCCTCGTCATCGATGCCAATTCTGGAGCCGTGATAAACAGCATAGGGCTTCGCTAATGGTCGCAAGGAGGTAAAATGAATGAGGATGCAGGCGAATACAATCCTGATAACTGGCGGAGCCACCGGGATCGGTCTCGCATTGGCAGAATCGTTCCTGGAAAGGGGCAATGAGGTCATCGTCTGCGCTCGCACCGAGGAGCATTTGGTTCATGCGAAGGAAAGGCTGCCGAGGCTGCAAATTCGAAGATGCGACCTTTCCAAGGAGAGCGAACGAAGGGACCTCCACGACTGGACAATCTCCAATTTCCCGGAGATGAACGTCCTGATAAACAACGCTGGGATTCAAAGGGTGATTGATTTTAAGAGGGGGCTGGCAGACCTGGACCGCCATCGGGAGGTTGATGAGGAGGATGAGATCGAGATCAACTTCAGGGCCTATGTACAAATGGCTGCGGCATTCGTCCCGGACCTCATCAAACAGAAGGAAGCAGCTATCGTGAACGTCTCCTCTGGCCTCGGCTTCATTCCGCTAACGATTATGCCGGTTTATTGCGCAACCAAGGCAGCAATCCATTCTTTCTCCCTGAGCCTGCGCCACCAGCTAAGCGATACGCCCATCAAGGTGTTCGAGATCATCCCGCCAACGGTCGATACTGAGCTTGATAAAGGCGCCAGGGCTTCCAGGGGACAACAGGACCGGGGCATTGCACCAGGCCTCGTGGCAAAGGAGGCGCTGCCTCGTATGGAGAAGGACGATTACGAGATCGCCATAGGCAGGGCGGGGAACATCAGGGCGGCATCGGGCATCGACTTCGACCGGATATTCGCAAATATGAACCACAATTGACTAATTGATAGGGTCGAGCCATTTTGCTGTCAATCGGCCGCTGACTTCCCACAATCGTTGCGCTTCGATCTGGTCCATGGACTCCGGAGACGACTCCGTCGCCTGCTTCTCGAAGAAATACTTCCCGGTGATGCCTTCGACCTCAGGCGACGAAGCCAGGTAGACAAGCGTTTCAGCACCCCTCTCGGGCGAGATTAGGAAACGTGACGCTACCGAATAAGCCAGCGTGGCGGCTCGCCCCATCCCACTGCCGATATTGGTGCGAACGGCTCCAGGATGGAAGCAATTCACGGTGACCCCGCTTCCCGCCAAGCGGCGGGCCAGCTCGAAAGTGAAGAGGGCGTTTGCCAGCTTCGACTGGCCATAAGCCGCCCAGGAGCGGAAGGATCCCTCCGCCATGAGGTCATCGAAGTCCATGTGGCCTCTGAATTGGGAATAAGAGCTGGTCACGACCACTCTTGAAGGGACGCTAGCCTTGAGCTTGTCGAGCAGCAAATTTGTCAGGACAAAATGAGATAGATGATTTACTGCGAAGATGGACTCGAATCCGTCGGCAGTTTGTGTTCGCTTGCCAGAAATAATTCCTGCATTGTTGGCTAAGACGTCGAGCCGATCGTACGATGCCACAAATGCGGCTGCCGCTCTCCTAACAGTATCGAGCGAAGCCAGGTCGCAGGCAATCATATCGAGATTGCTGTTGCCGGTCATTTCCCTCACCTCGCGCATGGTATCCTTGGCCTTTGTCTCATTACGCGCCAGAATGACGATGTTTGGGTGCATGTCAGCCAGAGCGATGAAGGCTGCCCGCCCGATGCCAGAGGTCGCTCCTGTCATCAATATGGTTTCGCCCTTCATCGCTTCAGATTTCAAGTACCTCACCTTAGGTCTTGTTCCGACGTAGGTCGTCCTGCATCTGCAGATATTGCTCTCTGGTGATTTCACCGCGGGCATATCTGGCATCCAGGATTTGTTCTGGCCCCAGTTCTCTCTGAAGAGGTCCATTCTGCCAATTGAACCGAGAATATCTGTAGGGCTGATAGCCGCGTCCGACCCAGACAATGATGCGGACGATGAACATGACGATCAGAATCGTGATGATAATGCCGAATACCCAAAAGGGAAAGTATCGCGTCCCCGTCATCATGCCCGAATCGGTCGAGCCCAATACAATGAATATGAGGAGGACGGCGAAGATGGCGATCACGAGGGCCGAGATAGCCAGGCCGAGCGCCCTCGACGAAGTTCGGTTCATGCGCATGCTTTGAGAGCAGGTCCTAGATAAATCTGATTTCCCGTTAGGTTGATCCGTTTGCAGAGGGCGAGCCAAGCCCTCCATTTTCTCAATACTTCATGTGGATATAGAAAAAGTGCTTGGCTATCTCATCGCTGGCGATGTACCCAACCACGATCAGACCCAGAAGTCCCAGGAACTCAAGTGGCAAGGACTGGAAGCCGAACAGGCCAAAGGGAGTGACATAGGGAAGGGTCAGCGTCACCATAGCCACCACCATCGTCGCCACTAGCAAGTACTTGCCTGGTCGGCTCCTGAGGAAAGGTCGGCGAGTGCGTATCACCAGCACTATGATCGCTGCCGATATTACGGATTCTACGAACCATCCGGTTTGGAACTGCGCCTCCGAAGTTCCGAGAATGAAGATCAGGGCACCGAAGGTGATGAAATCGAAGATGGAGCTGATTAGACCGAAGACCAGCATGAACCTGCGAATGAAGGCCATATCCCATCGTCTCGGTCGCTCCACCATCTCAGGGTCGACATTGTCCCTCGCGATTGTCGTCTCCGGGAGGTCGGTCAGCAGGTTGGTTAAGAGTACTTGCTTGGGAAGCAGGGGGAGGAAGTTCAGGAAAAGTGAAGCTCCTGCCATGCTGAACATATTGCCAAAGTTTGCGCTCGTCGCCATGAAAACGTATTTCATGGTGTTGGCGAAAGTCGATCTTCCCTCCCTTACTCCGTCCAACAGAACTTCGAGGTCCTTCTCCAGGAGCACGATGTCCGCTGCCTCCTTGGCAACGTCCACCCCGCTTTCCACTGAGATACCCACATCTGCCGCATGAAGGGCGGACGCGTCATTGATCCCATCCCCCATATAGCCCACGACATTGCCGCTCTTCTTGAGGGCCAGTATGATGCGTTCCTTCTGATTCGGCTCCAGTTCGGCGAAGATGTCAACCTCGTTCACTTGTCTCAAAAGTGCTTCGTCGCTCGTCTGTCGCAATTCCTGGCCAGTGAGCACCTTCGCATCTTTGATCCCCACCTGGTCAGCCACTGACCTGGCCACTACGGCATTGTCGCCCGTGATTACCTTCAGGCTGACTCCCAGGCCTTTGAGCTCGTTCAGGGTCTTCTCCAGACCGGGTTTGGGCGGATCGAACAGAACCACGAAACCAAGGAATATCATTTCCATTTCTGATTCCTTAGAAATCTTGTCGACCTTTCCCACGTCTTTGTAGGCCAGCCCAAGCGCTCGGTAACCTTTCTTGCCCAGATCATCGAATAATCGGTGTATTCCTGGTCCGGCAGTATGGATGTCTCCGATCACGCCCTGCGCGTCTTCTGCCTTTGTGCATACCTCCAAGATATTTTGGTATGCCCCCTTGCTGATCATCAGGTTCTCGCCGTCCTTGGCGCGTACCAGGACGCTCAGTCTCTTTCGAATGAAATCGTATGGAACCTCGTCCAACTTTTGATAACCACTCTCTCCGAGAGGCACTGCCTTCCGGATGGCCTCGTCTATGGGGTTCAAGAAGCCCGTTTGATAATTCGAGTTTAGGCTGGCAAACACCCGAACCTTGTTACTCTCTTTTCCCTCGCCATCGACCGTCCCTTGGAGGTTCACTATCGCCTGGGTAAGTGTGCCGGTCTTGTCTGAGCAGAGAACGTTCATGCTCCCGAAGTTCTCGATCGATGCCAGACGTTTAACGACAACCTTCGATTCCGCCATTTTCCGTGCGCCATGGGCTAAATTGATGCTCACGATAGCTGGAAGGAGTTGCGGGGTGAGCCCAACGGCCAACGCCAATGAGAAAAGGAAGGATTGGAGGATCGGTTTCTGAAGCAGCACGTTGATGGCGAAGATGACGATTACCAGGACCAAGGTAATCTCCATGAGCATGAAGCCGAATCGTTTGATCCCAGCTTCGAATTCCGTCTCTGGGGCGCGTAGTCGCAGCGAGTCTGACACTTTCCCGAACTCGGTCGTTCGGCCTGTATGGACAACGAGCGCAGTCGCGGTGCCGCTGACCACATGCGTGCCCATAAACAGCGAATTGCTCCTCTTATTGAGCGCGGTCTCTGGAGTAAGATGGCCTTCCAGTTTTTCAACTGGATAGGTCTCCCCCGTCAAAGTTGCTTCATCGACGAATAGGTCTGTCGATTCAAGGATGCGGGAGTCACTGGGAATGATATCTCCCGCCGCCAGCGTCAATATGTCGCCAGGCACCACGTCTTCCGTCGATATTATCTTCTCTGCACTGTCTCGAATCACGGACGCCTTGGTTTGGACTATGGAAAGCAACTTCGAGATTACATCGGTCGCCTTCCTTTCCTGCCAGAAGCCAAGCAAACCGCTGATGATCACGATGGAGATGATGATTATGGCATCGGTAGCGTCTCCCAGGAAAGCCGAGATTATGGCTGCGATCAGCAGTATGATGATAAGGGGACTTTTGAATTGGTTAAGGAAGAGGGTCAGCGGGCCAGCCTTTCTCTTTGCTTTGAGCGAATTCGGGCCATAAGTGGAGAGCCTTTTTATAGCCTCATCCTCTGTCAGTCCGGTTTTCCGGTCAGTCTTCAAAGAGGCCAACAAATCGGAGTCGTCTTCGGACCAGAATTGCTTCGCGCTCTCATCCATCATTCACTTCTCCATCGTAGAACTGAATATAGACTTGAGCCACCTATATTTGAGGATGATATTCGATTGAATTTCGGCTCATATTTTACTTGTCTCGCGTCGAATCGAATGTAAATGATACGGGGCAATTACAAAGGTCGTGTCGGTTGCCAGAGGCCTAAGATATTGCCTTCTGTGTCTTCGAAGTAAGCATAAATTCCCATATCTGCCATTGCAGTCTTGGGCACCGATATCTTTCCGCCCGACTTCTTGACTTCCTCTATTGCTTTATCGACATTATCCACGACGATGGTGATGATCGGGTGCTTGAGCGGGCCCATGCGGTTGATGATGCCCCCGTTGATCGCTCCCTTCTCTTGCAACATGCCGTGCTCATCGGTCTGCGCCGTTGTCGCCATGACGTAGTCCTGACCTGGCGCCCCACCAGGCACTGAGCGGATAGCCCAGCCAAAAGCTTCGGAATAGAACTTTTTGGCGCGATCCACCCTGTCCACTGGTATCTCGAAATGCATGACTTTCCCCTTAATCATGATAACACCAATTGCCGAACTCCGGAGCGACGGGTACTTAGAGGTTACCAGACGAATTCTCGGATTATTGATGAAATCTCATATGTGACTGGAAAACTTGACGGGATCCGATCAGCGAAATGCGACGGCTGGAATATCTTGGACGGAAACTGAAGCCGCCAGAATTTGTGGAGTTGCGATAGGATCCTTTGATCGCCTTTGAGTGTTAGCGCGCGCCATCCAATAAATTGGTCGAGATGATTCAAATTGAGGCTCAAACTGATTTCGGAAGACCTTTCACCAGGTCAGCTGCCCAGGCTTTTGCTTTCTCCGCCTCACCGTCTTTCATCTGATATCGATCAGTCTTGCCCTCCACATAGGAGATAAGTGGGGGCGAGACCAGTTTGAAGCCCAACTCACTAAGCTTGGCCTCTATGGCCTTGGTGGCATTCCCGCTGATCCTCATTTGTATCTGAGTGTCGAAAGCAGCAGCCATCTTGCCTGACTTGGAATCACTAGCCAGGCTTTCAAGGAACTTCATTATCTCCTTGGTCGGTTTCCACGCCATCGTGGGAGAGCCAACTATGATGCAGCCATAGCCTTTGACTGCCTCAGGTTTGACCTCCTTGTAGAAGAAACAGTCAACCTCTGCTCCATGCTCCTTCAACGAATCCGCAATGATCTTCGCTACCTTCTCCGTCATCTTCGTTGCCGAGACAGAATCATAAACAACTAGGGTCTTCATGGATTTCCCTCAAAGATGGAATGATTCATGCTTTGTGGGGACTTAATGTTTGTCTTGTTAGTGCGCTGGCCTTCGTGAGATCGGTCCCGTTTCCGGGAAGACAAGCTGACCAAGTCCCGAGCCATTTTCGAGGAATTTTCATATGCTGGCCCGCATTATCAAAGGTTTTCCTCCGAAAACGCACACTCGCAACCGTCGTCTTTATTAACTAGAAGTCCATGGCTTAAGCAATCACAAGGGTTCGAAAGGATTTTTGGGATTATATAACAACATAGGTAGATTAGTAATATGTATGGAAAAGAGAGATCGGGCGGCTACGGTCGCCCAAGAAACGATGGACCGCGCGAGATGCACGACGTAACATGTTCCGACTGCGGAGCACAAACTCAGGTACCTTTCAAGCCGACAGAGGGCAGGCCTGTATATTGCAGGGACTGCTTCCAGAAGCACAAGCCGAAGGACCGATTCTAAACCGGCCTAACGGCCTAATTCCTCAAATTTTTTCATTTTCTTATTTTTTATCCAATTATTTGCATCCTGGATTCTTTAGCAAGCTATCCTTTATTATTGATTATACTGTCGGCGAAAAAAGAAACGCTTTAAAGCGATGCGGCTATGGCGTGATGTGCTCATCAAGGCTCGGGGCGTCTCCAAATCGTTCGGACCTAAAGAAGTCCTCCGATCTGTTGATGTCGAAATAGCGCCGGGCGAGCGGTGGGTTTTGCTTGGGCCGAACGGCGCTGGCAAGTCGACTTTACTTAAGATCCTCATGGGTGAGATCAAGCCCGACCTTGGAGAGATAACAAAACAAACGGACAAGATCCAATATCTGCCGCAGTTCCAAGAAATTGGAGAGACAACGGTCGAGGACGCATGCATTGATCCATGGGCTTCAGCGACGCAAAGGAGGTTGGAGAAACTGGAGGCGCTCATGGCGAACTCGGCGAGCATTGCGGAGCTCGACCTCGGCGATATAGCATCCGAATATGGCCAATTGCAAGAGGAACTGACTTCGCGAAGGACGCACGAGGTCGATGAAAAGAGAAGGGCCGCGCTCGAACGGGTCGGAATGTCGGAGCGCTCTGGTGATGACAAGATATCGGAGCTCAGCGGAGGAGAACGGACGCGAATCATGTTGGCAAGGGTCCTGATGCAAGCGGACGATGCCGACCTCATCATCTTAGACGAACCGACCAGTCATCTGGACATCGAGGCAGTGGAATCGCTCGAGGAGTACCTTTGCGGTTTTAACGGAGCAGTCCTAGTGGTCTCCCATGACCGGTACTTCATGGACCAGGTGGTCAATCGCGTCTGGGACCTGGACGAGGGGAAGGTCACCAGTTACCGAGGCAATTACACCGAATTCGCGGGAAAGAAGATGCTAGAGATCGAAAGGAAGAGAATTGCCAGCCAGAAAAATCAGACCGAGCGGGAGCGGATGCTGAAGATCGCCGAGGAACAGCATCTGCGGCTGAGGTTCGCCCATACGCATAAGACCCGCTTGAAAATGGTAGATAGGATGGAGGACATTCAAGCCCCAACGGAGCAGAAGAGGATGTCGATCAATGTCCCAACGGTCGCGAAGTCTGGCAAGAACTTCGTGACATTGAAGCAGCTAGTTGTATTTCGCGGAAACAAAAAGGTGCTCGACGGCGTCGATCTGGACCTCACGGTCGGGGACAAGCTGGGAATCTTCGGCCCGAACGGCTCCGGGAAGACCACGCTCTTGAAAGCCTTGATCGGGGAGATACCACATAAAGGCGAATTCTGGATTGCACCGGGCGCGAAGGTTGGCTATTTTGCTCAAGGGCACGACAACCTCGATGAGAAGCTAACCCCGGAGGAACAGATGCTCGCGGCGGTGGGTGAGGAGGAGAAGGGGAAAGCCCGGAGCCTGCTTTCCAGATTCCAGTTATGCGCCGAGCACGTCGTTACCCCGATAGGCAAATTGTCCGGAGGGGAGAGGGCCAGGGTTTCTTTGGCGCTCCTCATCAGCGAGAAGAGGAATCTTCTCCTGCTCGATGAGCCGACGAATTACCTTGACATCCTTTCGAGAGAGGCGGTCGAAGATGCGCTTCGCGAATACAAAGGAGTGATGATCCTGGTCACTCATGACCGCTATCTCTTGGATGCGGTCTGCAATAAGGTCGGGGAGCTTAGGGCAGGAAAGATCAGCGTCTTTAACGGCACCTATTCCCAATTGAAGGGCCAGATCGCCCATGAAACCACATTCTCAGATGCGAACGTCTATCGCGTCGTTTCCGGGTTCACCGAATGGACCACCAGGAAGAAGTATAGAGAAGGGGACAAGGTCGCGATCGCGCCGGCGGAGATCGAGATCTACAGGTGGGCATTGGATAATGGGAAGCTGAAACGCGTCCCTGGGAGGGAGGTCAAGCGAGTGAAACGCCTTCCCATGGAAGAAAGGAACGTTGAGAACTGATTGGCATATCTCGTTACTCGTTCGACTTGCTTTGTGAATTCTCTCTAGAGGAAAAGGATAAGTCCCGGCATCTCCTGTTCGACGATTATGGGCCGCCTGACCCCGCTTTACAGCGCACTCTTCAAGCGCTCCTTTGACAAGCGGTTTCGAATGGCCAAAATGACGCGACTCCCGGTACTCGGCCGAGCCATGGAATTCGCGTTCTTCGAGAACGACGACATCATCATTCTTCCGAAGGACGAGGTCGCCAAAGCGTCGCTTGAGAAGAAGCGAACGATAATGATGGGCAAACCGGTCGAGCCAAGCAGCATCATGCTGCCCTCGAAGGTAATCGAACACTTCATCTCGATTTCTCGCTACATCTTCTTAATGGACCACTGTATGTGCAGAAATTCTAGCGGATGCAAGGACTATCCCGCCGACCTAGGGTGCATCTTCTTGGGGCGGGGGACTCTAAAGATACCTGAGAGCATGGGCCATATGGTCACGAGGGAAGAAGCGCTCGATCACCTCCGTAAATGCCGGGAGGCTGGACTGGTCCATTTGATCGGCAGGGACAAGATCGACAGCGTCTGGCTTGGCACTGGCGGCAAGGAGAACCTGCTCTCGATCTGCAGTTGTTGCCCCTGCTGCTGCATATGGAAGATGCTCCCAGACCTGGCGGCCTCGATCAGCGCGACGGTGACCAGGATGCCCGGCGTCCTGGTGAAAGTTGAGGCGGAGCAATGTAGCGGTTGCGGGGCTTGCGTGAAGAAGGGGATCTGTTACCTGAATGCCATCCAACTAATGGACGGGAAGGCCGACATAGGCGAAGGGTGTCGAGGCTGCGGCAGATGTGTTGAGTTTTGCCCCAGCAATGCGATAAGGCTGCATATCGAGAATAGCGATTTTCTGATCGCAGCTATCAAACGAATCGAGCCTCTGGTGGATGTGGTGTCCGAATGAGAGTGCGCCAATGAAATGTCAGCAGTGCGCCAAATGTTGCGAGGAGACGCTCATGGAGCTGTCTGTCAAGGACTTGCAACGCCTTGAGCAATCTGGCTATCATAGGGAGGAGATTGCGGAGAAAGGGGCGGACGGGATCTGGAGGCTGCGCAATGTGGAAGGGCATTGCGTCTTCCTCGAGCCGAAGGAAAGGAGATGCACGGTCTACATCATGAGGCCACTTGGCTGCTACATTTACCCACTGAACCTCAGTCCAGATGGCGTCCTAGTTGTTGACTCAATTTGCCCGGCTGGCGAGTCAATGACCGCAGATGAGAGGAAGAAGAAGGCCGCTTTGCTTCGCCGCCATCTCCGCGAGATCGATTCGCAAGCAAGGCTCAAATGATCTTGCGATCACCACTTATTATAATGCACCCTCTGTTCCTGATAACGGTCCTGCGCCGCCACAGTCTTGGCTGGATGTCCGATAACTACCAGGCCGAGGGGGATAACGTTCTCGGGCAGGCCGAACAGTTTCTGTAATCCTGCCACTCTGTCCGGCATCGGATGGGCTCCGGTCCATACCGCACCAAGACCCTTTTCATGGGCGGCAAGCAACAGGCACATGATAGCTGCCGAGCCGTCCTGCACCCAGAACCCGGGATACTTCTCTTTGGTCGTATCTCCGCAGACCAGGATGGCCAGCCTCGCCTGCTTGCACATTGCCGCATATGGGCTCACGCTCGGGATCTGGTCTAGCGTGCTTCTGTCATCGACAACGACGAATTGCCACGGCTGCCCATTCCCCGCAGAGGGGGCGCTCATCGCCGCTCGCAACAGCTCATTGATCATTTCTGAAGAGACAGTTTCATCCGTATATTGGCGAATGCTCCTTCGCGTGCGTATGGCTTCTAGGGTGTTCATTCTCGACCTCTATGGTTTAAGTCAACCACTGATAGTAAATCCTATCGCATCTTCGATAGCACAGCCTTTTTCTACCTGGTTCTAGCCTTAACAAGCAAATGCTTCGCTGCATCAAGTGCGGAACGGAGTACACTAATTTCCGGTATCGGTGCAGCCGATGCTCAAACGTGCTGATCTATCATAATGAAGGAATGAAATGGCAGCCCTCGGGCATTGGCGTCTGGCGCTATCAGTCGATGCTGCCGGTAAAGAAGAGGGTATCGATGTCGGAAGGCGGTACGCCATTGATCCGTCGCAGGGACGTCAAGGAACATGTATACCTCAAGTTGGAAGGTGACAATCCAACCGGTTCGTTCAAGGACCGGGGGACGACGGTCGCCATCTCCGATGCCATTGCCAAAGGCTACCGGACCGTTTCAGTGGCTTCGACTGGCAATATGGGTGCAAGCGTCGCAGCCTATTGCGCCTATGCTAACCTCGAAGCCAGGGTCTTCATCCCTCAAGACGTTCCTCGGGAGAAGATCTCCCAGATAGAAGCTTATGGCGCTAATCTGATCCGGGTGGATGGTCCATTCAGCAAGGCGGTAGAACGGTCGATCGAGGAAATGGAGAGAGACCACAATCACGTCTATCTCGCATCCACTGGCCTCAATCCTCTATTCCTTGAAGGCCTAAAGACCGTTGGATTCGAAATATTCGAGTCGATCGGGGTGCCAGATCGAATAGTTGTACCTTCTGGGACCGGGGGCATGCTGACCTCCATTTTCAAAGCATTCGAGGAATTGAAATCGCTAGGCATAGTGAACAAGCTGCCCCGAATGGTAGCGGTGCAGGCAGAGGACTGCTCTCCAATAGTCAATGCCTGGCGGACAGGGGGAGAGGTCATCCCCCAGGAACAATGCCGGACCGTGGCTTCTGCGATAATGGTGAAGGTCCCGTTCAACGCTTACTCGGCCCTGGATGCCATAAGGCGATCGGGGGGCGAGGCCATTTCTGTGACCGATGAGGCGATAATCGGTGCGAGCAAGGTTCTCGGGAAGGAAGGCGTGTTCGCAGAACCAGCTTCCGCAGCTGCCGCGGCAGCGATGCAATCTATGAAGACAGAGAAGGACGAAAAGGTCGTCCTAATGATAACAGGATCGGGGCTAAAAGACCCAAATGCCCAATTCAGGGATTAGGGTTCGTCTCAAGCTTGCCTTGCTCCTGGGGCGGCTCGAATGCTTTTGCTCCCTTCAACATCATTTTTCTGACTGTTGGATTCAAGAGGTTCGAGAAGACGACCCTCCTTGCCGTTTTGTTCTTGGCAAGTATCCACAAGATGTCTGCGATCCCGTCCTTGCTCCACCACCCTTTGAGCCAATCGGCATAAGCCTCACTCACGAAAGCCTCCAGCTCGTCCTTTCCGAAGCCATCCTTACTGTATTCGTAGATACGATGATTCCTTTTCCAGTCGTCCTTTCCGACCAGGTTGTTCTTTTCGAGGTCCTCCCAGATGCTTGTCCCAATAAGGCAGTCCAGAACATTCACCTGTACTGCGTGGGGACGGGAGGAGCGGATGAAGTCAAGAGTCCGTTGGACGGCTTCCTTGGTCTCCACCGGTGCCCCGATGATGTAAGATGTCACGACAAGCATGCCAGCCTTCTTGGCGTTGGCCACAGCCAATCTGGTCTTCTGCGGATTGATGTGCTTCTTGTAATACTCGAGGACTTTGTCATCCGCGCTCTCGGCCCCGAAGTAAATGACGTTGATACCAGCCCGCTTCATCTTTCTCATGAGCTCATAGCTTGCTCCATCGACTCTGCCCTCGCAATAGAATTGCATATCGATCTTGCGCTCGATAATGAGGTCGCAGATTTGCTCAGTTCGTTTCGGATTATGGGTAAAATTATCGTCCACAATCACGCAATTCTTATACCCCTGGCCATGAACGGTTTCCAACTCCTCAACAACGCTCTCGGCGGATCGCGGTCTCCATTTCCTCAGGGAGAAGGCTGCACACGAGCAATAGGTGCAACGGAACGGGCAACCCCTGGAGGTGGAAAGCGTCGTGAACTTGCCGAAGGTGAGCGGGATGCCTTGGAAAGAGTATCCGTAATCGATGCCAGACACCATATTCCGGTCAGGGA
>PNBI01000047.1 GCA_003135935.1 Methanomassiliicoccaceae archaeon
CGACCAGGGTTGCAAGGTCCGGATGCTTCCTCCTCAGGTCCAGGCCGACGGAATCGATCCCGATTTGCTCAAACTCATCCATATGCTCGAGCAGTAGAAGGTCCGCGTTATTGATTATGTGGGAATAACCGAATTTGTCCCGGTGGACGGGGAATTTGCGTCCTGCTTCGTCGGTAATCTTGCTCTCGGCGATGGCGGCATCTTTGATCACCNNTCGTATCTCCTGCCTGGACAGCTCTACAGACAAGGTCGTCTGAAATAATTCCGGCCGGCAATAAGAATTGAGGACGTTCATCGAGTAGTGCCCGAATAGTTTCCTCGCCTGGTATTTATGAGCCTGGTCTATGTTGCAGACCATCATCTTGCCGGCGTCGATTTCTGGTATCTCGGGGCTGACCCGGGGCAACAGTACAGCGAACTCCGCGCCGGCCGCCTCGGCGATATCGTTGGCCTCATGCCATTCATCGGATAGCTCGAAATAGACACGATCGATCATGGAGGATATTGCGTCCAGCGTCTTCAACGACGACACATATGCCGAAAGCTCAGGGGGATGCGATTTCCGCTTCGATGCTTTTGGAGGCAATCGGACCTCGGCTCTCGGCACNNCTTCCCCGACCGGAACGGAACCGATCGAATGATGTTCTCGATTGAATGGAAGTTTGCGTCCTTGGTCTTATAGACCTGGTATTCCCCCGCCTCGATCGCAAATGGCACCCGATGTCCCTCTAGCCCCACCAGCTGCTTGATCTCGAACCCACCAATCTTCTCCCCGTTCCGATAGAGGGTTAGCCCATCCCCAACTGAGAGTGTCTGATCTCGAAGCAGAAGGTGATTATTCGAAGCCATTGCACATTCGACGAAAAGTCCTCGGGAATCGGCGTACTCACTGTGATTGGTCGGCTCGCCCAGCAAATGGCCGCCGGTGAACCCCCGGTTGAAAGCGACGGAAATAAGCTTTTTCTCTTTGGGAGTTACGAGTTCCTTCTCTCCAGCGAGCGCTCTTGCTATCGCTTGTTTGTACATCTTGGTCGCCAGATACACATATATTGGACTTCGAACCCTGCCCTCGATCTTCAGACCATCCACACCAATCCTGATCAATTCCGGGATGGCGTCTAAGCCGCAAAGGTCCGCAGTGCTGAGCAAGAATCCGGTGGAACCGGATTGCGAGTAGCGCTTCCTGCAGGGCTGAGCGCACATCCCCCGGTTCCCGCTGCGCCCCCCTGCAAAGCTGGAGAATAAGCATTGGCCGGAGAAGGAGGTGCAGAGCGCCCCATGAACAAAGACCTCAATCCCGATGCTTGACTCTTTCTTCACTACCTCTATCTGCTTCAGGCTCAGCTCACGAGCCAGTATAGCTCTGTCCACACCTTGCTCCTTCGCCCATAGGGCGCCATCCGAGGTATGGATGCCCATTTGCGTCGATGCATGGACGGCAATGCTCAGATTCTCTTTGATCGTTGTTAGGAGCCCTCGGTCCTGCACAATGACCGCATCGGCCCCCATCCTCTGCAAGCGCGCGACGTAGTCAAGAGCGTCCTTAATCTCCGTTTCCTTGATGAGGGTGTTCACGGTCACATAAACCCGTGTCGAGCGGGAGTGTGCCAGGTCAATGGCCCCGGCAATCTCCTCGTCCGAGAAGTTCGGCGCGAAATTACGGGCTCCGAAGCGCCTGCCACCTAGATAGACCGCGTCCGCTCCGGCTGACAGTGCGGCCCTTAGCGAGTCCACCGATCCTACCGGCGCGAGCACTTCCATGAGCCCTTCGATATACCGACGGATAGATGCGACTTCCGGTGCTCCAAGTATATTACATCTAAGTGCAAGGAAGATGACATGCGAACCCGAATCCGAAACGGGGACTATGGATGCCTTATCGTCGATCTGCAGATTGCTTTCAAGGTCACCTGCAGGTCATTCAATTTCCACCGATTGCCCCGGCAGCAAAGTTAATGATTACCTAACCATCGATTGCTCCGCTTGCGATGGCCCCCAGGATCTTGGGCAGCTCCGCTGCCTGAGGGGGTGCGTTCGAGCCATCTCATATGCGGGCGAAGTTGATCACATCGCCCTGTCCAGGGACGTCGTAGTGGAATATCGGGGAAGAAGCGTTGCCGCGCTCAAGAAGATGTCCGCTCCCCTCACAAAGTCCCGGATTGGCAGAAGAACCGTATCTAAGAGATGCTCCAGATGCCCGATCGAGCCATTCTTGTTGGTCGACCTCCTGTGCTCGAAATGGCCCCCCATGCCCCCTCCGGAATCGTTCGTGGTCCCCACTCATCGTGATGGCGGAGCCAGATGCGTTGCATGCCGCAACCGGACCATCCTGTCAATGGAGGCGATGAGAAAGGACTTGGCCGCCGCCAACATTCAACTCAACCATTTAACGGTGAGAGTGCTAGGGGGCAGGAATTGAGCAGAGCGGTGCCCAGACGTCTCTTCGAGCCTTCATCACAAGCGCTATCGCCTTCCGTTCAGCGCCTGTTCGCCAGCGATAGGAGGTCCAGGCCAAGCTTCTCGCATTGCTGGGTTGCTCCAGAGATCCCGCCCGACCACCAGGTATTTGACGAGTACTACGTGAACGACGCACGAATCCAGCTGGTATCCTTTGGCGAGGAGCTTAGCGTCAGATATCACATCCGACCACTGGAGTACGAGTTGCCCAGAGGACAGATCGTCGCATTGAATCGAGTAATAGGAAACATACTTGCGAACCCGCCGTCCGAGCTAGATCTGGAGATGGACTCGATGCGCTTGAGCGTATTTCGCTTGGCCAGATCGGAGCTGGTCAGAGCGAACCAGGAAAGCGGCATCGAGAGGATGACAAGCGAGCGAATCGAATCGCTCGCGGGCATCGTGGCGCGATATACGGTCGGCCTCGGCCTCTTCGAGATACTTCTATCAGACGATCATGTCGAGGACATCTTCGTCGACGCCCCGGCTGATTCCAACTCGGTACATGTCGCCCTGAACCAGACAGGGCATGCAGGCATTCATCGATGCCGGACGAACATCATCGCTTCGGCTTCAGAGGTCGAATGCTTGATCGCCCGGATCAGATATTTCAGCGGTCGCCCCCTCTCCGAGTCCTGTCCGATACTCGAGACCGACATCCTGGGCGGCAGGGCTAGAGCGACTGCGATCTCCGCTCCCTTGAGCCCAGATGGCCCAGCCATAGCATTCCGCCGCCATTCCCGCAACCCCTGGACGCTATTAAGGTTGGTGCATGGAGGCCTATTGGACTGCCAGACCGCTGGTTTGATCTCATTCCTCATCGACGGCCGGAGTACCATCCTGATCTGTGGTCCCCGAGGCGCTGGCAAGTCTTCCCTACTGGCAGCGACCTTGTTTGAGTTTCCCCAAACCCAGCGCATCCTCACCATCGAGGACACACCTGAACTGCCAGTGAGGCAGATGCAATCTCTCGGCTTCAAGGTGCAATCGTTGGTGGTGGAGCAGCGCGCTGGCGAGACCAGGGAGAATAAGACTGTTGAGGCGCTTCGCGTTTCCCTTCGATTAGGGGAATCCGCCATCGTGCTGGGCGAGGTACGAGGGAAGGAGGCGCAGGTGCTGTACGAGAGCATGCGCGCTGGTAAGGCAGGCTCTAGCGTCCTCGGCACCATCCATGGCGATTCTGCCCGTTCTGTGTATGACCGGGCTATACATGACCTGGGCATCCATCCAGAGGCGTTCATGGCGACGGACGTGGTCATGACGGTGGGATTGAATCGACCCTTTGGAACGCAGCAACCAGTCCGACGGCTGCTTGAGCTGGTGGAATCGAACCAGACGTCCCCTGGAGAGTTCGCGGATCTAATGCGCTATTCCCCCGAGGCCGATAGGTTCGAGGACACCTTCCAATCCGGCTCCGGCCTGATCGCTCGGATAGCCGCCTCATGGAGCATCTCATACCAGGAGGCGATAGACGACATCAACGCCCGCGCGGAAATGCGCAGAGTGCTTCTGGAGCGCTCGAAATTGAGCTTTCAATATCTCGGGCCCGAATGGACTGCTAAGGCGAACAACTACCTGTGGCGTGCCAAGGAGAAGGGCGAAAGGGACTATACGAGAATCGTGGAAGGGTTCCGGGCTCAGGTCGCAGAGGACGCCCAATGATCGAAACGATCGGTCGGACAGGCGATGCAACGAATAGTTCAAGGATTTCTGCCCCTCCGAAGATATTCAGGACGATGATCTCCGCTGACCGGTCGGAGAGCACGCACGATTGGATGATGCGGAACTCGATCTACGCTGCTGATGTGGAGCAAGCCTCATGGAATGCTTTTCAGCACACCCTTCTGATAACGATCCTTATGGCAATAGTACTCATGCTAGTCTTCGGGATTAAGACCCTTTCATACACCCTTATGCCCGCACTCCTCGTGCCTCTGCTCTTGGCCAACAGGATCGCCAATTCCCCCTCGAAACAGGCGAAGAGGGAGCAGCGCGCATACCTGCGCGAATCACCAAAGACGATCGGCACATTGGTGATGAACATGCGTATCCAGCCATCCTTGGAATGGGCGGTGGGGCGGGTGTCGCAGACCTGTTCCGGCGAGCTGACGAAGCGCTTCGTCCATATGGGATGGGAGGTGCTAACGCGAAAGTCTGACAGCTTGGACCAAGCGCTGCTTTCCTTCATCCCTCAGCTGTCCCGAAGTAACGAGGCGGTGGGACGCTCCCTGCATTTGGTCCTCGCCTCGACCTATGAGCCTGACGCCGAGTCGCGCGACCTGGTACTTGACCGGGCGAACCACACTGCGATCGAAGGTGTCAAGGAAGCGGCGAACCACTATGTGGCATCGCTCTCCAACCCCGCCCTCATCATCTTCGCCCTAGGCATCATGCTGCCCGTAATGCTCTTCTCGGTGGCGCCGTTGCTCAGCATTGGCACCATTGGCGGCCTCGGCGCAAGCAATGTGAATTCGACGTTCGACGGAGGCTGGCTGTTCTTCCTTCTGCTGATAGTTGTGCCGACAGGCTGCTTGCTCTTCGCGAACAACGCCTTAGGCAACAACCCCTTGGCGGAGGTACCTCGCCTCAAATTCCATTTGAGCAGAATGATGCTGGTGCCATTGGTCACATCGGTCGTTCTCTCGCTGCTCATCATCGCCATCGTCGAGGGCGAGCCCCTTCCCTATTGCCTCGCCCTTTCATTGCTTCTTCCAATTTGCGCGGCCCTTGCCTTTGCAACCCGCGATCTAAGGAAGGGACGAAAGGACGAAGAGCGGGCCGGATTCATATCGGCGCTGTTCCAGATCGGAAGCAGGATGGCCGGAGGAGCTTCGTTCGAACGGGCTGTGGAGGAAATAGCGCTCACTGGCAAGGGAACGCCTTTCGGTGCATGCGCAGAAAGGACTCTGAAAAGGGCGCGTTTGGCCCGTGCCGGATTGGGCGAGATACTTGAGCGGGAGCTTGCCTCAGCTTGCGGCAAGGACATCGCGCAGGCGTTCACGGTCGTCGCTAGCGCGGCCGAGAAAGACCCGCATTATGCTGGGAGGCTGGCGTTAAACCTTGCCAACAACTTCAGCGACATCCGTTTCGCAGAGCTGAGGATGGAGGAGAACCTTCACGGAGTGGTTGACATGATGCGCTCCACCGGAATGGTGTTCGCTCCCATCGTATTGGGAGTGACCAGCAGCCTGATGTCGGTCACCGTAGGCGCGGGGTTGGCAAGCTTCAGCACGGTCGAGTTGCAGATCTTGTTGGCGATGATCTACCTCGCCGAGCTGGTAGTCTGCGTCAGCTTTTTCACGAACTTCCTGCGTCGGGACCGGACTTGGGGACATTTCGCTAGCGATTTCGCCATCAGGTGCCCGATCGCACTGTTGGTCTTTACCGCAGTTTCACTGTTCGCTCGAACGGGGTTGTCTCAACTGATGTGATGTTGAACAACGTCGCCTCCGGTTCGCTGAACAATCCGAGCGCCATCACTTCCTCCACATCCCGGTTGCAGGTAGACTCGATGCGCCTCCGGACCTCGTCACGCAGCTTGATCTCGATGAGATTGGTGTCGCTCACGAAATGGGCCTCGGCGTCTTCTTTCTCCTGGATGGATATGTTGCCCTTTCCCAGGGTGCAAGAGGATGAGAACTGGATACCATCGATGATGCATGACAAGGGGACCTTGGTTCCGGTGAAGACGACGGCCTCGATCTTGCCCTCCAGCTTCTTCCTGGCGATCGTTCCCATCCGATACCCTATGAGCACGAATGGGCCGAGGTGCCCGTGGAACCTCTTCAGCTGCTCGAGTTCTTCAGGTATTTCGACCATCGTTATCATTATCCCGCTCCGCCTTTTTGTTTCTTTGCTGCTGAATCCGATGGCGCGAATTCGAGCGATCCACCAAAAGTGTTATCTCAGGGTTATGCTTGAGAAGTCCGGATGTGGAAGGAACTATCGCTGAGACGCCGGGCTGAGGCGACCATACTAATTGCCTTCGGGGTCTGGCTAGCACTAGTATTCATCGTCCCGTTCACGCTTCCGACCGGAAGCGTGACCGATCTCTCAGGATCGGTCGGCAAGATCGACAACTGGCCAACAATAGAGAAGATGAACCCCCTGGCAGCGGCGGTCTACCTTATTGGCGACTCACAGTGCCATCAGCTGGTCGAGCGCTCTTTCTTCCTCAATGGTAACCAGATGGCCTTCTGTACTCGGGATTTGGGGATCTTCATCGGTCTGGTGGCTGGAATGGCTCTGGCCTTCTCCGGAAGGTTAAGGATCGGCTTCAAGCTATCATTATTGCTGCTTGTCCCAATGGCGCTGGATGGCGGGGCGCAATTGATCAGCTCATACGAATCATCCAACGCGATCAGGTTGGCAACGGGGATCATAGCCGGGATCGGGGTCGCTTATCTCCTCGATTGGTTCGCCGCAAGGGTGCTCGAGCCGAAGGGCAGGCAGGATTTGTCAAAGAAAGGGGATGCCAGAGGCAGCGAATGAGATCGTTGGGAAGTCGAATATTTGGAAATGTATATATAGCCCCAGCTTTATCAGAGAGTTAGCCTAGTAATCCATCTTTTGGCATGTCTTCTAAGGGAGTGATGGAATGGTTACAGATCAACAACTAAAAACAGGAACTACCACAATCGGCATTGTATACAAGGACGGCGTGATCCTTGCTTCGGAGCATCGGGCGACCATGGGCAACATCATTGCTCACAAGGACGTCCAAAAGGTCTTCAAGATCGACGACAACCTAGGCCTTACCACCGCTGGACTGGTCGGCGACGCCCAGCTCCTTACGCGCTACATCAAGGCCGAGGTGGAGCTCTATCGTCTCAAGCGACAGGCGCCGATGAGCGTGAAGGCCGCTTCGACCTTGCTATCGAACATCCTGCACCGCGGGGGCGGGGCAGCAGGTTACTATTACGTCGGCCTCATAATGGGAGGCTTCGACAAGGAAGGCGGACACGTCTACGGCATCGATGCGGCGGGGGGGGCAATCCGGGACAACTACGTGTCCGTCGGATCGGGATCGCTCTTCGCCTACGGAGTGCTGGAAGACAATTACAAGAAAGGGATGAGCCTGGATGATGCTGTCGACATTGCCATCCGCTCTCTCAACGCCGCCATGAAGCGCGATTCTGCTAGCGGAGACGGGATGGCCATCATAGCGATCTCCAAGGACGGGTTCAAGGAGTTACTCGAGGAAGATGTGCGCAAGCGCGCCACCAAACTCGGGATCGACTACCCCAAAGCCGCCCGCTAAACCTCTTTCCCTTATTAATTCCAGTATTGTACATTTCCCACATTTATGGGATCGAATTAAAAGCAAAAGTGTGAACGATTCATGAGCGCAGAGAAGATACTAGAAGAAGCGAGAGAGCAGGTCCGGAAGATCGTGCCCTCTACCATCAACATCACCGAGATCGATTTCGAGGGACCGGTAGTGGTGGTCTACACCCGGGACATGGAAGCTTTCGCGAACAACAACGATATCGTTCGACAGCTGGCTCAGGGACTGAGGCGCCGGGTCGCCATCCGCCCCGACCCGACGATGCTCGCCGACCCGGAATCGGTGGAGAAGCGCATCCGAGAGATCATCCCGCCAGAGGCGGAGATCACAGACATTTATTTCGAGCATGATACGGGCGAAGTTACCATTGAAGCCCTGGCGCCTGGTCTGGTCATCGGCAAGCAGGGCGCGGTCCTCAACGAGATCAAGAAGGAAGTGGGCTGGGCGCCGAAGGTGGTAAGGGCGCCGCCGATACCCTCCAAGACCGTTTCCGAGATACGCGATTACCTGCGCCATGTGCAGGACGAGCGCAAGGAGTTCCTGAAGAAGGTCGGCCGCCGCCTGGCAAGGCAAAAGCTCGAGGGCGACTCCTGGCTGAGGATGACCGCGCTGGGAGGCTTCCGCGAGGTCGGAAGGAGCTGCACCATGCTTTCCACCAAGGAGAGCAAGATATTGATCGATATAGGCATCCACCCTTCCGATTTTGACCTCAAACCGTTCACGAACGCGCCAGAAGTGCAGCCGCTCGATTCCATCGACGCTGTGGTCATCACCCATGCGCACCTAGATCACTGTGGGCTGTTACCAGCTCTTTACAAATTGAAGTATGATGGACCGGTCTACTGCACCGCTCCGACCAGAGACCTGATGTCGCTGATGCTCATCGATGCGCTCAAAGTGTCCGGAGGAGAGAACAAGAAGGTGCCATACGAATCGTCCAACGTCAGGGATATGGTCAAGCACTGCATCACCCTAAAATATGGTGAGACCACGGATATCGCGCCGGACATGCGACTCACCTTCCAGAATGCAGGCCATATCCTCGGCTCGGCGGTCTGCCATTTCCACGTCGGCGACGGCTTGTACAACATCGCTTTCACGAGCGATATGAAGTTCGAGAGGACCTGGCTTTTCAACGCGACCGTCAACAAGTTCCCCCGCCTGGAGACGCTGGTCATGGAATCCACCTATGGCGGATATCGTGACATCCAGCCCAGCCGTACGGAGGCAGCGAACCAATTGAAGGGGATAATCGAGCGCAGTCTTGCCAAGAAGGGCAAGATCGTGATCCCGGTTTTCGCGGTCGGGCGTTCGCAAGAAGTCATGCTGGTGCTCGAGGAACTAATGCGCACCGGAAAAATCGAGACAGTCCCGGTCTATCTGGACGGCATGATCTGGGAGGCCACGGCCATCCATACCGCCTACCCGGAATACCTGAACAGCCAACTGCGCACCCAAATATTCCAGATGGGGCAGAACCCCTTCCTATCGACCATCTTCAAAAGGGTCGACTCCAGCGAGATGAGGGAGAAGATCTGCCACGACAACGAGCCGTTGATCGTCCTCGCCACCAGCGGTATGATGAACGGCGGTCCAGTGATGGAGTATGTCAAAGCCTGGGCAGATGACACCAACTCGACCCTGATATTCGTAGGTTATCAAGCTGAAGGAACGCTCGGACGCCGCATCCAGAGAGGCGTTAGCGACATCACTCTGATGGACAAGGGCAAGCCGATCACCATCCAGTTCAAAATGGCCGTCGAGATAGTGGACGGATTCTCTGGTCACTCGGACCGCAGGCAATTGATCAACTACATCGCTACGCTGGAGCCGAAGCCTGAGCGCATCATCATCGGTCACGGCGAAGAGCACAAATGTACCGACCTGGCATCAGCAATATACAAGAAGTTCAACATAGAGACCAGGGCGCCGATGAATCTCGAGACCATCCGCATGAAGTGAGAAGACCCGCAACTCGCCGACTGCTTAGATTAAGGCTCTAATTCCGTTCGCTGGCCTTTGTCACCAAGCAGTACAACTCGGCTATCTGGCTTCTCTTTCAACAGCTCAATCCCTAGCAGACCGGCCAGCTTGAGCCCGAATTCAGTTACTCGAGCATGAGAGGGCATGTTGTCTATGCTCATCCTTTTCCTGGAATCGCCAACGAAGACGAACCCCTTTGGCTCGATGAAGGTAGGATCCGCAATCATGTCCAGCTTGGCGTATTCCTCCTCCCATCCCAGGTTCAATTCCTGTACCAATGTATGTCGTATTACCGTCCTCGTATCAAGCGATGGTAGTGCCTCGAGAGTGCGCATCAACGATTCCCATCCATCGGAGACCCTGGGTTGACAGGCGTCCAGGTAGACCTGTTTATTGGGCGCCGCCACCGTTACGTATAGCTGGGTAGGGNNGGGAAAGTACCATTCGTCACAAGGAAGGTCGTCATCCCCCGGCGATGGCATTGCTCTATGAACGCGCCCAGGTAAGGATAGATGGTCGGTTCGCCCGCCAAGGATATGGCAACGTGCCTGGGCTCTCTCGCCTCCTCGTACATCGATTTCTGGCAACGCGGATCGCCCTTGAACCCGGTGACCATCAGCTTCTGCTCGGCCAACAGCTCCTCCAGCATCACCTCTGGATCCTTCCACCTCCGCTCCTCGCCTTCGAAGCCGCGGACCCGCCAGCAGAAGACGCACTCATGGGTGCAATCGTGCACCACCGGCGTCATTTGCAGGCAACGGTGTGAGCTCATGCCGTAGAATTCCTGCTTGTAGCAGTGCCGCTCGTGGAGCATCGACTGCTTCATCCAGTGGCAGAGTTTGACCGCTGCATGGTCGCCGCTCAGATGGTATTGTTGCTTCTCCAACTTTTTCCTGAGCTCTTCCCTCATTTTCAGGCACCTAGTACTCGAACAGGCTCTTCTGCTTCGTCTCTTCGTTCGACCGCTCGACCTTGGGGGCTTGTGGCAGCGCTTCCAGCTTCACGGGTATCAGGTCATGCTCGTCCGACTCCCCGCTCCTTTTCTTGCTCAGGTCCTGAATCAAATGCTTGACCGCACTGGAATCGACCTTTGAGTCCAAGAGGAAAGCGGCCTCTTCCTGCTCCAAATGCAACTCCTCGGTGGTTGCCAGTCGGAAGTCCTTGTTCTTCTGGTATAGCCATTTAAAATAGGGCAGGATGTCGTGCGTCGCCTGCTTCATTGAAGTATGGCAGCTCGTCCCGAGCTTAAGCGAAACGGAGGAGCGGACCAACCGGTTGGCCTTGTTGCGAGACATCTTCATCAGGTACATCGGGAACTGGTATCTGACGTAGTCGTTGTACGGCCGTGTCTTGATCGCGCAGACCCCGAAGCTCATGAGGTCCGATGCATAGGCCCAGAAGCGGAAGTATTGCCGCTTCGAGACCCGGCCGAGGAATATGTCTGATCTTGCCAGCAGGTCGAATCCCCTCTTCAGGTCCTCTGGCTCGTGATAGGCGTGGGGCAGGTTCTCCTCGATCCAGAGCAGGTTGTGGCCCGGGTCTTCCTGCATGTCGCGCATGGTGTTCTTCGCCCTCAGGGGGTTTGTACCGTGGAAGATCTCCGCCATCAGGTCGTAGTTGCTCTTCGCCGAAAGCCTGTTATCGAGCATAAGCGCCTGTTCTTCTTTGATTTCTGGGTTCCCCATACCGATGGCCTGGAGGTCGTGTATTGCCGCTCTAAGGTCCCCGTTGCTGTTGTTGGCTAGGAGTTCCAGCACGCGATCCGAGACAGACAATTGTTGATCGGCCGAGACTCTGCGGAGCACGACCTTCACCGTCGCCGTTTGGATCTTGTTGAACCTTATCTGTAAGGTCTTCTCCTTGATCACCGAGCTCTTGCGGCTCAAGGCGTAGAAATCGTTAACTATCAATACCAATGGCTGCTTGGTCTTACTGACTATCTCGGAGAGAGCTGGAACGCCGCCATAGTCGTCCTTTCCGAAGATGTTGTCCGCTTCGTCCATTATAATGAGCTTCTTGCGGCCCTCCTTGGTTGAGAGGAACTCGCCCTCACTTGTGAAAGTGTCACTGATCGATGCCCTTCCAGCGATCTGGCGGATGCTTTCTCCGTCTCGATGTTCAGAGGCGTTCATCTCTACGAGGCCCCAGCTCATATCATTGGCTAGTGCAATGGCGGAGCTGGTCTTCCCTACTCCGGGGGGACCTAGCAGCACAACCGCCCTCTTGAATGGTATGCCAGACTCCCATGAGACCCCCCATTCCTTCAGCTCTTTGACAGCCTTTGGATTCCCCACCACGTCCTTGAGCGATTTGGGGCGGTAGAGCTCGGTCCAATCGTCGGGCATCGGTAAACCAATCATACTATAGGTAATAAATGTGCTTGATAGGTCAAAAACAGTACCTGAAACTACGCTGGATGAAGCGCATAACTATCACGCTCGCCTGTCTCACAAACGCCTTACTATCCTTTTTCTGCTCACCTTATTCACCATATCATATCATCAATCAACGACTGGCTAATCATTCTAAGGATGGTGCGTTAGTGGTGAAGAGGTGGTGAGTTATGGTGAACTTGACATATAATTCTATATGCGGAGGATGATTTGAATGGTTAATCAAGACAGCGCACAACCGCACTCCAACATAACAAAATTCGAAGTATCGCGAGTAACAGCGCAGCAACCGCCTTGGGATAAATCCTCATTGGAGATCCTGCGCCACCTCTACACCGAGAAAGAGGAAAGCATCGAATGGATCGCGCATGAGCTAGGGCGCAGCCCGGACGCGGTCAAGATGAAAGCGTCGCGCATGGGCTTGAAGCGCCCGACACATGGCGACGCATCTTCTACCGTGGTCAACCTCGACAAGCGTAGGGCGACCCCGAAGGACATCGCCTCTAGGATCGCGTCCTTGCTCGGGGAAGCTCCTAAGATAGAGGTCGAAGCGCGAATCTTCTCCGATTTGGAACTAATGGCATTCGCCGATCAGGATTCGGGTCTTGAGAGGTTCCTCAAGGAGCTATTATCCCTCAAGCTGCAAGGCTACCAGATGGACATGGCGAGAGCGCTTAATGGCGTTAAGAACTTGGTCGGGATTTCGGGTCGGCAGTCTGGTAAATCGCTCGTAATCGCATGCTTTGCGCTATGGGAAAGCGTTGTCAAGCCGAACTCCAAGATAGTGATCGTAAGCGCAGCCCAGCGCCAAAGCGATATGCTCAATGAGCGCATCCTTTCATTCGTCGCGCAGAATGACCAATTATACGCGTCGGTGCTGAAGGCATCTAGGGAGGAATTACGCTTCAAGAACGGATCGGTGATCTACTTCCTCCCCGCGACTGGCCTGATCAGAGGGTACACTGAAATATCGCGCGTGTTCGTCGATGAGGCTAGAGACGTTCCGGATTCGACCTACGACGCGATCACCCCCATGCTATCGCGTAGGGGCGGCAAGCTGGCGGTCTTCAGCACCCCATTAGGGCGGGTGGGTCATCTATGGG
>PNBI01000025.1 GCA_003135935.1 Methanomassiliicoccaceae archaeon
GCATTGGAGCGATGATCATGCGGATCGTCGACGAGATGTCTGGCAGAGAGGCCCACATCGCGGCAGGCGAGAATGACCTAGTGGTCCGTTTCGGAGTCGACACGGTCACTAAGATCCTTATCGGGATCCTGGCGGTCATGTACGGATTGGTATTCGTGCTCGTATATCACAATCTGACTTTCGCCCTGCTGTTCCTGACGTTGCCATTCGGGGTGAGCATGATAAGGCATCTCAGGGACAAAGAAGACAAGTTCCGAGAGATGCGCCCGGTGCTCGATGCTCTGAAACTGTCCCTTGTCCAGGCGCTACTGGTGATCATTTCTTTGAGTATGCAAACCGTCTTGACATCTGTGTGATGGCGCTCGGGCTCCCTTTCACAATCAGACGGTATTCCCGGACGGCATCGAAGCCGCATTTCTTGCATGATTCCGTTCCCTTCAGTGGGCAACCGCCGTAATGCGAACAATCGGGAAGGACGAACGCCGAGACCCAGTCTTGACACAAACCTCCGAAATCCTCGATGAGCATATCCCTCAACGCCTTGGTGGTGTTGAGGATCGGGAAACCTTCCTTCTTCATTTGGAGCGCGAGCTCGACGACCCGCTTCTTCTCCTCCAGGGTGAGCGCGATATCGGATGGCGGCGGGGTGATGAAATTCAGCATGATGCCGCGGATGCGATCGTTCTTGGCGACCAGTTCCACCGTCTCCCTCACACTGTCGACGTTATGCCTCATTATGGTCATGTTGGCGAATATGTTCGGGTGGGTGGTCTTCGCCAGATTTTCCATAAGCTTCTCATAGGTGCCTTCCCCGCGGATCTGGTCATGGATTTCCTTCGGTCCGTCAAGCGAAACGGAGACGACGTCGCTGTTTTCAACGATGGGGTTGGTGCCATTGGTGGTATAACCGATGACGAAATAACCCAGGTCCTTTCCCGCCTGGATCAGATCTCGTAGGTCTTTCTCGCCGTCCTTCCAAAGTGTCGGCTCCCCGCCTTCGAAGAAGAGGATCCTTGCCCCCTTCGTGTACTGTTCCCTCATCTCCCTTTTGGCGTTCTCGAAATCGATCTGGAAGGGGTTGGGCAATTTGTCCACGTTGCCTGAGATGCTGCAGTGCTTGCAGTGGAGGTTGCAGTTGAAGTTGATGATCATAGTGTTGACCAATGGCCTCTTCATACCGACCTTCGATTTGAAGAACCATTTGGCATAATAGCCCATCTGGCCAACGCTGATGAGATCGCTCATTGTGTTTAAGCAACTCCGCCAGGCTATTTCAAGATTACTGGATATGCCAAATGATAGGGCCGAACAGCAACCTTCATTAGTCACGATCCACTTTCAACTGATCGGTATGGCAACCGATTGGAAGAAGGACCTGAAGCAGTTCTATTTCCCGAGCGGCAAGACGGTCGTTGACGTTTTGGTCCCCAAGATGAATTTTCTCATGGTGGACGGCGAGGGCAACCCAAACACATCCAAAACCTACCAAGGGGCGATAATGGCGCTCTATTCCATGGCCTATACGTTGAAGTTCGACCTGAAGAAGAGGGATCCTAGTATGGACTTCAGGGTGGGTCCGCTGGAAGGGCTTTGGTGGAACACCGATCAAGGCGCTCTGGTATTGGGCAACAAGGATGACTGGCGATGGACGGCCATGATCATGGTGCCAGATTTCATAACCCTGGAAATGGCGACGGCTGCAAAGAAGGCTGCGGCCCAGAAGAAGGATCTTCCCGAGCTGCCTAAGCTCCATATGGAAAGCTACGATGAAGGGAGGGCTGCGCAGATCATGTACGTTGGTCCGTACGTGGACGAGGGCCCTACCATAGAGAGAATTCACTGGTTCATTCAGGAAATGGGCGGGACGCTAAAGGGCAAACATCACGAAATATATCTGAGCGATCCAAGGAGAACCCTCCTGGAGAAATTAAAGACGGTGATAAGGCAGCCATTCCAGCAATCTTGAACACAAGGTTCGTCCTGAAACGGCTAAATTTATTTATATCGATTAAACGCTCTTTAGGCACATCCTTATTGGATTGGTAATGGAGGAAAGAAATGGCTGAGAACGCGGCTTTCAGAATCCAGGTAATGGACACAGTTTCGGCTCTGATGACAGCAGCCTTCGGGCTAATCGCTGCATTGGCATGGAACGAGGCGATCAAGTGGGCCGTCGGTCAAGTGTTCGCAAGCAGTCCTGGGGTAGGCCTTTTTATCTATGCGATATTGGTCACCATTCTCGCGGTCGTAGCTGTATTGCTGATTGGAAGGTCAATCGCAAAGCTTAAGGCAAAGGTTGCTCCCGAAAAGAAGTAATCTGGACGCCAAAATCCCTTCCTTTTTCTTCTTTTTCCTATCGTAATCTTCGTTCATGTTCAATTATCGAATATAGGCCTGACAATCGCGAAGTAACACCGTAAGGGAGATATTCCCTCATCAGCATGTCCTGAAACGCAGGGAGTTGATGATATGAAGGTCAAGGTCGGAATCAACGGATATGGCACCATTGGCAAGCGCGCTGCTTCCGCCATCCAGCGAATGGACGATATGGAGGTCGTCGGGGTAACCAAGACCAAACCCAGTTATGAGGCCAGATTGGCCATCAAAGAAGGTTTCCCCCTATATGCGGCCGCTCAAGAGAACGTGGCCGAGTTCGAGAAGGAGGAGATCAAGCTAGCTGGAACCCTCACCGACCTTATTCCCAAGTGCGACGTCATCGTCGATGCCACTCCCAGCGGTATTGGAGCTATGTACAAGCCGATCTACGAGAAGGCTGGCGTGAAAGCCATCTTTCAGGGCGGGGAAGAGCATGGCATCTCTGGAATATCATTCAACGCTTTCGCCAATTACCAGGAGGCCTGGGGAGCGCAATTCGTTCGGGTCGTCTCCTGCAATACCACGGGGTTGGTAAGAACCCTCTTCCCCATCGACCGGGTCTTCGGGATCGAGAAGGCATTCGCGGCGCTAGTACGTCGGGGAGCTGATCCTGGAGACAAGAAAGGCTCGGCGCTGAACGCCATCGAGCCCAGCCTGAAATTGCCCACCCATCACGGGATCGACGTCCAGACCATCATGCCTTGGTTGCCTATCCGCACCATGGCCGTTGTCACTCCCACCACGATGATGCACGTCCACTGTGTCACGGTGGAGCTGAGGAAGAAGGCCACGGAGAACGACATCCTGAGCGTCTGGGATAACGTCCCGCGCATCCGTTTCGTGAGCGGCAAGCATGGCATCAAGTCCTCCGCCCAGATCATGGAGCTGGCCAGAGACCTCGGCCGTCCCCGCGGCGATTTCATGGAGATCATCGTCTGGCAGGATGGGATCAAGGTGGAGGGCAACACCCTCTATTACTACCAGGCCATCCATCAGGAGAGCGATATCGTGCCGGAGATCGTTGACTGTGTCCGTTCGATGATGAAGATCGAGACGGACCCGATGCGCTCCATTCGCAAGACCGACAAAGCAATGGGCATCGGCAAATAACAGTGGAACGAAATCAGACTGCGATAATTGGCGGCGGAAAGGAATAATCTACCAGACACGAATTCATTCATTTGGGAAGGGAGAAAATGTCCGACTTCAACACTCTCGATGACTTCGATTTCAAGAACAAGACCGTGCTCTTCCGAGCGGACATCAATTGCCCCTTGAACAAAGACACGTTGGAGATCGAGGACGGGAATCGCGTCCAGCAGACCATGCCGACTCTTAAGGAGCTCCTCTCCAAGGGCGCGAAGGTGGCCATCCTGTCGCACCAAGGCCGTCCCGGGGAATGGGACTTCACATCCTTGGCATGTCATGCGAAGATGATCGAGCGGCTCTTGGGTCAGAAGGTGAAGTATGTCGATGACATCTATGGCCCGGTGGCCATCGAGGCTATCCGATCCCTTTCCGCTGGCGAGGTCATCGTGCTCAAGAACGTGCGCGAGCTGCCCTATGAGGTGGAAAAGAAGACGGCAGAGGAGCATGCCAAAAGCGAACTCGTGACCAAGCTGGCACCTCTCTTCGATATCTACGTGAACGATGCCTTCGGGGCATCGCACCGCTCTCAAGCCTCATTGGTCGGATTCACGGCCGTGCTTCCCTCGGCGGCCGGACGGCTGATGGAGAGGGAGCTCAAGGCGTTGAAGACCGTATTCGAGAACCCTGCCAGACCGGCCATATTCGTTTTCGGGGGGTCAAAATTCGGCGAGACGGTCAAGATGGTGGAACGCATTCTGGCCACGAGGGTAGCCGATTGGGTGATACTGGTCGGGGTGGCCGGCAACGCGTTCCTGATGGCGCGCGGAGTGAAGCTTGGCGGACCGACCGAGAAGATGATCGAGAAGGAGATCACCTCGGAGGCTCTGGCCGCAGCAAGAAAGCTCCTTTCCGAGAAGGGCGAGCGCATCCTACTCCCGTTCGATGTGGCCATCGAAGTGGAGTGCTATCGGCGGGACATAATGGTGGGGGATCTTCCGCAGGAATATCCGATCCTGGACATCGGCCGGGGCAGCATGGAGAAGTTCGCTAAGGTGATCAGCCATGCGGGAACGGTCTTCATCTCCGGACCAGCTGGCGTGACCGAGAAGGACATCTTCGCTCAGGGCACGCGGGAATTGATGCAGGCCACGACCTACTCCAAAGCATTCAGCGTGATCGGCGGTGGGCACACGGTGTCGGCGGCCGAGCATTTCGGGTTCTTCAACAAGTTCTCCTACGTCAGCACCGGAGGCGGCGCTTTGGAGACCTTTCTGCTCGGAAAGCCATTGCCAGTGGTCGAAGCCTTGAAGGCGGCGAAGTACAGGAAGTGCCCTGGCTGATCGATTCGATCAGGATTAGAGCGCCTTCTTCATTCGCACCAGTGCTTCTTCCATTCTCTCGACCGGCTGTGTCAATGCCATGCGGACGAAGCCCTCGCCGGCCGGTCCGAAGCCGACGCCGGGAGTGACCACAACGCCATGTTCCAGCATCTTGTCGGCGAATTTCAGGCTGCTCCCCTCGACTGGGAACCAGAGATAGAACGTTCCCTTGGGCATTGGAACCTTGAATCCCATTTCCCGCAGCCCAGCGACGAGCACGTTGCGCCTTTTCTCGTAGATGGCGATGCTCTCCTTCACCATAGGCGGCTTCTCGCTGCCAGTGTACTGCTCCAAAGCCATTGCCGCGGCCTTCTGGATGAATTTCGGAGCACCGGAATCGACCTGGGCCTTGACCTTCTTCAGACCACTGATGAGCTCGGCATCTCCAACGGCATAGCCGAGTCGATAGCCGGTCATGTTGAAAGTCTTGGACAGGGAGCCGAACTCGATCGTCCCTTCCTTCCCGATCTCCAACATCGAAGGGGCAATGTAATCGTCGAACGTGAGCTCAGAGTACGCGTTATCGTACGCCATGATGGTATGGGTCTCCACGCACCAGCGGTACAGCCCGCGCAGGTAGTCCTTGGTGGCGACCGCGCCGGTCGGGTTGTTGGGATAGTTGACGTAGAGCATTTTTGCCTCTGGGTCCAGCTCCCGGGGGGAGTCCTCGAACCAGAAGTTGCGTCTAGGCTGCAATGGTACCCTGACGGCGACGGCATCGCAGAGCATCGCCGCACCTTGGGCATAGACCGGATACGCGGGGTCGGGAACGAGCACCTTGTCACCTGGGTTGACGAATGCCCTGGCCAGGTTCGCCAGTCCTTCCTTGCTTCCCAACAGGATGCAGACCTCGCCTTGGGGTTCGACGTCGACCCCGAAGCGCCTCTTGTACCAGTCGGCGACGGCCTTTCGAGTCTCTGGCTCGCCGGCCGAGGTGGGGTAATTATGATTTTTGGGATCCCGTAGCTGCTTTGCTATTTCTTCGACGATCAATTTCGGGGTCGGGATGTCCGGGTCGCCGATGCCGAAATCAATGATGTCGACCCCGTGTGCTTGTCTGATCCGGATCTTCTCCTCGATCTCCGCGAAAAGGTATGGCGGTATCTTCTTGACTCGATTGGCATACTCGAATGTCATTCTTAGATCACTCCTGCAATTCGCCGCGATACACCCTCACCGCGGGGCCGCGCATCATTACTGTGGATAATCTTGCGCCTACATTAATCCAAAGGCTTCCGCCAGGCAGTCGCACCTCGACCTCCTTACTCTCAGGCGCTTGCCGGTTCACCACCGCTGCCACCACGGTGGCGCACGCTCCGGTCCCGCAAGCCAGCGTCCATTCCGCACCCCGCTCGTACACTTGTACCTCTATGTGGTCAGGGAGCACCTGGGCAAACTCGACATTGGTCCTTCGGGGGAACATCGGATGCCCTTCGATCCTCGGGCCGAGCTCCTTGATGGCTCCCTCGCTCAACTGCTCAAGGATGACGAAATGGGGGTTGCCCATCGAGACTGCGGTGCCGGTGATGAGCCTCCCATCGACGCCCAGCTGCTTATTGATGAACCTTCCCCGGCAATCCATAGGTATCTTCTCGCAGTCCAGTTCCGGAGCGCCCATATCGACCGTTACGCTCTTCACCTGTCCTGCCTCAACCTGGCAATCCACTTCCTTGATACCGGCCAGCGTCTCTATACTCATCTTGCTCTTCTTGACCAGACCCATATCAAAGAGGTGCTTCGCCACACATCTTATTCCGTTGCCGCACATCTCTGCCTCCGAACCGTCGGAGTTCAGGACCTTCATGCTGGCATCCGCTTTCTTCGAGCTGGAGATATAGAGTATGCCGTCCGCTCCGATGCCGAAGCGACGATGGCATTGCTTCCTAGCGAAATCGGGGCCCTTTGGAGCCTTTCCATCGAAATCCTCCAGAACGATGAAGTCATTGCCCAGGCCGTGGTACTTGTGGAAGATCAAATCATCAGCC
>PNBI01000171.1 GCA_003135935.1 Methanomassiliicoccaceae archaeon
AAGCTAAGATAGCCACCGAACCCCGGTCATTTGAACCTACCCATGCATGTTCGAATCCACCATGTTGAACCGCTATCTCGCACACCCTGTCGTGAATCTCCTGCGGACTTTTAGCACGAACGATCATCTGATTCGTCTGGCTCAGCATTGCGAGCATGCGATTGAGGGAAACGATCTGCCTGTCATTCTCGATCAGTATTTCTTCGCTCATCCTGCGCTCAGAAACATTACGGGCCACGCTCAGGATCGCTGGCCGGCCGGCAAAATTGATCCTTCTGGCACTAATCTCGACCGGAACCAGTTTCCCGCCTTTTGTTACCCAATCGACCTCGAATAGCGCGAATCCTTTCTCCATCACTTCCTTCATCCGGTCCTGGGCCTGTCTAGCATACTGCACCGAATCGATGTCCTTAACATTCTTCTGCACCATCTCTTGTCTGGTATATCCGAGCCAATCGCATCCGATATCGTTGATTTCGAGGACCTTGCCATCGAAATCCAGAATGTGTATCGAATCGCTGGTTGAATTGAAGATGTTCTTGAACTTTTCCTCATTCTCTATGAGATCCAATTCCGCCCGATGCCTTTGGACGGATTGAACGATCATGTTCGCCAGTTCCGCGAATTGAGTTTTAGGATCCCCGCCCTTCTGCAGATAGAAATCGGCACCAGAGTTCAGCGCCTTGATCGCCACATCCTCCCGGCCTTTTCCTGTGAATAAGATGAATGGGATCGGGTCATTGCACAAACGGATTGATTCCAAAAGCTCAATGCCGTCGACCTCTGGCATCTGATAGTCGGAGACGATGATATCGTATGCGGTCGTCCGCATCCGTTTAATCGCGTCCTTCGCGGAAAGTGATGTCTCAACCACAAATCCTTTGAGATCCTCCAAAAAGGCCTTTGAAATCTCTAGCAGTTGGGGCTCATCATCAACAATAAGGACCTTAATGGATTTTCCCAACACGATATTATCAAAGCGGCGTTGGCCTTATAATCCGTAAGCAAGCCAAACTCATTATTGATAACATTGATATTGGAGCCGCAGAAAGGCTAGATTTGTGCTCACAATAAAGAATGGCTAGAGCATGATTGTACCACATATTGTGCAGTGTCAGTTTTGCCGAATCGTAATTTCTTCAATTCGAAGATATTAAAGATACGCCAACAAACCCCTTACCTTTTTTTCTTATCTGCATCTACTTCCTCAATAAGGCTGATAGAATCATTCTCTGAAAGAGATCACTTAGACGTGCGCGCGAGAAACCGCAAGCTTCCTCATCTTCGTTCTTCTGCCGAACATGTTCCTACCCTGCTCTGCCGCTGTTTCTCTATTATTCTACGAGTATCCGAATGTGCCATTCATAATCTATTTTGAGCCGCCAAAACACTGGGATAAAGTCTGATAGATGATGGGCTCATTCGCTCTAGTCGCTTTGTGATCACGGGCAACTTGGTGTTCAAACTCTTCAACATCACCGTCGCCGCGATTGAGATCGCAGGTGGAGTGCCGTCTGAAAATCGCGCAATGGTTAAATATTACACGCTCTGACAAAGGCTGCTATGTCACTGAGGATACGAATGTCTCCACTCCATCGTAGACTTCTCAGGAAAGGCTTCTTTGCTTCACTGCTTATCGCCCTAATGATAGGATCAACCCTACCGATACCCCATACTTCTGCAGCTCTCGTGATGGGATCAAGCCTATCGACCCAAGCCCCCGCTGCCAGCACAGCCATTATATGGACCAATCAAACCGAGTATTATCCCGGCTCGACTGTGACCATATACGGGTCTGGTTTTGCGCCTAGCTCCGTCATAACAGTCTCTGTTACAAGGCCCGATGGAGTCATCGACACCTGGAATAGCATCAAGACCGATCAGATGGGGGGCTTCATAACAACCTACGTCCTCAGCGTTGGAATAGAAGCAACATATTACGTCTCAGCAACAGACGGAACAAACAAAGCAACAACCACATTCGCAGACAACTACTCTATATTAACCCTCACAGTGGGCCCGCAAAGCCCCAGTCCAATCGACCCGCCAGGAACCGCTACGTATTCCATTTCATCAACATGGACCGGAAGCGGATTCTCCACATTCGTAACCTTGTCAACTATTAGCTGGTCTCCTGTCCTTCCGACTGGCTTAACATTCTACTTCACTCCTGCAACATTGAATCACCTGACGACCATTTCGACATTGAAGGTCATGACATCAGGCTCAACCCCATCTGGAAATTACACGTTCACCGTTCACGCTACAGGTACAGCTGGCACAGAGAATGTCGCAGCAAACCAACTGGTCGTTGCCTTCAAGGTCGCTTCAATCGTCTCTTCCGATTCGGCTGGCAATGCAAAGTCTTCTTACATGGCATCCGATGTTGTGTATGCAGAATTCGCCGATAATGGGGGAAGTTCTCAAGCAGTCAACGTCTACGTCGTCGACAGCATTCCAACAACTGGTCAGACTCTGAGCGATATTAGAGGCAACCCAACCACGGTAACGGTGAACACGAGTGGACAAGTCTCCTTGATCTGGAGCAATCCATTGACAGCTGGCACGCACTATCTTGTCATGGATGGAAATAACGACGGAAAGTATGATCCTGCATACGACTTGATATCCTCTTCCTTCACCGTTCCTCCGATACTCGTTGATTACAAGGCAGGTTTCGGCACCATTGGCTATGGCAGCAATATTCAATTCGATTATCTGAGCGCCATTGCCATCACAGGAAAAGACAACGTCTACGTAGCTGATACTCAGTACGGACTTTACGCAAACATCTGGATGTATGAATTCTCCTGCATTCCTGGGAGCACGACAAGCAGTGCAACTTACGTAACTCAGTGGGGCGGTCCTTATCAAGGTGCTTATGGCGGTGGTAACTACTTCTCCTACGCACCTGGAGAAGTGGCAATCGATGGTAGCGGAAACGTCTACGTGGCGGATCAAGGATACAGCCTGATTCAGAAATTCGACAGCCATGGAAACTTCTTGACACAATGGGACGGCTCTAACGGTGGCACTACATTTAGCTCCCCCAGCGGCGTGGCGGTAGATCCGACCACTGGAAATACTGTCGTCGCGGATACGTACAACGGCCTAATCCAGGTTTTTAACAACACGGGGAGCTTCATCATAAGCTTCGGAGGCAATACCTCCAACTCGAATTCGTTCCTTCCTGTTAGTGTTGCCGTGGATAAGAATGGAGAAATATTTGCAGTTGACGCGGGAAACTTGGTCGTCCAAGAGTTTTCCGGGACAGGTAATTTCCTTCGACAATTCGGCAGCTTCTCCTATTCTACTGGAATCGCGGTTGATGGAAAGGGAAACGTGTTTGTCGCGGATGCGGGTGCTAACGTTGTTGAGAAATTCGATAATAGCGGCAACTTCATAATGCAGTGGAGTGGGACGTACTCGCTGTCTAATGTTGCGGTTGATTCAACCGGAAACGTTTTCATGAGCGAGTGGTATTACACTGGATCATACCTGGGAGTCGTCGAAGAATTTTCTAATAGTGGCAGTTTCTTGAACCAATTCTCAGGGGCCACCTCCATCCCTGGACCTAGCCAGTTCTTTGCTCCTGAGGGCGCAGCGATTGATGGCAGCGGTAATATCTTCATCGCAGATTCCGCGAACTATCGGATTCAAGAATTCAGCAGCTCTGGCAGATTCATCAGATTGTGGGGGAACGACGTCCAAAGCCCTGAGCACGGCAACGGTCAGTTCAACTATCCAACAGGCATTGCATACAACAGTCACAACAGGTACATTTACGTCGCAGACACGTACAACAACCGAATCGAAGTGTTCGACAGGGGTGGGAACTATAAATTCCAATTCGGTAGTTCCTATGGCAATCCCGGTTCAGGCAACGGCCAACTCGACACTCCAATTGGAGTAGCAATAGACTCAAGTGGAAAAGTGTACGTGGTAGATCAGAACAACGGCAGAGTTGAAGTATTCGATGCGAATGGCAACTACGTTACACAATGGAGCTCCTTTGGATATGGAATAGCAGTCAGCGCAACTGGCTATGTTTACGTCTGTAACGAAAACAGCATCCAGGAATTCACCACATCGGGAATGCTGATAAGACAATGGGGCTCTTATGGCACGGGGGACACGAATTTCAACTATGCAAAGTTGATAGCGGTTGACAGCGCCGGCAACGTCTATGTGGCAGATGAGCTCAACAGCCGAATTGACATGTACACTGGAGAGGGCAATTGGATCTTGAATTTCGGCACGAACGGCCACCCAGGCGCCCTGACTTATCCCTATGGCGTTGCAGTTGATAGTCACTTCAATGTCTATGTGGTAGATGGCAGTACATCCAATGTCATCAAGGTCTTCTCGCAGAAACCACTCCCCAGCAAGGAAATCGCATCAATTACCTATACTGGTGACACCTTAGTCAATACCAAGGGACAGGTGACAGGGTCGATAAGGCTTTCAGCCAGACTTTCTCAAACACCAGAACCCAATCTTGGCGACTTCACAAAGGCGAGAGTGGAATTCGACTTGTTCAGTTCCAGCAACCTAGGCGCAACACCAGATGCCACATTCTATGCTTCAGTTGATTCCAGCGGCAACGCTTTGGTTACACCGAAGCCAACTATCGGAACAGACATCTGGACAGTAAGGGTAAGGATCGACCCTGCAAACGGATATTGGACGCAAAACAAGATCGTCATCCAAAGGCTAACCGTAACCACAAGCACGAGTTACTTTAGCAGAGCCACAGGCAACGGCTGGATACAGGACTCCAACAGTCAAAACGGAAAAGACACCTTTGCCTTTGCCGTGCAATACATAAGAGCCCCAACTCCAATTGGCGCCTTCGTCTTTGTCTACCATTCAGGAGCGTACGAATATGTAGTTGTAAGTGCCGGATTGCAGGGCGGTGGCTTAGCCTTCACCAGCGCACACCAAGCGGTCTTCTCGGGAAAATGCAATATCTATCAAGTCAGGAGCGCAACTGGCACAATAGTGAATTCGTGGATGAACTACAGGTTTACCACTTATATCACAGACGGCAGTGGCACTCTTCTAGCGGGCTCACCCGATTCGATAGCTGTGACGATCTACAACCAATCTAATGCTGTGTGGTACCAAATCGGAACGCCAAATGCTCAGATTCCATTGAGCGGGGGGAACATAGTCGTTCGCACTAGCTGAGGCAAACCCATTCCTCTACTTTTCATTTTATTGTTCAGCTGATTTTTTGAGGGGAGTCTTCTTAGTATTGTCTGAATCCCTCTCACTAGCATGTTAGAGGAAATATACAATATCGAAAAATGGTCTTTCCAGAATGTATCAGTTTGTAGCAAGTTAGACGTTGAGGTTCGGGATGTTTGAGACAAGCCAAGACAACCTTGTTGGTTCAACAACTAGGCGGTTGCACATGGCTCCTCTTTCAGACCCCCCCGCCAAACCAAGGAATTCATACCTGCTTCACGACCTCCAAGATCCCGTTGATGATGAACTGAACCGCGATAGCTAGAACGATGATCGCCATCAATGCTGTCACGACCCTTAGCCCATCATTCTTGAGCCATTTGAAAAGCCCAGAAGAATACCTCAGTCCAATATAGGAAATCAAGATAGCGATCAATACGCCGATGAAGACGAAAGCGCCCTCTAAAATGTCTGTCGCCTGTGAGGTCAGAAGTACTACCGTTGTTATAGCCCCTGGCCCTGCCGTTAAGGGAAATGCTATCGGGACGATGGCTATGTCGCCTTCTCTTGCCGAAAATTCTCCTTTCTTCGTTCTTAGCATATCCAAGGCCACTGTTATGAGGAGTATGCCCCCCGCGATCTCAAAGGCGGCCACCGTGATGCCGAAGAGCTTGAACACCAGGTTGCCCGTGATAACGAAGAAGATGAGGACAAGCAATGATACTTTCATCGATTTGGAAATGGTTTTCTTCCTTGCCCCAGCGTCCATATCTCCCGTCAAAGCGGCAAAAACGGCCACGGTGNNAATATGGCGCGAGGGTCTGAGTCGCTTTGATGCTATGAGAGGTCGATGCTTTCGAACTGCCCGGTATGTTATTACGTCCAGAAGGATTATCAAACATTTCTTCAGGAAGGTCCAGAATCCGATTTGTGAGCTTAAAAATAATATCATCGATGACCAGATCATACAATATCAAAGAAGAGATTATGACAATTGGAGATCATGTGGAAGTCCGATGGAGAATATCTATTGAAAAATCCACTATACGTATTCCTTGATCTCTTCAGTAGACCGGATGTCGTCCTTTTCTTGAGAGTGTTTTGGGACATTGGGCTTGGTATTGCTTTCGTTCTTGGAATAGTCCTATCCTTCTTTAGTGATGCTAAGGGTCCACTGTTTGGAGTCGTATCAATTCTAATAGGGGTCTGGACTTTAGTTGCTGGCTTGAGAGCATTGAAATTAGAAAAGAAATCTGGAAAGTGAGAATTCAGTCAAATGGGAAGCTAATCCATGCTCATCTAGATTAATCATTCTTGGATTCAAAGTTATTCTTAATCAGCGAAGTGCCACGTAAGATATCTATCTAACGCCTAGTGAGCGCAGAAGTAAATACAATTGACTTTGTCGCACCGTATTTCAGGACATCCTCTGCGCGCAACGTACCAACCATTGCATCGCGGCTTGGGAGAGCAAACGGTCGATGTGCCGCAAGATCATCGGGAACGCTTTAGAAAATTATTGAGAACATCCGAGACATACTCAGAGATACATCCCGAGAGAACCCCCGAGAATGTTCCCGAGAATCTGCCGAGTTATGCAATTCACGAGATTTTACAGGAAATCCCGAATGTGCCCCAAGATCATCTATAGGAAAATGCGTTCGGCAAATTCTTGGGAAGATCGGTTG
>PNBI01000088.1 GCA_003135935.1 Methanomassiliicoccaceae archaeon
AATTTAGATGAGAGGTCGTGACCGCAAACCACTGGGTTCGAGGTCAAGGGTTCTATCATCCGTTTCAGGGAGATCTCATGCTCGGGATTCCTAACGCTGAGATAGCTCGATACCGCGAACCCATCGACCTTGTCCTTCACGGCAAGAACGAAGTTCTTTGCCATATCAAGGTCGAGCTCCTCCTTCTTCTCGCCGTTCAGTCCGTGGCCGCCCCTTATCTGGATTGCCTCTTCCACCAGGATCGATTTGTCGAATTCGTACCCGACGACGATCAGACCGACCCTGCAGCCCTTTCCTTCGACCACCGAATTGGTCGCAAGGGTGGAGGAGACCGACACCAGCTTGATCTTGTTCAAAAGAGAGGCGTCCAGGCCATCAATCGAATTCGATATTCCGATGGAGAGGTCGTTCCTCGTGGTGAGCGCCTTCGATTTGCTCAGCACCGTGCTGCCATCGAGGTCGATGATAACAGAATCAGTGTAAGTTCCGCCTGTATCGATTCCCAGCCCAAGATTCATTTTGCACACCAACCAGGCATTAAAATCCCATCACTTCTTAACGATAGCTTCACCCTAAATGGAGTTCTTTGAGTTATAAGTTTGTTCGAACATTCTACTGGCAATGATCTGATGAGGTTCTGATTGAAATTTGGCGGGCCCGCGGGGATTTGAACCCCGGNNGTCTTTGGCTTCGAAGGCCAAAAGGATAATCCAGACTACCCTACGAGCCCCTGCTGTTGGCGGTATGATGACTTCTCATCATAAGACTTTGTCCCATTCCTCGATCGGCTGAAGGAAATCAGAATGTTTAATGAACCTTCAGTTTATTCTGCCGAACATGGAACGGGTCACAATGGGTCATGGNNCCCGGAGGCGAGATGATGCACGAGCTCATCAGCAAGCACATCATCCCGTTCCTGCCGAGGGTTGATACCGAAGTCCCGTTGCATTCTTTCGACGATTCGGCAGTGGTGGACGGGATTGTCTTCACTACCGACGGCCATACCGTGAAGCCCCTTTTCTTTCCTGGAGGAGACATCGGGACATTGAGCGTTTGTGGTACCATAAACGACATCGCGGTCATGGGTGCTCGACCATTGGCGATATCCTGCGCCATGATCTTGGAAGAGGGTCTGGAGTTCGACGTCCTCGAACGGGTCTCGACCAGCATTGGCGAGACCTCCAAAATGGCAGGGGTTCCAGTTGTCACCGGCGATACTAAGGTCATGGAGCAGGGCAAGATCGAGCGCATGGTGATCGCCACGTCAGCGATCGGCCGCAGGTCGAGTTATCTTGATTACGATCTCGAGGTCGCCTCGCAATATCGGAAGGTCGCCTCTCGATGGATGACCGACGACAATCTGAGTGAAGGAGATGCCATCATTGCCACCGGGACGCTGGGGGACCATGGCATCGCCTTGCTTTCCTTCAGAGAGGGTTATGGCTTCGATTCGGTCGTTAAGAGCGACATCGCACCGCTCAATGGCCTGGCCGAGGATATCCTCAAGGTCGGGGGAGCGGTGAGCATGAAGGACCCGACCCGCGGTGGGCTGGCGAACGCTGTCAATGAATGGTCCACGAAGTCTAAGGTCGGCATCGAGGTAGTGGAAAACTCTATTCCGATAAACGAAGCAGTAAGGAACGCTTGCGAGATGCTCGGTCTGGACCCACTGACGATCGGAAACGAAGGCAAGATGATCGTCGGAGTGGTCAGGGAGCGCGAGGAAGAGGTCCTTCGAGCGATCCGCGCCCATCCCTATGGCCGGAACGCCGCGATAATCGGCCATGCCACGAAGAAATATCATGGTGTCGTCCTGATCACAGAGGTGGGAGGAAAGAGGATCCTCGAGCCTCCGGTCGGCGATCCGGTGCCACGTATCTGTTGATCAGGCCACGGCGCTCTCGATGTAGAAGCATATGATGAACGCCCCGACGCCGACCAGTCCCATTCTCACCGCTTGGACCCAGGGGTTTCTCTTTCCTGCCCTTCCCATGAAATAGCCTGTTAGGCCAAGCAGAGTTATCGCCAGGCCGACCGCCGTCCATGCTGCCGTCCTGATGTCTATCGCCGAGAAGATGAGGAACGGCGCAAGCATCACCGTTCCAGCGATGATGGGGGCCATGAAATTTACCAAAGCGATCAGGTAGATGCTCGAACGAGAGGAGCGACCGATGTGGGTCTCCTCCATCGACCGGAGCATTGCCTTTTCTATCTCGTCGATGCGGCGACCCTGCTCCAGGTTCTCCGCTTCAAAAACGCTGATGCCTGTGGAGATGCCTAAAGCAACAGCGCTGGACAAAATGGTAGCAATCACCACACTCAGGTGCGGAGTATCGTTGAACGCACCTGCAATAATGATGCCCAACATCACGAATATGGAATCGAACATGGTGTTGACGAAGTATCGTCGAATGGAAGGCCAGGTTTCAGGGAGACTAAGAGCGGCCTCAATCCGGCTCGTGATCTTACTTGCTACCATCTTGATAGGACCCGAATATGAAACACAATGAGAATATTAGGCTTTCCCCCGTCCTTCGAGAAAGAACAACCTCGAGGATAATTGGAAGTGCGTTGTCCAGACGTATAATATCGATTGCAAAATCAATATATACTTTCCTGCCAAATGATGGCTCAATTGAATCTTCCGCACCACCCGAGGCTTTCCAGCTTTGGAACCAAGGTGATAACAGGAGGGGAACGATGTTAAAGAATACGACCAAGGTCATTTGTGTAATGGTAACGATGGCATTGCTGGCCAGCGGATTTTTGATGGCCGTGCCCGCGTTAACAGCAACATCAAGTGGTAATAACGCTGCAAGCACCCAAAAGGCGCCTGCATACGATATGACCGAGCTTGATAAGGCAAAGCAGACCGGCGACATCAACACTGTCTTCTATGCCGATTCTGCCGCAAGTCTGAACGCATACGCACCTGGCAATTACTATAATATCTCTGATCAGGCTAGGTTTTATGTTGGGGAAAATGGGAAATGGTATTATAACGACAGCACCTTCAGCCCGTCGACAAGCGCCCCAACTAACTACATGACCTTCACAAAGAGGGGAGATGGCAATATGTGCGAGGTCTGGGTTGCAAACGACCTGCAATTCTTCCCGGGAGATCCCAGGAACGCTCAGACGTCGAACCTGACAGTATCCAACGACTCGGTCAATTACATGATCGGTCAGTTTGACAACGTTATCTACCCTAATATGACCGAGTTCTTTGGACCAGCCGCTCCACGTGATGGCGAGAACTCCTTATTCAAAGATTTGGGCAGACCCTATTTCGGCACAAACGTGACCGGAAAAGTGATGCTGATGATCTTTAACATCGTGGATAACAACCTATTCATCGATCCGAATTGTCAGTTCACCAATGCAAGCTACCCATCATTTGTGGCTGGCTATTCCTGGGGCTATATCGATTCCATCTATGATCGCAACGTCATCCAGATGGATTGCTGGCAATTTGAACTTCGGACCGGTATGAACGATTATAGGCCATTTGGTTATGAATCCGTCTTGGCGCATGAATACCAGCACGAATTGAACGCCTATCTGAACCCGGGACAGGCATTGTGGTTGAACGAAGGGGCATCGATGTTCGCAGAATTCCTCTGTGGATATGGCATCGCTGCTAACGCGCACATAAAGGACTTCTTGGCCACTCCGGACAACTCGTTGACGATGTGGGGTGACCAAGGCGACATCAACATTTTAGCGGATTATGGAGCCGCGTGCCTGTTCGTCATGTATCTGGCCGACCACTTCGGCCCGGACATGATTAAGAATCTCGTGAATACGTCGGAAGCAGGTATCGATGCGGTGAATGCAGCATTCGTAACGATCGGCCTGCCAGATTGGAACTTCAACAAGGTCTTCAACTATTGGAGGCTTGCCAATCTGATCCAATCCGATTCTCCTGGAAGAGGAATGTACGATTACACCTCAATCAATCTGGCGGACATAGGAGAGTTAAAGACGCTGGATTGGTCCACCTTTGCCAACCCGATGACCTCGGCAGCTGATTACTTCGGAACAACCGTTAGTGCCGAAGGGCATGACACCGGGGTCAGCCTACTCGGGGCATATGGCACGGACTACATTAACGTAGTCGGTGGAAGCGGATGGGCAGACTTTTTGAACGCCTTCGATCTGAAGCTTCAGTTCAACGGTGACAAGACGGTCATAAGAGGATGGCAACCAGTTGCAATCGACGACAAGATGTATTGGTATTCTGGAACCGGCGATATGATGGATACCAGCATGGTGACCACTCTCGACCTCACCGGATTGGCAACGGCAGACCTGTCCTTCCTGACATACTGGGACCTCGAGCCGATGTACGACTATGGTTTCGTCCAGATATCGACGGACGGCGGACATGAATGGACATCGCTCTCCAATGAATTCACGACATCCAATGCCGCAGTTGACGCATTGCCTGCGATCGTGGAGAACCTACCAGGGCTGAACGGAATGGCCGATGGGTTCCAGACAATCCACTTCGATCTGAGCCAATGGGCCGGAAGCGTCGTCATGCTGAAATTCAGAATGATGACGGACCCATTCACTCACTACGAAGGATGGTATGTGACCGACCTGTCCCTGAACAATGTTTTGTTGGACAACGCCGCGAATGTAATCTCATTGGAACCGATCTATCCGACCGTCAACTGGATGGTTTCGCTATACTTCCCAGGTGGATATGGAACTGATGGAGTATGGTATCTGCCGCTGGTTATGAACCTCAACCTGGCACAGATGGAGCCTTCCGTCCTGCGTGAAATCGGCGGTCTCGTGAACTACAGGCATATGATCATCCTCGTGAGCCCGACCGATGGTCCAGCGGACTATGGGTTCTCGATGATGAATGGCGCTTTCAGCGGACCGATCTAAACCCCTTAATTCATTTTCCTTTTTTCTTTTTTCTGTTCAGCCAAAGCTATTGCGATCGCGAGAATCTGAAAATCAGGCTCGATTGACCGATGCACGAGCGAAGCTAGGTTTTAATAGGCTGGATTCATTCCGAATGCACGGGCTCATGGTCTAGTGGTTATGAGATGGCCTGGCATCACCAGGCCGCCTAACAAACAACGCCCTTACACGGCGTAGGTCGCCGGTTCGAATCCGGCTGAGCCCACCAATCTCCTCGTCCAGACAATTATTTTTTGATTTCAATTCAATCGTTTTTCGCGTTCATAGCTGGCTCGTCAAGAAACATACGATTGTATGCTTCATTGACCTTCGCGAACGCAGGGTCAGCTCTGGCGCGGCAATAGTACCGCTCCGTCGTTCTTGTCGATGCGTGCCTCATCGATTGCGATACCTGCTCTATCGGCACTCGCTGGTCCAACGCCAGTTGTCCGCCGGTCGGCCTGAATCTATCTCGGTGCCATCGCTGAGAGGCTTCTTCCTGTCCCGGAACACCGTGAGTTGAGCCGTTGATCCAAAGGAAGAAAAACGAAAAGCATACCCCGATTCGCTGCATTTCATCAAGCACATTCGCGGGATTTCCTGCATCATCGAAGGGGCGCCATATCAATGAAACCCCAACTCGTTCTCAACGAACTTGATGAATCCTTGGTACATTTCCCAACCAATTGGAGGGCCACATCCGAAATAGTAGATCTTGCGCTCTTTCGGCGAAATCAAGACGGGGAATTCGCGTACGTCCATGAAATGCACCTCTGGCATCGACTTGCGCATCCATGCCTTCAGCTCATCCGTGATATCGTCGGAGACGATAACCGGGAAGAACTCCATTCCTCCCCCAAGCCCCCTGGGAAGATGAGGCTTGCGATTTGCCAATCCGAACCCGAAAGCTCGCTTCGAATAGTCCCTAACAGTCTTGTCATTGACTGCATCCAAGTTCGTCGCGATAATGTAGCAGGTTCGCCTAGCATTCGAAGGTGGTTTGTAAGGCCTGGAGGCAAACAACTCGTAATGGTCGTTGCCTGATTCGATCTTCCTTGTAACCGAAAATCCTCGCCCCTTCAATCTCTCTTCTAGCTGATCGAAGAAATCGTCGTATCGGATCACGGAAAGCCTATCCTCTGAATTATCCAAATACGTTTGCCTTTCGAGGGGGCATAATCAATTGACAAGGCTGTATCAGAGCAGACGCTCCCATCCCTCGCCACGCTTGCATGATGTAACTCACATTTTTCATATTCAATTCTTTCAGTCCCTTTTCAACTGCTTTATCTTACTGCTGTTGTTCGCTAGTCCTGCCAATCTTCATTCACAGCAAGCTTCAACGGTTTTGTCGAATGTTGGCCACATTTCTATGGTTCCCACTTGCCCTGACCAGCTTCAAAAAGAAGGATGAAAATGGGTTTTTCAAGCTGGCTCTGCATTATCCAAATAGAATTGAAATTCAGCTCTGGTTATCTGACTTTAGTCATGATGGTCTCGGCTGAGCCCACTTCACCATCTCCAGAACAACCCTGATTTCGATGTCTCTCCTAGTTGGCTACGGATTTACTGTCGCTGGTACTAGAGCAAAGCTATTCAATGTCGAGCTTTTATCCCTTGATTGGTGCAATCAAAATGGTAACGTTCCTCCCATTCCGGGGTTTCACTCCGCCGATCGGCTCTGATATCACTCAGAGAATATCGCCGCCCTATGACGTCATCACCGAGCAAGAGAAGCGAAGACTGCAGTCTCTCCCTGGGAATATCGCCAGGATCACCCTGGGTGCAAAGGATGGCAACTACAAAGCTGCCAGGGAGGAGTTGGACGAATGGATCGAGAATGGGATGCTGGTCCAATCAAGCAAGGAATGCTTCTACCTCTATCGACAAACATTCGTCCTCGAAGGCAAGGAACGGACGCGAACAGGCATCATGGGAAGATTGCTGATCGAGCCGTACGAGCAAGGAAACATCCTGCCGCACGAGGAGACGTTCTCCAAAGTGAAAGCGGACCGATTGAACCTGCTGGAAGCTACCGAGGCTCACCTGGAATCAATATTCGGAATCTACGAAGATATGGACCGGACTATCGCCGCAGCTTTGCAGAAGAACTCACGGGAGCTATTCCGTTTCAAGGACGACCATGGCGTCACCCATTCCTTCCTGGAACTAAAGGACGAGAAGACGATCGCATTGGTAATTACGATGTTGAAGCAGAAGAAGATGCTGATCGCCGATGGCCACCACCGCTATGAGACCTCGATGCGCTATTCGCAGGAGCATCCGAAGGATGAGAAGAAGCGCTACGTCGTTGCTACGCTCGTAGCATCGGATGACGCAGGTCTGGTCGTCGAGCCGACGCATCGCATACTATCGTTGCCGAATGTCTCCACCGAGCAATTGCTCTCGTTTGCCGCCAAGGACTTCGGCTTGTGGGAGATGAAGGACCTCGATGAGATGATGAGAGCTTTGAAAAACTCAAAGAGGGTGGCATTGGGTCTGGCAGTTCCCGATGGCCGCCTATTCGTAGCTGAGCACCTCGGAAAGACCGATCAGAATCCATTGTGGAAGGTGGATGCCTACATCTGCGAAAAGGTATTGCTCCAAAAGACACTCAAGGACCTTATGGGTGAGGACGCTTCCATCGAATACGATCACGAGGCTCGTTCCGTACTGGAGAAGATGAAGACCGGCAAATACTCCTTCGCGGTGATCCTTTCACCTCCTGACCTGGATCTGATCTGGAAGGTCGCCAAAGAGGGCAAGAAGATGCCCAAGAAATCCACCTTCTTCTACCCGAAGATCTGGTCCGGATTCGTTATCTATCGAATGACCTGAGCGAGAACATCATCGAACCGCGCAGGTCGCTTCCACCACCCGTTGCATCTCCATGAATCGATCAGAGTTCTTCCCAAAGGCGTCCTTGCACTCCTGACTATCGAAGTAGTAGATCGCCCCCTTGAACTCGGCAGTGAATTTCGCCGTCCTGGGATCCACCTCGGCGCCACATACTGGATCGATGACGATCTTCCTCGCCTTGCTGACCATGGTGCGCGCTCCCATCTCATGGCAATGGACCACTTCGTCTGCCCCAGCCTTCTTCAGCACGATGACGTTCCTCATGTCCTCTACCTCGGAGACTATGAAGATGTTTGGGCTGAGCATTTTGGCCATGATGGCCACAATTATGTTGGTGGAATCGGTTAGCGTCAATACCAGGGTTTTCGCTTCCTTCACGTTGGCGCGCACCAGAACGTCCTCGTCGCTTGCGTCTCCCTGTATGACCGGGACGCGCTTGTCCACCAGATCTGCTACTTTCCCCGGGTCGGACTCGATGAATAGGAAGCTTTCGTTCTTGTCTTTCAGCTGTTCGTATATCCTCTGCCCCACGTTTCCGTAGCCACAGATGATGATGTGATCCTTCATTTTGGTCCTCCTCTCGGGTAAACCCAGCTCACGACGTATGTCCTTTGTGACGACCAGGTCGAATAATGATTGCAAAGCAGTGACAGCCGCGGTGACGCCGCCGACCACGACGATCAAAGCCAGAATCTTGCTTGCCACGGTGGTTGGCACTATATCGCCGTAGCCGACCGTGAACATGGTCACTATAGTGAAGTAGAATGCTTCGAAAGGATCCTTCACGGTAGGTTCCAGAATAAGGAATCCGACTGTACCGAGCGTGGTCACCCCGAACAACAAGATCATCGTGTAGATCAGTCTTCGTTTCAAAGCAAGTCCTCGTCAGCGTGCCTGACGATACTTAGCTCCGAGCGATTATTTCAATTTGCCTCAGAAGGTGACAATTGCTGGAATGAGAGAAGGAAATGGAGCCACTGGAGGGGATCGAACCCTCGACCTACGCATTAAAAGTGCGTTGCTCTACCGACTGAGCTACATCAGC
>PNBI01000037.1 GCA_003135935.1 Methanomassiliicoccaceae archaeon
GATAAAACTCGGTTTGAACTATAAATATATAATCAGACAAATGTTTAACATTCTCAATAATTCATTCTTATCCACATCTATTCAATGGATTATGCAAGAATAACTTTCTTCTCCATTTTATGATCGACATCTCCTCACTAGTTAGCGAAAATGAATGATTCGTTTTTTTAGATCTTGCCATGGAGTCCACCATATTACGCGATCTTAATTGATATGACGATGGACGAACTCCGGGTAATTGACAAGGGATTTTCATACGCATTGGCTTCTTTTCCATCCGCCTGGTTCTAGATCATTAGAGTCTCATGGTTGTTCTAGATGGAAAATATCACAGACGTTTTCTCCAGCTATGGTCAACTTCATTTTCCCCCTCTTTCCTTTCTCCTTTTCGACCCAACCCCTGTTCAGCCAACTCTCAATGTAATGCCTCGAATAGAACATTTTCTCAGCCTGGGTGATCTTCTCATCCACGTTCAAGCCTTCATAGGTCCATGCCTTCGTCTCCTTTAGCGCTTTGATCATGTTCGGATAGGACGTAATAAGCTTAGATTCAAGCTTGGTTCTGAGGATACGCAAGGCCTGAACAAGATCTGCTGGTGGCATGTCGATTGGATAAGTGGGAAGCTCTGTCGGTTCATAGACGGATTTAGCCAGGCCAACGGGGTGCCCGTTCTCGAAGTAGACCTCCATTATCCTTTCATTTGGGATGAGATAGGTTTCGACTCCAACTGCCACTGGTTTTACTCCCGCCACCATCATTGAAGCTAGGGTAGCAGCCGCGGCGTACTCCATTGATCCGGCGGAGACGTTAACGTAAACGATGTTGCCCTGATCCCGCTCCCTCTGAAGGATCTCCAGTAGGGCGGTGAGCACTTCCTTAAACCGGAACACCTTGACATTTACCTCCTTGATGCTCTCATCGTCCAACTGCATCAGAGTTTTTAGCTGGTCAACGACCTCTTCGTAGAAAGCGCTGTAGACATCCTTACCGCCCCTCTCCTCAGCCTCGGAGTAGTGGAGGAGATAGACCCGATCGGCGCGCAAATGAACGATTGGGCTAACAACTTTCACCGTTTCGAAGGTGATGCAGGAGACTACCACAACATCCAGTGGTTTGACTCGTCTCGGCTCCATAATAACGTTTATAACAATTATAACAAAATAAAGTTATTGATTCCTTTGGTCGTTCGATATAGCATGACAAATGCGAACGCAAGACCGGACAAGAAAATACTTTACCTGCTGTCGAATGGGGACATTAACGCCTGGTCGACTCAGTCGCTATATGAGCAAGCCTGGAACGTAGGTATAAGACCTCTGAATGAGGGCGATCTTAAACCCGATTTTCTGACGAGAAGGAAGAGACGCAGGATTGGCGGAGCCTGCATGGACTCCGTCGGGATATCAAAGGAGTTAATGGGGAAACGATTCAGCAGAAGCAATGGAATAGCAAGATGAGCAACAATAATCGAACAAAGCGTGCAGCTCCAAAGCCCAACAAGGGTGGCGTCAAATTCGTGCCATTGAAGAAAAAAGACGTTGAGAGATCGGTTGCGGAGACACTCCTCCGAGACAAAGAGGTTGTTGAGAGAATTGAGAGGCAATTGGACGAAATCATGCAAAAGTGGGTGGAGGAAGGCATAACGCCAATGACCATGGCCTTCCTAGCCACTGAGCTCCAGGAGTTCTCAATGGCGGTCTACCACGAAGGCTACAAGGAAGCCGTCACTGGGATGTGGGGTAGGCTCTGTAAGAGTAACCGAGAGGTGTTTGAGAAGGATTTCGAGAAGATGTGCAGGGTCATCAGGAGGCACGGAGCGAACGCTTCAATGTCACATATGGAAAAGCGGAAAAAGGAATGTTGTGGCCGCTCAAGCCGCGAAATTCCACAAATACCCGCTCGTGACAAAGAAGAGGCCACCTACATCCCCTCCAAGGATCGACCAAGCTACATCTATTGAGGTGGTGTGTCTCATAATTCTTTAATCTTCTTGGCCACTTCCTCAATCTCCTCAACTAGATCTGGGTAGTCTTTTTCGACACCAAAGAAGCAGTTCGTGGAGACGAAATACAATTGCATTTGTTCAGGGTCTCCCAACAATGATCTTAGTAAATTCGTATAAATGGCCAGCTGTAGTTCATACTCTTTCGCAACTACCGCCTCGCCATCCTTGGGAATTGTATCTGTCTTGTAATCTAGAATCGAATACCCCTCATTATCTGAAAAGACCAATCGGTCGATCGTCCCCGTCACTGTCTCTTTTCCGACTCTTCCTCTGACTGGTATTTCCGTCAAATGACGCCTCGCATTCTTGATGTCGTCGATTTCGAGGAAACGGTCCCTCGCCTCAATCATTCGGTTCACTTGAGTTTCGGTATCCAGCCCGAAATCGCTAAGCGCGACCTCGGGGTCAATACCCCTAAAAACCTCATGCAATGAAGTGCCGAGTTTTTCAGCTGAAAAGGCTCCAAAGCCTTCCATTTGAACTTCCGGTATGCCAAGAATATAATGACGAACGAATCCTGAAGCATTTTTCTCATAGGCTTTGATCATGGATGGAGTCAGCACGATCCTGATCCTACCTTCTGGCAGCTTCTTCATTGGGGTAATTGACCTGGCAATTTCATCCAGGTCAATTATTTTTGGGCGTTCAATAGAGCCAATCTCTGGCACACTCACGCTTATTGTGAGTTTCAATTTTATATCATCGTTTAGAGATTTGAACCCTTGAGCCACGTCGCCTGCCGTCAGGTTCAACGATTTCCAGATCCAATCCATCCACATCTCGCGCGGTTTATCGCCCGGGGAATCTCCCGATAGCACCAGGTGGTCCTTCGCTCTAGTCATTGCTACGTAAAGAAGTCGCTTTCGTTCTGCGATCTGCATTTCCTTGGCTTCTAAGTCAATCAGAGCTTTAACCGAGGTTGGACGGAGCTCGTAGCCTTCCTCTGGGTCTGGAATGGATATCCCGATTCCTCTATTCGGATCAAAGCTTATCTGGCTCGAATCGCTCTTCAATTTGGAGGATAGCTCTGGAACGAACACTATCGGAAATTCCAGTCCTTTGGCCGCGTGGACAGTCATGATATGCACCACGTCGCCTTGGCTCGTATCCAGCTGAGCTTCACCTTCACCCTCCTCTTCCTCTGCGTTTGATGCGAGCCATTCAATGAAGTCGTCCAATGAAACGAATCCGTCACTATGAGAGGCAAGAGCCTTCAGCCAAAGCTTCTCCAGATTGGCGATCATCTGCGCGCCGTTCTGGAGAGCGCCATAGATGGCAAATATCCCAGATTGAAGACTAATGCGCCGCAGCAGATCGGGCAATGGCACTCGGCATGCAATTTCCTGCCACTTCTCTAGGAGCACTTTGGCAGCCAGTGCTTCTTCGTTTCCTTCTTCAGCACATTTCGTCAGCCTGGAATATAGCTGGCCTCCCCCAGAACTGCAGATCAGGAAAAGTGCATCATCTGAGAAGGCGAAGTAGGGGGAGCGCAATGCCGCGTAAAGAGACACGTCATCGCCGCGATTAATCAGGAAACGAAGGATGTTCAGAATATCGATGATTTCCTGACTCTGGAAGAACCCCAGTCCCGAATGAATGTGATAGGGGATGTTTAACTGCCTTAATCTTCGCTCATAGAGCTTGAGGCGAGTTCGAGAGCGGAATAGAATGGCAATATCTCCGAAGCAGGGCTTTCTGCCGGCTTTGATATGATCTCCTTTGTCATCCCAGTAGACTCTAAGCTTGCCATCGTCAACGATCCTTCGGATGCGCCTTGCGACCAACGCCGCTTCATCTGTCCTATCCTCTTTATCATTCATTTTGATGAGCATCTCTACCGAGCCCTCATCTTCTTCACGAAGTTCGCAATGTCCCATCCGTTCATATTGGAATTCAAAGTCCTTTGATGGAGCGGGCATCAGCAATTGAAATATCTGATTGACAACACCGATGACCTGCGGTGAAGAGCGGAAGTTGATATCCAGATGAGTCGAGGCACCCTTTAGCTCGGTTCCTATGCGGCGCTGAGCCAACTTGAACATCGAGACGTCAACATTGCGGAATTGATAGATGGACTGTTTCGGATCGCCTACGATGAATAGGCGGTCCATCGAAGGCGATTTGCCAACGATTCGCCAGACTATTTCTGATTGAGATCGATCCGTGTCCTGGAACTCATCGACCAGCACATGTTGGTAGTGGTTGGATAACTCATCTGCGAGAGTCTCGTCATCGTGTAGCATGCGATGAACGATTTGTACCATATCATCGAAGTCAAGGACATTCGCTTTGCTTTTCTGTTCTTGGATGATGTAATTGAAGCGCATGTAGATGTCCTTGAGCGCGCAAGTGAGATCGGCTGCGCGTTCTAGATCGCCATTCTCATCAATTATCAACGTTTCCATCGGGCAATTATCCAGTTTTGTTCTCGCAACATTGTAAGCCAGTCGCAACGCATCCAGATCCTTGGAATTGAATATCTTGGCGCTTCCCATTCCACGGCTTCCTTTGGTGGTCGAGAGCTCGCCCAGTGCAAAGCACACCCTGGCAGGGTTTTTCACAGATCGGATTACTTCGAGATGCTCGGCCGCAGTAGCTAGGTAACGACAAGCTGCATCCCGATCACCAGCATACTTTTGTGCGAGATTTGCTAAATCCCCAACTGAATCCATGAATTTCTCATCTTCAATGAAGCATCCAAAGGTCCTGTTAGCCAAATCCTCAGACAGCTTCCTCCAGATCTCCACCAGCTCCTCTGGATTTCTGAAAGAATCCAGGAAACCCCGAAGCTCGGAACGTTGCTTGAACATGAGCCATAGGGCCTCTTCAAGGAACCGTTCCGATGTCTCGGACATCACGGATACCATGGTCGAAGCCAAGGGGTCCTCCTTTGTAAGTGACAACAATTGCTCAAAGGCCTTATTCTTCAGCTCCTCGGCTTGCATGTCCTCAAACACACCGAATCCAGGGGAGATGC
>PNBI01000083.1 GCA_003135935.1 Methanomassiliicoccaceae archaeon
AAATAAGATTATACGCCACAAAGCCAACATAATGGAGATTCTTATGAGATTTTGAAAACTCTATTAATTTCCGCGATTCACGATCATTTGAACTGTAATCTGGCCCAATTATTACAAATTCGATGTTTGGAAGTTTTTCTGCCAATATGCGGATTAGTTCTGGGCGCTTGTCTTGAACCAATCTTCCCACCCAAAGAATAAATCCATCATGGAAAGGAACTTTTTCAATGTCCTCCTTATTGTCAAATTGCCTTGCAGAATTGAGATAACTTTTAATCATCACTGACGTTCTACCATAGTTTCGTTGGATTAGAGCGGCCTGGTTCTCATTCTGAGCCACAACTTCATCTGCTAGAAAGATCGATAGATGAAATAATGACCTAGCGAATGAGGGTATGTCTCTTTCTATTACAGAGCCATCGAAATCGCCATCATTGGCACCAATGAGGAGGCACTTCTTGCTAGTCAATTTTGCAGCCAAGAACACCGTTCCGAATGATGTTGCGCATTTTGAAATGATTACATGGCATCTCGATCGGAGAATGGCCCTCAAGAAATATACATTGACTTTTATTGTTTCAATGTCCATCAAGAATCTTCTTTCTTTTGCGTGCTTGAAAGGCAAAGTAATTATTTTGATTCCCTTGAGTATCTTGAGATCTGCTCCTTTTCCAAATACGATTACTGTTACATCATAATGGTTTCTAAGATTCATTGCCAACCTGAATAATTGATACTCTGCTCCTCCAATTAATTCGCTAGGAAGAGCTGTGAAGAACGGTTCTCCCCAAGGAATGAAGATGGCGATTCTGGATTTGCGCATAAATCTTACACCATTCTATTGATACAACTGCTTCGCTAAATCGCACTTTCCATATAAGAATCAACTTAGCTATATTGCCATATTCCATTATTTCACGGTCGATTTGGAATCTGAAAACGACTATTGATCATATGTTACTCTTGGATTCAAAATTTACCATTTTCTCAACGCCCTTTTCAAAGGATGTTGCTTCCACATTGAACTCATCCCACCATGCGTACTCCTCGAACATGTCCTTAGCAATGAGGGAATCAACTTGGTCAGTTGTGAATCTTGCTTGTCCTGTAAACTTCTGAAATGAAGCCATGGCAAACTTAAATAGAGGGACTGGTAGATAGACTCGAAAATGAAAAACCCTCACTTTCGATTGCACAATTTTAACCATCTCGTCAAAAAAGATGGATTCCTTACCATTCATTGGTACAATTCTGCGACCAAATGGCAAATTGCTGAGAGAATTAATTACTACATGGCAGACATCGTCTACGAAGATCGGTTGCCTGGGCCACTTACCATTCCCTGGAATCGGAAATGCCGGTGATTTCCTAGAAAAGTCAATCAAATACCCAATATTCTTATCATCTGTCGGTCCATACATTAAGGATGGTCTTAGAATTAGATAGTCCAATTCACTTGAAGCAACGATTTCTTCACCTTCATTCTTTGTTCTTGAATATTGATCATTTCTCGATGATTGAACTGCAGCTGACGAAAAATGAATGATCCTTGGAATGCGATGTTCTTGAGCGGCATTAATTATATTCTCAATACCTTTTACGTTATTTCGCTCGAAATCGTCAACCTTTCTGGAGGAGATCTGGGCTGCGAGGCTAATGACAATTTCTTTATCATCGAATTCCTTATGCCATTTTCCGTATTCAGCGAGATCACAAACAACTTTCTTGCAAGGGTATTCACTTATATATGATTGATTGAGCCGAGATTTGTCTATTACAGTGACATCATCGAAGGTCATTCCCCTATGGGACATTACTCTCAAAAGATTTCTTCCAACGAATCCTGCTCCACCTGTAATTATTGCCCTCATTGTGAATCCTTCCTAGGATTTTGCCAATTTCTCAATATTAAACAATATTCGCACTGAATTCTGCATTTCCAACAATGGCCCTTCATTCAATGATCTTCTTTTCACAAATATTAACAGGCTCTCTAATACTCGCCTTTCGGCATAAGCATTGGCTATTTCAGAATCTTTTCTAAATCTATCACCTCGATTTCATTCAGTTTATCGGACTGATGACCGCGATGACCTCGAATGCGACACTCAGAGCGAATACCAGGAACAATGGAACGATCAAAGAGTCCAGCGAGGTTATGATCTTCTTCGATCTCTTTGAAGAGGTAGTGATCAACTCTCTGGAGGACAATAGAAGGATCAGAAGAACGGCGACCAACGCCCCTCCAAGCCCTATGCTGATACTTCCAGTCATGGTAACAGCACTTGTGGCTGCGGTGATGGCAGATGTCAGCATTTCCTTACCTATCAAAGCTAGCAACGTGCTACTATAAAAGGTTGATATGTTAGCTATCAGAAGAACCTGAGGAAGCCATAGGGCAAGAATGAGAATAGGAAGAAATTGATCGATCCGTGGATCAAGGCGACAAAGCCCAGGCTCTTGGTTCGATAGTACGCGACACCCAGGATCATACCGACGATGAAAACATAGATCAGATATACGAATGAAAAGTAGACAGAGTGCATGGCCGCAAACAAGAATGACGTGAGAACGATCCCGCCCCATATGCCGACCCTGGTCTGCATCCGCCTTTGCAGGATGGCACGGAACATCAGTTCTTCGCCAAACCCGACGAAGAAGAGCATGATGAATCCCAGGATCAGCAAATAGGACAGGTCGATCTCTGGAACCAACGCTTGCGGTCGGATGATCACATATTCGATATTGCTGAACAGGTATCCCAATAGAATTCCAACCACGAGAAAGACGGTCCAAAGGGCCAGATTCCCTCGCATCTTCCGAATGGTGTTGATCAGCACGTCCATTACCGCCTTTGCCTGTTCCTTTATCGCCCTTCCCGCTCCCAGTACCACGAACGCCCCTATGATGGCGGCCGCGTACACTGGAACGAAGTCGTAAAGTGTCAACGAGAAAAAGACTGGCATTCCCAATCCCACCAAACGGATCAAGGATATGAGCGAGAAGGCCTGGAACAGCGTCATGTCCATTCCAAGTGCGAGGGGCAAGAAGATGCATGCCAGCACGTTCAAACCATGCACTGCCAAACAGGCCTGAGGGTTTCCAATGAAATAAAGAGCTTCGGCGATGGTTATCAGAACGCTCGGCAGGACGACATCCAAATATCTACGCATGGACTGAGCGACATTTTCTCATCGCTACTTAATCCTTATCGGCTCTCTTCTAATCGAATAACCGGCCACTATAGATCGACTCCCAAAGACAACAATAAATAGCGATAGTCCGGTAACTGGCAGAGATGAACCCGAAATACAAGAGCTCCTGGGACCTGGTGGCCATGATCGTCCTCTCAGGGCTCTTGATACTCTCGATACTATTGGTTCCAGATTTCGGGCTGAGGATCGTCTTCGGCCTGCCTTTCCTACTCTTCTTCCCCGGCTACGCATTGATCGCCTTCCTGTTCCCGGAGAAGAAGAGCTTGGACGTGATCGAACGAGTGGCGTTATCTTTCGGGCTTAGCATCGCAATAACCCCGCTCATCGGCTTCGGCCTCAATTACACGCCTTTCGGGATAAGGTTGGAACCGATATTGTTCTTCGTCACGCTCTTCATCGTCGGACTAAGCCTTGCTGCATACTGGCGCAGGTGGATAGTAAAGGAACCATACCTGCCGTTCGATGCGAAGATCATTTTTAATTCGTTGTTGTCCCAATACCGGAAGGAGAAGGGAGTCGATAAGTGGCTCACCATCATTTTGGTCGTCGCCATCCTGTCATCTGTCGTCGCACTTGCCTATGTGGTGGTCGTCCCCAGGGAAGGGGAGAAGTTCACTGAGTTCTACGTCCTCGGACCGGGCGGAAAGGCGACCGACTATCCGCATAATCTCACTGTTAGTCAGAACGCGAGCGTGATAGTGGGGATTGCGAATCACGAGCAACGCCAGGTGCATTACTTCGTTCAGGTGTGGCTGGTCAACGCTTCCTTCATCGATAATCAGACGACCGTCCATCAGATGTATTATTTCGATTCCTTCGATGTGACTTTGAACAATTCGGCGGTCAATCTAGAGGGGCCATATACGGCACAGTGGCAGCAGAACTACACATTCAGCGTCTCCATAAAAGGCGAGTACAAGCTCTGGTTCTTCTTGTTCATGGATAACGTGCCCAGTTATGCACAAGGATTGAGCAGAATGGCGGACTATGCGGGCTCAGCCACGGATGTTCTGCTCGAGGAGGCGGTCCAGAACGAGATGCTGAGTCTGAACCTGAACCTCCGGATCATCTGATGGTTCAGCAATTTCGATTATCGGAGCTTGAAAGAATTAAATCTGACAACCACATGGAAAACCATATAAGATGAGTGCCAGTATTCTACCATGGGATCATCGATGAAGAAAGTTGACCTCGGCAAGATCATACCACTGATAGCAGGATTGGTCATCCTAGTTGAGGGCTCGTTCATTTTCTCATTCGCTGGTCCGGCTTCTATCGAGGGCATAGGGGGCATTATGAAATCCACTGTATTACTTGGTGGATTACAGCTTCTTATTCTTGGCCTGATTGCATTTGTCTGCTCCGTATTGCTTTTATTTGACAGATCCAAAAGGATAAGGGAAACTCGATTCCATTCCATCTCGAGGGTCGTTATCATCCTAATAGGATTGATCGTGATCGTCGAGGGGGTGGTCCTCGCCTTCATGGGTGGCAAGACCACCATCGATGGGCTAGGCACATTTGAGGCGTACATCGTCGCTGGATTTGCTGCCCAGCTTTTCTTCACGGGCATAGCAATACTCATTCCGACGATCCTTCAAGAGAGAGAAATTGGGATGCAAAAGCTCCTAGCATATGCTGGTGGGGCGGCGACCGCGAGCACCGGCTTGGTTATTATTGGCGTTGCCGCCGACACGGTCATTCAGGGGATTGGCGGGATCATGGCGAGGACGGTCGAGCTCGCTGGTGACCAACTTTTCATCTTGGGGCTCGCCATCGTGATGCTTACATTCATATTGGACTATACAGACAAATTCGTACCATTACTTTCGACTCTAAGATACCTTGTGGCTCTTGTCGTTGTGATCGAAGGCTTGATGCTGATCTCGGCCGCAACACCAATAGACATACAGGGAATTGGTGGGATCACCTCAAGGACCGTATTCATTTCAGGATTTGGACTTACGTTGATCGGCCTGTTCACCTTGTTCGCAACCGGCCTGAGAGTTCAAAGGATCTCTCCGAGATTAAGGAGAACAACAGTCGCCTCTGTGTTCATGTTAACGCTCTTGATTCCGATCGCGGCATTGACATTCGGACAGGTATTCTGAAAACCATCTAACAGGGCACTATCAATAGGGGAATCGGACTCTTTCTCACTACTTCCTCCGTTGTCGTGCCCAGTGTCATTCCACGAAGATATGATGATTTCTTCGTACCGATGATGACTATGCTTGGATCGATCTCTCTGATCGTCTCTAGAATATTGTAGGCCGTCGTGCCGTAGTGCACATGTGTGGATATCTTGCAAGGGGAGTCTATCTTGCCTTTCATTTCATCAAGCATCCTCTTGACAAAAGCGAACCGACTGTCGTCCCCAATCTTGTATTTCGCCGAGTCGATGATATGCAAGAGTGTAGCTTCTTTCAGACCTCTTCCACATAAGGCTTGGAATACCTCCTCGAGGTTCGTCGAGCATGCGGGTATATCCACTGAGACTAGAGCGTGTCTGAATAGATGTTGACCGGTCCTGCATTCCTTCATCTTCCCGCCAACCTGCATCGCCGGGAACTTGTCTATCAATATCGGCTTGGGAGAATGGCGGATCACGCCCATCGAAACGCTCCCGACCAGCAATTCTTCGGCCTTGCCCTTGCCAGCCGATGCCATGGTGATGATGTCGACGTGTTCGGAGTCCGCCTCCTCAAGGATTATCGAGCTGGGGTCTCCCTCTCGGATGACTGAAGATGCATCGAACCCAGCATCGTGCAATCTGTCAACCATCGACTCCAACTTCTTTTTGTCTTCAGATGGGAGTTCCTTTCCACGCTGCTTGACGTGGAGCAGCGTGATCCTCTTTGAACCGAGGTCCTTCAGGTCCAAGGCACAATCGAACATCATCATCGATTGCTCTGAGAAATCTATCGGCAGAAGCACACGGTTTAGCATTGTTGCTCATTCAAGCAATACGTTCGATTAATTTGTTCTTTCCTATCGATGGCTTCGTCCGCTGCCGAAATAGGAGCAATTGAACGAGACAATATTTCTTAAGCGACAACGTCATCGCATATAATTGGACGGTCGGTCCATTCCAACAAAGAAAGGGATAGAATTGCAGAGACTGAACCGAGTGGCCATCATACCAGCCTATAACGAGGAGGCAACAATAGGTTCAGTCGTGCTCAAGACCAAGATCTATGTAAATGATGTTTTGGTCATCGACGATGGCTCCACAGATGATACTGGCACCATTGCAGAGATGGCCGGGGCCAAAGTGGTCAGGATCACGAACAATGGCGGGAAGGCGAACGCAATCCTGACCGGGTTCAGAACGATACTCGATAAGGGCTACGATGCAGCCATTATGATAGATTCCGACATGCAACATGATCCAGACGAGATCCCTCAACTGCTGGCACCCATCGTGGATGATTCCGCTGACCTCGTGATCGGTTCTCGATTCCTCAACAACTCGCATGATATCCCCAGTTATCGAAAGGCTGGCCAGACAATCCTTAACATAACGACCGCAATCGGATCCAAAGTGGCTATCACCGATTCGCAATCTGGATTCCGAGCTTTGAATAAGAAGGCAATCGAGAGCATGACCTTCGATTCGTCAGACTATAACATCGAATCGGATATGATCACCTTTTTCGCCGAAAGAGGACTGAGGATCAGAGAGGTTCCAGTATCAGCCATATATAGGGGGACGGGCGAGCACAAACGTAATTCGATTTCGCATGGAACAGGCGTTCTGAACAACGTCATATCGTTGATAGTCTACCGAAGGCCATTGATGATGTTCGGTGTACCCGGATTCATATCGTTCTGCATTGGAATGCTGCTCGGATTGTTCTCCTTAAGCAAATTCTACCCTTTCGGATGGAGCTGGCTCTTCCAATCGATGGCAGCGACAATCCTGTTGATCATCGGAACAATGCTGGGGATTGCAGGCCTAACGCTCAACTCCTTGGTTGTAATAATGAGGCACAATCAAAAGTAGCGATAGTATCAGGACCCTATGTCGGCTGGCATATCCGGAATAGTCCTCATGAACCTATTTAGGTAAAACTTCCCCATTCTCAAGGACTCGCATCGAACGCCCTGCATATGAAGCGATATATCCGTCCTCGTCCTCAAAGAGCACGATCCCATCAAGGAAAGTCAAAAGGCCGTTCGTCTTGTAATCGTAATCGAAGAAGTATGCCAGAGGTGGCGTCAAGATCATGTCATGAGTGACGAACACGCCGACCCCGCCGCACATATTCTTGATCCTGTCAATTGCATAGGAGAACAGCATTTTCGCCCCCTCGCTGCAAGGTAGCACGATCTTCCGGTCCAGAGAGTCGTTGACGTAAGCGTCGACGAAGCCCAACAGTCCCAATTCATGCATCTTGACATAGGCGGCTGGCGGATCGACCATGAAGGGCGAGCTCATTCCAAGGAATTGGGTGCTTTCCACCTCAACCTCTTTCCCAAACCCCTTGGATATGTTTAGGCAGGTGTCGACGCATCTTCCCACCGGGCTAGAATAGGCAACCAGGTCGGAGAAGCCAGATAGCATCTTGCCGAACTGCTTCGAACGACGGGCGCCTAACTCATTCAGCCCTTCCTGCTCGGTGACCACCTTGGCCAATCCACCATTCCTGTCGCCATGGCGGATGAGCAGGGCGCAGTTGGAGCCAGCAGGTACCTTAGCAAGATCCTTCAGGATACGAAACTCGTCATTCATCCTTCGTCTCGAAACGGAACAGTGGCATTGGAATTAATGCTTTCCTCGGATTCATCGGTCGAGATTTGGCGTAATTCCCATTTCCGATAGCTCAGATCACAACAGTCTGGGTCTGCTCCCTCGTGAACTGCTGCAGGTAATAGAGCCCACCAGTGCCCTTGCCGGTCGAACCTGAGGCTTTCCAGCCGACGAACGATTGCGATCCGACCATCGCCCCGGTCGATCCGCCGCGTCGCCTATTTGCGTATGCCACGCCCGATCGGATGTGATCGAAGTAGTAGTCCACCTCGACCTCGTCATCGCTGAATATGCCCCCAGTGAGCCCATAAACGGACGCGTTCGCGATGTCCACTGCCTCCTCGAGCGTCTTGAAGCCGATGGTGCAGAGGATTGGCATGAACNNGCTCCTTCTTGATCAGCTCGTGCCCGTCAGGCAACCCGGAAATTATCGTCGGGGAGAGGTAGTTGCCGTTCGCCAGCTTGCCCTTCTTGACCTGGACGCCACCGCAGAGCACCTTCCCATCCTTCCTGCCCTTGGCAACGCAAGCAAGGTACTCCTTCTGCTTCGAATCCTGGATTATCGGCCCGAGGTCGCAATCCTTTTCCGCTGGGTTTGAAACGACCAGCTTGGAAGCCTTCTCGACCAACAGCGATTCGAACTCCTTCCTCATGCCCGAGTCAACCAGCAATNNCGGGAGCAGGCGGAGCATTTCTGACCGCTGTAGCTGAACGCGGACTTTATGACGGCGTCCACCGCCCTCTCCACATTGGCGTTAGACGTGACGATCACCGCGTTCTTCGAGCCCATCTCCGCTATCACCGGTCTGGGATAGTCTCGCACGGAATTGCGGATGATGTCGAAACCGACGTCCTTGGAGCCGGTGAAGACCACGCCTTCGACATCCGGATGCGTTACCAACGCGTCCCCGACCTCTGCCCCGGGACCGGTGATCAAGTTCGCCACGCCTGGCGGGAGACCAGCCTCTTCGAGCAGCTGGAACGCCTGGTTGAAAGCGAACGGCGTCAGGCTGGAAGGTTTGATCACCACGGTGTTGCCGGTGATCATGGCGGCCGAGGACATCCCCATTCCGATGGCGATGGGGAAGTTGAACGGGCATACCACCGCCCAGACGCCGTAGGGCCGGAGGATGGACATCGACCTCTCGTCCTCATAGGCGGCGGGCAGCTTGATCCGATAGCCGTCGTTCGTCCTGACCTGGTCAGCATAGTAGGACATGAAGTCGATCGCCTCATCGACGTCGGCCACCGCCTCGTCCCGGTTCTTGCCGTTGTCCAATGTCATCGCGGCTGCGAGCTCGTATTTGTGCTCCCGGAACAGCTTCACTATCCTCTCGAAAATGGCCACCCTCGCCGTATGGTCCCATTTGGACCATTCAGGGAATGCCTTCCATGCGGCTTTGACAGCTACATTTACGTCGGACTTGGTGCCCAGCGGGAACTTTCCGAGCAGCATCCTCCGGTCGTTGGGGCTGAACTTGTCGAAAGTCTTCTTGACTTTGACGTTCTTCCCTCCGATGACATTATAGAAAGTCTGAGGCTTCTTCAGCTCTTGCAGCTGCTGCTCCATCGCCTTCTCGTACCTGGAGTGGAACTGCCCTTCCTTCTTTTCCTTGATCGCCCGGAGATATGTGAGCTCGTTGGTGAACGTCATGATCTTACCCGGATAGACCACGAACCCGAGCCTAGATAATGTTGTCGTGCGAGTATGTGGCAATCCACGTTCGTTGAGCTCATGCAATCGTCGTTCTCTCCGAACTGTCTAGCAAAACCATTCTAATAAGGAGCTGCATTGACTGACTGATGTCGGAGCGTCATCGTGACCTGCTGGCCATTGCTGTATTATTGGCGATTATTGCAGCCTTGCTCACTTCGCTGCTCTTCATCCCGGATGTGGTTAACGCAGATCGGCAGGCGTTCCTTGACCTCAACGCCGTTCAGAATCCATTTCTGACGGATATCTTCTGGGCGCTGACAGTGCTAGGTTCGCTGGAGTTCGGACTACTTTGGTTCGGCGGGTTGTGGCTGATGAAGCGGAGCGACCTGGCCGCTTACGTGCTCGTCGCCCTCGTCCTGGAGATCGTCATCATCACGTTCATGAAAGAGGCGATCATGCGCCCCCGGCCCTTCGAGACAATCCCCAGCTTCGGCTGGCTGTATTCGCAGGGAGGCTGGTCGTTCCCGTCTGGACATGCCGCTGGGGCCTTCGTTCTCTCCACTGTCATCGGTCTGAAGGTAAGACGAATGATGCCTTTGATGGCCATTATAGCGATCCTGGTGGCGTTCTCCCGCGTCTACGTCGGAGTGCACTATCCACTGGACGTAATCGCTGGCTCGCTCATCGGCATTCTCATCGGACTGTTTGCGGTCAACCTGGACCTCAAACGCCTCGAGTCGCTCCTGACCCGAGGACGCGATTACCTGGACCGCAAGCTAGCTCCCGACGGAAATCGAGGAACTAGCAAGTAAGAGCCATCCTGATCGCTCAGCTGGAAGGGGAACGAAGGCTATTAATGGCAATCGGGCTATCGCAGAGCGACTAATGTGATCGGTCGCCGCTCCTTCCTGATACTGATCGGACGCGCCACTACCGCGCTCCTTGGGTTCGTAGGCCTCTACTTCATGACCCGCTACCTGGGGAAGGACATCTACGGGAGCATCGCCTTCACCATGGCCCTGGTGGCAAGCTTCAATTCTCTGTCCGACCTCGGATTCAGCAGTGCTCACGTCAAACGGGTATCGGAGGGATGCGATTCCAGGGACTGTCTCAGCACCTTCGCCATCATCAAGCTCATCCTCAACGGAGCGATGGCAGCGATAACGCTGGTCTCGATCTTCATCTGGTCCAACTACCTCGGCAACCCGTTGACGGCAGGCACCTGGAGCCTGTTGCTGCTCTTCCTGTTGTATTACGTGATGTACAACGTCTCCTCGGTCGTCACTGCCCATTACTCGGCGACGATGGAGCAGGCCAAGGGGCAGATAGTGGCGCTGTTCGATCCGCTAGTGCGCGTTCCATTGGTCATCTTCGTGTGCTTGGGAGTGGGTGGTGCCATAAACATCGCCTATGCGTATGTTCTGGCATCGTTGTCGATCATGATCGTCGCTTTGCTGTTCATCTACCGCGACCGGATGAGCTGGACCAGACCGACCCTATTCCGCACCTACTTCAAGTTCGCCAAGCCGCTGATGCTGGTGGCCATCATCGGAACGCTCGCGGCCACCATGGACAAGGTCATCCTCGGCCTGGATTGGGGGAACGATGCGGTCGCCACCTTCTCCTCAAGCCAGGCGATCCTAGGCGTTCTGGCGATACTCAGCGCAAGCGTCGCCACCATGACCTTCCCCTCCTTCTCCAAATTGCACACCGATGGCAACATCAAGGAGATCAGCAAGCTGACCTGGCAAGCGGAACGTTACATCTCGATGCTGACCATGCCGATCGTCGCCGTCATCGTCATCTTCCCGACGGAATGCGCCAGGATATTGCTCGGCGGGACGTTCGCCGACGCGGGGGAGCCGTTGCGTTACCTGGCAATAGCCACGCTGCTCGGCATGCTCAATAGTGTTCATTCATCGCAGATATTGGCGGTCAATCGGCCGGACACGTCGGCCAAATTGACGTTGCTGAACTTCCTGGTCTACGGTGGGTTGCTGCTGGTCCTCGTCCCGGTGAACCTGGTCGGCTTTCCGGCGCTTGGGTTGGCGGACACGGGCGCAGCGATCGCCAACCTGATCGCCATCATCGTCCTCCTGGTATTCACTCGCTATACGGTCTACAAGCTCACCGGCACCAGCGCCAATCCTCGACTGGCCTTGCATGTGGTCGCCGCGGCCGGATCGGCGATCTGGTTATTGTTCCTCTCCAACTTCCTAGCCCTATCGGGCTCGTTGGACCTGGTAGCCTATGGCCTGACCTCCAGCTTGGTCTTCGCTGTCGTCCTCTATGCGCTGAGAGAACTGAAGCGCGAGGACATCGACTACTTCCTGGACCTGCTGAGCGTCCGCAAGATGCTCTCCTACATCTCCAAGGAGCTCAGGCAGAAGGACCGCTGACCTGCGAAGGGCACTTTCGCTTTTACGGGCTAACAGTCAAGCCAAACGCTATAAGCGGAGGGCGCATTCCCGCAAAATCGTAGGCTATGGCGACTGACGAGCAGAGAAGGTTAGAGTTCAAGGGAGTGGCGCTTACGCTATTCGCCACGCTGCTCTTCGGCTCATCGTACGTCGTCATCAAGCTCGGCGTGAGCGACATCGACCCGCTGCTCTTCTCCACCATCGTCTTCGGCATCGGGGCGGTGCTCATCCTCTGCTATACCATCATCCGAGGCACGTTCAAGCTGGAAATCTTCCGGCGCTGGGAGGCGTGGGCGGCGCCGCTCGTCACGTTCGCATTGGTCTGCATGCAGTACGTCGGGCTGAGCTACACCACCGCCTCAACCGGCGCGCTGATCATCGGCGCGAACGTGCTGATGGTCGCTCCTCTGGCGGCGCTGATCTTCCACGAGCGCTTGGGCAAGCTGCGCATCCTCGGGCTGTTGGTCGGCGTGGTCGGTCTCTTCGTCCTCACCACCAAGCTCGACATCGGAGGGCTGTCCTCGAACACCTGGCTTGGAGATCTGCTCCTAATCGGCTCCAGCGCCTGCATCGCTCTGACGTTCATTTTGAGCCGGTTCGCGCTAAGGCATATGGGCTTCGACCAATGGACGCTCTGCATTCATCTGCTCACCCCGCTGCTATTATTCATAGCCTGGATGGTGCTAGGATCGCGTACCCCGGTCACCTGCGACATATTGCCGCTGATCCTATACGTCGGCGTACTCTGCACCGCCCTACCAACGATGCTGTGGATGCGCGCCCTGGACTGGATCAGCGTGGTCACGTCCTCCACCATCACCTTGTCGGAGAGCACCTTCGCGGTCATCCTGAGCATCATCTTCCTGAGCGAATCGATCGATGTCTTCGTGATAGTCGGAGCGGCGCTGGTCTTCATCGCAATCTACATGGTGGTGAGAGGCGAGGTAGCCATCAAGAGCGCGAGCTGATGCACGAGTTGAGATAAAGAAGCGGTGAATGGAAGAGATTATGCGGCGATAACGGGCACGACCCGGACCGAGCCGCTGTCGGCGATCAAAACGAGGCTCACTTCTTGGTCTTCTTCACCGGAGCCTTCTTCTTCACGACTGGCTTAGCCTCCTTCTTCGGAGCGCACTTGCCACATGCCATTTCATTCTACCTCCTGCGGGATTTTATCCCGATGCTTATATGTTAGTGCTGAGTATTTCAATATTATTGGCTCTGGCATAAGAATGCCATGGTCCTCTTTGACCAGATTTGCTATTTGTTAGATTATGCTAGTAATCTACATTATTGTAGACATTTTACAGAATGTGAGAATTCTTATATATCACATTTATCCATTTCTGCAATGTGTCTACAAAAAGCGAGACATTCTCAACCAATGGAAAAATGCAAGGTAGCATTCAAACAAAGATCTACCTTACGGCATTGCGTCACCGATTCATCAGGCTCGCTGAAGCGAGTGAAATCGCAGGAAAGGAAAAGACCGCTCGGATGACGCTGTGGCGGTTGGCCAAGCAAGGCTCCCTGCAGCGCATACGCAACGGATTCTATGCCGCCGTTCCACCGGAACGCAAGGATTCTAGTTACGAGGTGAACCGGTATCTTCTATTCGATCGGGCAATGAACTCATCAGGTGCTCTTGCGTTTCATAGCGCACTGGAACTGCATGGTGCCGCTCAGTCGCGATTCAACTCCGTATTCTATCTGACCACCGATAAGAAGAGGCCGTTCGAATTTCAGGATATCACTTATAGGCCGGTATGGACCGGAGAGATCTTTGGAAGAACGACCATTCGCCTCGATGATATTCCCATCCAGGTGACCAACAAGGAGCGGACTTTTCTCGATTGCATCCGCAGACCGGACCTGTGCGGCGGCCTGGAGGAATACCTGAAGAGCGTCGAGGCGTTCACCCTGATGAGCCCATTGCGACTGCTGGACTATCTTGAGAGATTCGGTGAGCGCAGCCTCTATCAGCGGGCCGGACTGATCCTGACCTATTTGAAGGACCGAATCAAGGTCGACGAAGCCCTCCTTGAGACCCTTCGATCCAAGGTGGGCCAGAGCGCCTATTACCTGGCGCCGGGAAAAAGAGGGACAGGCAGACTGGTGAAGGAATGGAATGTACTGGTCCCACGCAACTTCGAGGAGCTGATGCGGTATGTCTGAGATCCCTGGCAAGACATATTTCTCAGGGTTGTCGAAGAAGACAGGCTTCAAGTCCGATTCATTGGAGAAAGTATACCGAATGATGACCATCTTGAGCCGCATCGGCGAGATCCCGGACCTTAACGATCGCCTGGCTATCAAAGGAGGGACGGCCATCCAAGGCCTCTCCTTTGGGTTCAAGCGGCTTTCGGTGAACATCGACCTCAACTATGTTGGGAGCGTGGAGAAGGAGCCGATGCTCCGGGAAAGGGAAGAGATCCGAAAGAACCTCCTTTACCTTTTCAGGGACCTGGGGTATTTCGCTGACAAACCCGTCTCGATGTACGCTGAAGAGCAGTTCAACCTCCATTTCAAGAACTGCGCTGGGATGACCGATCGGCTCAAATTGGAGATCAACTACCTGGAGCGCCTTCCGGTCATTGGGACCATAAGGGGCGTCATCAGGCACCCGTTCCCGGACATGGAAGAAGTGGATGTCCTTTCCTACCCTCCCGAAGAGCTGTATGCCGGGAAGATACGTGCGCTATTGGTACGCGGCACGCCGAGGGACCTGTTCGATTCTGACTTGATCGCCCGCTCAATCAATAAAATAAATGAGAGCCTATTGCGGAAGACCACTTTGTTCTATCTATCGATGCAGAGCAGAGACGTACGCAAGATCGGGATCGAAGCCATCGAACAGGTCACGGATGTGGATTCTCGCAACGACCTGGTTCCTCTGCTGTCCAGCAAGGACCATGTCGACCTCGATTCCATGAAGGGGAACGTTCTTTCGATGGCCAACCGGCTCCTCGACTTGTCTGCCAGGGAGAGGAAATTCTTCGATGTCCTATACTCCGAAAGGAGAGTCGAACCAGGCCTTCTGTTCGATTCCGAACCTGTTTCCAGAATGCTGAACCAGCACCCCGCGGTGATCTGGAGGCTTCAACAGCTAGGCAAATAGGCAGCATTGAGCGAGAATAGCCTTCCACGAATCTGTCATAGGAGACATGGAAATGGACTTCCAGCTAACGAAACCCATTCATGGGCACACGCGCCAGTCCATCGAAGAAAGGGCGGTTCGAGTCGTAATCCTCGAGAATGTGCTGTTTTTCGGCCGAATTAGCGGATTTGCTTATATAAGGGTATATAAATAGGCCCATTGGGGTTTTCCTATTTCGAAATACAAGATCGAGAACGTAGTGGCTTCCGCGTCCTTGGGCACAGAGCTTGACCTACCTGCAATTGCGATCTCATTGGAAGGGGCTGAGTATGAGCCAGAGCGATTCCCCGGCCTGATCTACCGCCTGAAAGAGCCGAAGACCGCGACGCTACTCTTCCGCAGCGGAAAGGTCGTATGCACTGGCGCGAAGAGCGTGGAACAGGTCAAGGTGGCGATCGACAAGGTCATCAACCAGCTCGACAAGATCGGCATCAAGATCAAGACCGAGCCGAAGATCGAGGTGCAGAACATCGTCGCCTCGTCGGACCTGGGACAGAGCATCAACCTCAACGCCATCGCCATAACGCTTGGGCTGGAAAGGGTGGAGTACGAGCCGGAGCAATTCCCTGGCCTCGTGTACCGCCTCGATCTGCCGAAGGTCGTGCTGCTGCTATTCGGGTCGGGCAAGCTGGTCTGCACCGGAGCGAGGAAGCCGCAGGACGTCGAGGACGCGGTCGATAAGATCACCGTGGAGCTTCGCGCTGCTGGTCAGCTCCGCTGAACCGATCGGGCATTAGGCGAACCGGCATCCGAACGGCCGGTCGATCGACCTCAGGTCAGGCGACGACCGCATCCATCGGACCGGATAAGCGCATTCCTTAGAACATAGAGGCAACGCCTTGGTCCAGCGACATCTTCGGCTCGAAGTCGAGCAACTTCCTCGCTTTGGATACGTCCCCGACGCTATGGCGAATGTCGCCCAACCTCGGCGCAACGTGCAAAATATCGACCTGATTCGGCGAGGCGCGAAGCACCGCCTTCGCAAGTTCGTTGATGCTCGTGCCCTTCCCAGAGCAACAGTTCAAGGTCTCGTTCTTGACGCTGGAGAAAGCTGCTTTGCAGACCATGGCCGAGACGTCAGTGGCATGCAGGAAATCCCGGGTCTGCTCCCCGTCCCCTTCTATCGTTATCGGCTTCCCCGCCAAGGCCATCTGCACGAACTTGGTGATGACGCCGGAATAGGGGTTCGTCGGGTCCGCTCTCTTGGAGAAGAAGTTGAACGGTCGGACGATCATGTAATCCAGGCCTTTGGTGTCGGAGAACACTCGCACGTAGTCTTCGGCGGAGGCCTTGCTCGATCCATAGAACGACATCGGGCGCTTCGGATGAGATTCGTCCAGCGGCACTCGGACCGGGTTGCCATAGACAGCGGCGGAAGATATGTAGACCAATCTGCCCACGCCCATCTCCTTGCACGCCTGCAGCATGCAAAGCGTGCCACGAACATTAGTGTCCAGATCTCCCAACGGATCCAGGATGCTGTTCACTACGCTGACCTGGGCGGCACAATGTACCACCACGTCGACATCCTTGAGCCAGGAGGTCATGGTCCAGGGCGTCCGGACGTCCGCTCGATGCACCAGGTTGCGATGGGCCTCGTGCTCGGTCGGTCTGATGTCCACACCGACCACCTCGTTGTCCTTCATGAGCTCGTCGAGCAGGTATGACCCTAATTGTCCAGAGGCGCCGGTGATGGCTAGCTTCATCGAAAATGGAAGGGAGCGCCTCAAGTTAAAGATTACCCTGATTTGAAGAATGATCTCGAACTAGACCGACCTCGACCAGATCGAATTCGATTAAGATCTAGCTCTGGACCGATATTGGCATTCGCAAGAAACCCTTTTAAGCCAGATAAGCCCTTATTCGTCACGGGATGCTCAAATGGCTTTGTCTTTCGATTGTGCTGAGGAGAAGAAGGTCATAACTAAGGACGGAAGGGAGCTCGGACTTATTTCGGGCGCGATGCTCGACACCAAGACCTGGGCAGTGATCTATTTGCAGGTGCGGGTCCCGAAGGAGCTCCTGGTGGAGCTGGGAAAGAAGAAGCCGTTCGGGAAGCCCGGAACGATCTCGTTCGCTACGAACGTCATTGCGGCGGTAGGCGACGTCATCACATTGAACGTCGACATGAAGGACCTGCCGGACCACCTGCACGCTTAGGTTCAACTGACAGCAGCGAAGCGCGGCGACTGACACTTCCAGCACTCTTTCCATTTGTCCAGATTGAGCGCTCCGCACTCGCCACAGCGCCAGGTGCCGGTCTTGCTCATCGCGGCACAGGTCTCGCAGGTGATCTTCTCGCTCGCTTTCGTGTCTTCCATGTCAGGTCCCTTTTTCAGATCTAAGGCGGAGGGATCGGCCTCATCCCCTTGGCCTGGGCCATCATGTTGATCGCCCGGATCAGGTCGGTGCGTGTCACGATCCCGACCATGAGCCCGTTCTCCGCCGGCCCTTGCATCACGATCAAGCGGCCGATGTTGCGGGAGGACATCAGCTGCAGGGCGTCCATCGCTTCTGCGTCCGCCGGGATGGTGATCAGGTGTCTGGACATCACGTCCCGCGCCAAGGTCAGGCTGCGGCGTTCTTCCGGCACTTTGGTAACGTCCTCGAGCGTGACAACGCCAGCGATCTTGCCGAACTCCATCACTGGATAGCCGATGTGGCGCTCGGTCATCATCTTGCGAACGATTTCGCTCACCGGCGTTACAACGTCGACCGTCGAGACCTCCTTGGTCATTATGTCCTTGACCTTCAGGCCGCGCAGCGCCTCTGATACCCGGGTTCCGGCGAGCTCCGAGTCAGCGCCCATGAAGATGAAGATGGCGATGAAGATGAACCAGAAGTTGTAGAAGAACCCGATGACGGCCATGACCACCGCCGCCACGCCGCCCGTCTGACCCATCCCCGGCCCTATGCCCACCACGTGCCGGTCCTTGGCCACGCGCAAGACGCCATCGGCGGCCTCTCGCACAACG
>PNBI01000129.1 GCA_003135935.1 Methanomassiliicoccaceae archaeon
GGACTAGCTTAAGATCAGCGAAGCAACGTAAGAGTACTTCTTGGGGGGATTCGCATCGCTTGAACGGTCCTTCCTGAGCTCAACGATCTTTCCTGAATGTGTCGCAGCCAGCCAAAGATGCAATATCGCGATGCCGGCGCCGATCTGGTTCATCTGATCGACTATCATCGATCGCGCGTAGCTCACATGGATCGCCCCGTTCCCTCCGGTGAAGAACCAGGGCTGGTTGTTCGTACCTGAGGGAGCCAGGCGGGCCGGTTCCAGCAGATCATCATAGCCATTTACATCGGAGATCTTCGCTAAAGGCTCTCTCTTGAACTCCGCGACGCTTTTGCGGTGGATGTCCTGTGCGGGCGGTCCGAATGCCAGCAGAGTGACGAACTCAAGTTCTGAAGCTCCCATGGCTTCCTTTATCGGTTTCGGTCCTCCCTGCCAACAGCTGCCGACTCCATTGGCTGACAGGAACAGGTCCATTTGCTGCATCATGAAGCCGGCATTGGCCGGGGAGCCTTCCTTGACTTCCGAGAAGAATGCCAGGAAGTGGGGAGCATCGACCTTGAACATGCCCTTGACCTCCGGATTAGTCATCACCTTGAGCTCGGTGCGTATCTCGGGGAAGAGGGGTTTGAGTTCTGACAGATGAGAAACGATCATCTCCATCATAACAGGGTCCAATTTGCCTGGAGCATACTTCCTGACGGACTTGCGCTTGAACATCGTCGCATACAGATCGTCTTGTAACATGGTCTTACCTTTTTCGTTCGACGGAGCCGGATGTATTTATGTTGATGCTCTTTGTGGATTAGAAGTGGAAAAAGGCTTCATTCTCTCAGTCTTTTGGTTGGGTCGTCCTCTGGGGTGATGATGATGGCTGGCTCAATATCACGGCGCTTAAAGATAAGGCGTTTCAAATGGAAAATGGGGTGTGCTAGAAAGGTAGTGCTCTCCTGCCTAACCCTTTTTAGGATCTCCTCCTCTGACAAGAACACCGACTTTGCCTCAGCAAGTTCCTTCTTCGGGGAGAAATAGGCATAAACAAGGACTCCGACCGCCAGCACACAGATGGACACGGCTATCTCAATCGGGTTCACCAGGACGATTAAGACCAGAGAGAACGCGGCCCCTAAAACGGGGATAGCTATCTTCCAATGCAACTTCTTCGCCGCCTCGGCGTTCTTTCTTTCCAACCTGATGGTAGAGAGGCAGGTTGCCAGGTAAACGAATGCCAGGAGGAAGACCGAAGAGCTGATCAGCGTCGCCAATCCGCCGAAGACACTGGCTACAAAGGCAGTGGAACAAAGGACGATGAGAGCTACATATGGTGTCCCAAACTCAGCATGCTTGTTGGCTAACGATCGCGGCAGCAACCCATCGAGGGACATGGCGTATGCCAGCCTGGAGGTGCCGATGGTGCCTGATTCGTCTGCTCCAAGAATGGAGAAGAGGGCGCCAACCCCAACCACCAGCATCATTACGCCAGAGAGAACCGGTCCACCGAAGATGGTGGAGGCGGTAGTGATGAGCGGAGTGTTGGTGGAGTTGAGCGCAGGCCCGCTGACCGCTCCGACCACAACCAGATTGGTCAATAGGTAGAACACAATAACGAATAGCATTCCCAGGACGATCGCCTTGGGTATGGTCCGCTCAGGCCGCTCCACTTCGTTCGTCGGTATGGTGGAGAGTTCGAATCCAGCATAAGCCCAGAAGATGAGGATCAGCGCGGTCCCGAATGACCCCAAATCGCCAGTGACGAACGGCGAAAGGTTGGCACCGACAATAGAGGGATTGAATATCAGGAACGCCAGCCCTCCAATGATGATCAGGACGAGCGGGCTAAGTTTGATGATCGTCAGGATGTCGTTGGTGCGGCCAGCCGCCTTGACCCCGATTGTATTCGTGACCACAATGAAAACGATGAACCCCGCCTTCAACAGGATAATGCCTATTGCATCGATGCCTGGGACCAAGGAACCGAAGTACTGGGCGAAGGCGACGGGGAACACCGCCAGAGAGAACCATTCCGCCAGCAGCAAGGACCAGCCCACCATGAACCCCGCGAAAGGCGTGGAGGCCTCCTTCACATAGGCATAAGGTCCGCCGACCCGAGGCATGAGCATGACGCAGTACGAGAAAGAAAGGGCGATCACCATGGCCATTAAGCCTGCTAGTAGCCATATGATGAGCGATGAGGGGCCGACCAGTCCTACCGACAAGCCAGTGGCCACGTAGATGTCCGCACCGATGATCGAGCCAATGACAAGGTTCGTGACATCGAAGGCATTGAGTTTGCGCTGCAATTTGACTTTGACGTCACCTTTTCCTGCCCGCTCCATTGGGCAACTAATGTGAACCTTCTCTAATTCAATCTTTCTCGAGAGGAAGCTCGATCATCTCCCTCAGGCGCCAACCTGAGAATTGATAATCCCGGAATCGATTTGATCGAGACAGGCGCCACCGAATGCTTTAAACGATTATAGCCAGCCAATGGCACAAAGGCTTTGCTACTCTTCCACATCCATAATGCTATCCTAGCTCCTGATTTTAATCATGGCTTGAGGAAATTGCGGCGCATTGGGCAAATGGCAAGACTAACTGCGCTTTTTGAGGCGATCAATGTCATTGAGCTGATCGGGATCGCCCTCACTTGCCTCTTTCCCTTCGAAATCGGCTCAATACCGAAATCATAAGTACGGACAGCCAGATCAGTCCTTGGACGCCATATGGCTGGAACTCAGGTATCAGGCCCGGAATGATCGAAAGGTAGAAAACTAGGGCGCAGGCGAAAGCTACGTTGCGACCGAATATTTGGCGCTTGACGTCTTCTCTTTTCTTTTTCGCCTTCTGGATTGTGAGATGGCTAAAGGCCCCCAATATCAGCAAGGCTGTGCCTAAGTCTAGCGCGTACATCGTGGCGCCTGAAGATGTGGTGGTCAACGTCCACAAATAGGGCTCGATGACCACAAGGAACAGAAGGATGCAATTCAGAATGACCTCAGTTTTTCGGTCCATGTCCAATCCTTTGGTCATGCGGTTATACAGCCACCATATCCAGACAATAATGAAGAAGCCGAGACCGAAGTTGAGGAGGATTGCGAAAAGTTGGACGAAATCGTTGCTCTCCGGCCGCACTAGAGTGACTGCCCCGAGGGTCAAGGCAAGTCCGAAGACCAAGTTCGAGAGGTCCTCGATGCTCTTCTTCTCCATGTTAGGGAAAATGGCTTGGTCGTCCTTAATTATTTACATTGAGTTAATCCATTCCAATCGCATCGTGGCTCGAGAATTGGGCACGTGAAGTGTAAGAGAGTAGTACAATGGACGAGAAATATGAGGTGATCATGGATGCCTGCTTGGCTCTCTCCGACGAAGGGAGTGATGCGAGCAAGGAGATAATCAGGGATCGTTATCCCTTCGACCCTAAAGCGAAACCGAGGTCGTTGTCATTGGACAAGACATTGGCCAATGAAAGGAAGGTTGAGGCCAGCGATTTCTGGAAGGAGGACTTTCCCTGCATGATGAGGGTGTTTGCGCGCGATGGCTTCATTAACCGCTTTAATGGAGAATTGCTTATCCTCCCGGCGGTTCTGAGGCTGCTCTCCAAGGAGCTAGCCTCGGAAATCCCATATCAAATGGCTTGGAGACTTGGCGAGATCCATGTTGCTTACTACGACCTCTATGCCTGCATCGATAAGTTGCTTCCCAAGTCAAGGGGCGGCTCGGAGGCGGAGAATAATCTTGTTACGACCACAATGCCATATGTGATGGCTCGTTCCAGCTCGACAGTTGAGGAGATGGGATGGAGGCTGACCCGCGAAGGCTTCGTTGACGAATGGGACGGCATGTCATCGTGGTTTGTTGAATATGTCAAGGAGAACACCGAACTCCGGAATGTAAATTACTTCAACCTATGGTATATCGCGGCCAAGAAGGTCCTGGGGCTATAGCTTTGCGGCGGTCTAGCCTAAGGTCGAGCGAACTCTCCTGCTCAGCCTTTCTTGAGCTGGGCATCGATGCTGGTGGCCAGATTGGGATACTCTGAAAGCCGATTGCCTCGGGGGTTGAGGACCCTCCCGTCCTTCAGCAACACTTCCCCGTTCACGATCATCTTGATCGCCGCGGTGAGCAGGTATGCCTCTCTCTTCAGCTCTTCCGCCCTGATAGCCTTGACCAGCTCTTCTCTGGATTGATATTTCGCTTTCAGCTTGTCCAGCGGAAACGCGTCATAGGCTATCGGATCCCCCCTGTCCAGCTCAGGAGTGCATAGGTGGACCGTGGCGCCATATTGGTCATCGTCATTGTCCACCACCGCTCCAACGATTTCTTCCCAAGTTCCCTTATAGGTATCTGGAAGGGCGGGGTGCAGGTTAATCATGGTATACTTCCTGCATGTCTCGCGGTCGAATATCAACATATATCCGGCCAAGACGCCGAAGTCCATGTCGTACTTGGATATGCGCTCCCTCAGGCCTTCGCCGTATGCATCTCTCCAAGTGTTGATGTCCTCTTGCTTAAGGTCCGGCATGAAATTGTCAGAGGGGAATAGGATGACTGGTACGCCCTCATCCTCTGCGCTCTTCACCAACTTCATTCGGTAATGATTTCCCTTTATGTCCCGGTTGATGAAGACGAAGGAGAGCTTCATATCGATCTCCCCCTTCTTCATCCCATTCAGAACGGTGCTGAAAAGGTTGTAGGAACCGGGACCTCTGGCAGTTGTGAACCATCCGATCTTCTTCATTTGATCCCTCACTTCGTGCAGGAATTTGCTCGTCTCATTGCTGGATTATCCAAAATGTATCGGCATTACTTAATAAGATGTCGGCGTCTCGAGGTGGGCTTGGATTCATCGCTGTCCTATTTTACATTGGAGGGTCTGTCAGGAACCTCTTCGCTTCATTATAGGAATTTTCCACGATCTTAAGTGTCGCCCGGTGATGCTCCATCTCGAGGTCAAATATACTCGCGAATTCCTGAAGTTGGTGCTCGAAAGCGTCCGGGTCCCCAAGTCCGGTGTTCAGGCCAATGGCGGCCTTATAATCCATGTACTTGAAGACCTCCTTCGCCTCCTCAACGTTGTTCGGGTCGTGCAGCATTTGAACATCCTGCATGAACGTCCGCCAATTCGCAGCCCACATGGTGTTGAGAACGTATGCCGGTCCCTTCTGGTTGATCAGGAAGTTGCGGTACTCCTCCTTTCCTCCCAACTCGGTGCCAAAGCAGTCATCGATCATCGAGCCGTCGCTGTCTTTCAGTATGGTCACTGGTACTCGCGATCCCGCCGTGATCATCTCCAGGCTTCGGAACGCGTTGCCACATTGGCCATAGAAGATCAGTATCGCTCGTGTCAGGGGCTCTATCCGGTTGATCGCCTTCAGCACTTCCTCTCTCAGCAGAGGGGGGCTTTGGTGCAGGGCGATCGGTTTCAGCCAAAGGATTATCGACATCCCAGCCGGCAACTGGAATTCCTTGATCTCGCAGGTCTCATCGATGCACTTTACCTTTTTCTTCGGAGCCATTCGTTTGATCTTCTCAGTTATCGTCTTCTGATTGGTTGAATCAATTATCAGGACCTGGTCGGCATCCGAATCGGTCGCGACGACATATGCCATCTCATCTTCGAGGACCTGGCAACCAACTATGCCAAGGACGTTAGGTCCGTTCATGCCATCATCCCCAGGAAAGTATGATTCGATGGCATTATCGCTTGCCCCCCTTTGCGGCCTTCTTGGCGCCATAGCTCTTCGCGGTGCTGGTCATCGCGATGAGGTTCTCTATCGGGGTATAGGTCTCCAAGTTGCATCCAGGAGCGACCGCGTCCACGCCGTCGTCGATGCAACGCTTGGTGGCCTCCTCAACTTGGCCAGTCTTCCCCATAAGTAGCGTCTTCGTCGGGCTGATGTTTCCCAAAACGACCACGTGCCTGCGGGCTCCGACTCGCTTTGCCATCGCAATCGGCACCGCCTCGTCGATGCTGATGGCGTCCACATCGATCTCTATCATCCTGTCGAGCTGTTCTTCGCTGACCTTCCCGCAAACGTGGAGGATGGACTCGATGTCCATCTTCCTCATCTCGTTCGCTACCCGGTCCTCGTAGGGCTCGGCGAAGGTTCTGAATTGATCTAATGTGAGGAAATCGCTGTTTGAGAGAGAATCATCCAAGACCAGTTGGTCAGCTCCGGCCTCTACTGCCTCCCTGGCATATTCCAGGATGAAGTCGGTGGTCTTCCCTAACAGCTCCTTGAGGAGCTCTGGGTCGTTTGTCATGTCCATCATGGTCTCATGGTCTCCCCTGAGCTGCATAGCAAGCATCAAAGGGGAGATGATCCCCAAAAAAATGGGCACGTCCCGCCTTTCTTCTTCAAGCAGCCTCACAGCCTCTAGGACGACGGGAACCTTCCCTTCTGTCCTGGGGTCCGGGATGTGCAACGTGTCGACGTCCTCCCGCTTTGCTATGATATGCTGCAATACCAAGGGATGACGAGTCAATCCTTTCCGGCCTGTAATGGTCCCATAAGCAGTGACCTCGACCGTTTCATCGAACGGGACGCGGGCATTCTCGAAGCCAGCTATCTCATGCGCTGCCCGGGCAAGCCTTGCCATCTTAATGGGGTCATCCTGTACTTCGGGGTAAAACGCATTGGCTGCCTTCATCAACTCGATCGTGGCAGTGTGCATCGGACATACCACTGGCGGTCGATCAACGGGATCGTGATTGAGCACATTGTTAATCCGGTCTAACTCGTTCATTGGATTCCCCCCAACGGCTCGATTAACAATCGATTGGCGAGATATATCCACGGGGGTTAATCATAATGTCGGTTTCATATGAAGATTAGCCATGAATCGCCCCCGCTCTCTGTCTTTTGAGTTGTTTCTGACGGTTAACAGTTGGAATAAACACTAAAATGCTCATCTGGATGTCGCAAGAATAGCCGCAATCAAGTCCAATGCTTCAATGCCAACCTTTTCATCCTAGAACGAGTTTGAGCCTCCCTAACAGACCGATATAACGAATATACGATGGTGATAATCAGAAATGAACAGCATGGGTCCGAATTCCGGTAAAATGAACGATGACGAGATAATCGAACGTTTCAAGAAGGGCGGGGAATGGGGGCTGTTGACCTCCGTCGATCTGCGAGACTGCGATCCCAGGAAGATACGCAGCAAAGAGCAAATTTCCAAATTCGCGGTAGACCTGTGCGAATTCATCAAGATGAAGCGGTTCGGGGAGCCGATCGTGGTTCGGTTCGGAGACGACCCAAGGGTACAAGGGTACTCCCTTGCCCAATTGATCGAGACCTCTCTGGTATCAGGTCATTTCGCCGAGGACACCAACCGGGCGTTCATCGACATATTCAGCTGCAAAGAATACCCACCTAAGAAGGCAGCTGACTTCTGCGCGAAGTACTTCGGTGCCAAGGACATGAAGTTCACGGCGATATTTAGGACCTAGGCTAACCTCCCTTGCGGGAGGTCAACTATCCTCTTTTTCTGTTTCAGCCAGATCTCACTTTTTCCACCAAGCTCCTCGCAAGTTCCTCTACCTTCTTCAGGTCTTCCGCCGTTGGGCGACCATTGACATCGACAGCCCCGACCACCTCTATCTTGGTCGGCCCAAGTATCTCCAGGGCTTGCTTCACCGCCCCCCCGCTCCATCCGAACGAGGATAGCACCGCGGCATATTTCGCGGGCGGCCGAAGCACCTTGACCAGAGAGGCTGCGTACAACGCTTGCGGATGCAGGCCATTTAGCACAGTTGGTGACCCAAGCACAATTGCGCGTGAGTCCACCAGATCCCCGGCGATATTCGCCATATCCGAAACCGGCAGACTGTAGACCTTGGTCTCTATCCCCTCTTCCAATAGGATCTCTACCATCTTGTCGACTAGGGTCTTGGTCGATTGCCACATGGTGACATAGCAGATCGTAACCTTCTCCTTGGTCTCGCCGCTGGTCCAATCCAAGTAGGCCAAGACTATCGGCTCGGGATCGCTGTGAATCGGACCATGCGAGGGCGCAATCATGCTGATCTCCAGACCCTCAAGTTTCGCCATCCCCTGTTTAGCGGACTTGGTAAAAGGCATCATGATCTCGCCGTAGTACTTTTTGGCCAACGTAAGCAGGTCCTGGACGTCCTCTGCGAAGACCCCTCCGGCGCTATGGGCTCCGAAGAAATCGCAGGGGAACAGGACTTTGTCCTCGACCAGATATGTGAACATCGTCTCAGGCCAATGTAGGAACGGTGCCTCGATGAATCTGAGGGTCTTCCCGCCAAGCTCTATCTGATCGTCCTGTTTGACTATCATCATTCGGTCATCTGGAACGTGATAAAGCACCTTGGCTAACTTCGCTCCTTTCTCGGTGAGCACCAGCTTGAGCTTCTTGTTCTCTTCAAGCACGAATGGGATCGTGCCGGCGTGGTCCGGTTCGGCATGATTCATAATAAGATAGTCCAATTTATCCATTCCACCCAGTACGTCCAGCTTCGCTTTCAGGTCTCCTTCGAACCCTGGGTTGACGGTATCGATGAGAGCGGTCTTCTTGTCTCCAACGACGACATAGGCATTGTAAGTTGTTCCATAAGGAAGCGGGACGAGGGCGTCAAAAAGGCGCCTGTCCCAATCCCTAACCCCCACCCAGAACACACCATTAACCAATTCATTAACTTCTGGCAAATTGCTCACCGAATCGATTAAGAAAGCTGGTCCTATAAAAGTTCATTCGTGCTTGACCAGCGCCCTGATCGTCCAGGGATCATAATGGGCGGATGATACGCCAATGCATTCGGTCAAGGGCTTGGGTATATGGTCTCAGCCTTCTCGTTTTAAGCCGATCGCATGATTTTTGGAGAAAAGAATGAAGAGATTTTGAGAAAGGGTTTAGGGAATCCTTCAATCCTGAAGTGTCTTCCATACTTCGACATTGGGAAGTGGCGTTCCCGGTGCAATATCGCAGCCAGCGCCGAGGATGAATCCCTTTCGTCCGAATTTCGCTATGCATTCCAACGACTCCCTCCTCACATCGGATGGAGTCCCGCTGAAGAGCGTGTGGGCCGGCTTGACGTTCCCCAGGATCGTCTGTTTCCCAGCGACGAGCTTGGAAGCGATTGCCAGGTCGACCTGGTAATCCAGAGAGAATACGTGGGCACCAACATCCTGGACCGAGTCAAGTCGGTCCGAGGTATCGCCGCACATGTGCATTAGCAGGTATTTGCCGGAGTTTTTGACGATGTCCCCCAGGTCCTTTTGGAATGGTTGCACGAAGCGAAGGTAGTCCGGCTTCGAGATCAGAGAGCCAGATGCGGTGGGGTCGCAAATGATCGCGCCATCCACATCCTCCCTGACGATATCCTTAGTATAGACCTTCATGACTTCCGTCGAGAATTTGACCAGTTTCGTGACGAAATCCGGGTCCATGAGTGTGTCTAGCATCATCGTCTCGACCCCTCGAAGCTCGCCAGCCAGGGTGAATGGGCAGACGGTCGTCATATACAGGAATTTCTCCTTGCCAAAGACCTTGACCAAATGCTTGGTCGTCATGACCGAGGCCTCGTGGCGGTAATCCTTCTTGGGGTTGGGGATCTCCAATTTGTCCAGGGCAGATGGATCCTCAATGACTCCCTTCCATGTGGGAATTGTTCCGAATTCAGGAATCTTAACCTCACAGCCAAGTGCTTCGACCGGCGATAGCCAGTCCCACATCGTCTCCAGTCCATCGAAGCCACAGCGATCGACTATATCGACCTGCGCCTTAGCCGCTAGCTTGGGGTCTTCGATCGATTTCGATACCGTAACGCCGGCCAATCCCATGGCCCAATAACCCTGGAACGGCGGTCCGATCGGCACGCGGTCCATCTTCTCCTTGTTTATGGCGCCGATAATCCTGTCCTTTCCCTTCATTTCGCCCATTGTGAATCCTCCGATGTATCTGGCTCGATCTATTCCGCAGCCGCAAGCAATTTCAGTGGTCTGGGCATTGACGGCTGAGCAGCCGTTAAACGATTGTGTATTATTTATTGATAGCGGATTTCTTATTGCTGGCTTTGACTGGATGGCTCTTATGGTGTTAAGTAACATTCTCGCTCTGGTATGGGCCTTCGTAGCCTTGTCTGGAGTGGTGCCAACGTTCAAATAGTGCCATAATAAATGGGGCGTCTCAAAAGTACCGAGGTACCAATTTGCCCATAATAGAAACGAGGAATGTCAATAAGACCTACGTAACCGGCGAGCTGAGGGTAGAGGCATTGAAGAACGTCTCTATCTCGGTCGACGAGGGTGAAATGGTGGCAGTGATGGGCCCTTCTGGATGTGGCAAGACCACGCTGCTTAATTGCATCTCGGGCATCGATGACGTTACCTCAGGGCAGGTGTTCGTGGAAGGCAAGGACATCACCACCATGGATGATGACTCCAAGACGATCTTCCGCGCGAAGCGCATGGGCTTCGTCTTCCAATTTTTCAATTTGCTTCCCGTACTCACGGCTGAAGAGAACGTTGAGCTCCCACTATTATTGAGCAATGAGCGGGTCAATGGGACCAAGAAAAGGGCGCTTGATATGCTGGCCGCTGTCGGCCTTCAGGAGAGGGCTAAAATGCGCCCTGCCTCGCTCTCGGGAGGGGAGAGGCAGCGGGTGACGATCGCTCGCGCCTTGATCAACAATCCGGCCATCATCTGGGCGGACGAGCCGACCGGAAACCTCGATAAGAAGACCGCGGACGAGGTGGTCGGTCTGATGCGCAAGCTCAACAAGGAGAATGGCGAGACTTTCATGATCGTCACTCATGATCCCGAGGTCGGAGCGGTGTGCGATCGGATCATCCATATGAGAGACGGCTTGATCGTGGACGACAACGGAAGCATCCATCAGATAGCCAAAGAGATCCGAAGCATGGGGTGAGCCGTTGAATCGGCTCTCCATCATAGGCATATTGGTCCTCGCCGGGCTCATCCTAGTCCTTTCATTCCTATTCCTAGCTCTATTCATCGCCCTGCTGGCTGTGATCGTGGTCGCCATCGCATTGGTCATGATCGATGCGAGGAACAATCGCATATTGCTGACCATGGCTGCGAGGAACATCATCCGGCGGAAATGGACCACGGCTTTGATCCTCGGTGGCCTTATGGTCGGCACTGCGATAATCTCCACCTCATTGGTCGTCGGGGACACGATGGACAATATGATCGTGAAGCAGGCCACCAACTCCCTGGGCGAGGTCGATTTCTCAGTCGGTGCGGTATCCAACGGTTACCGGTATTTCAATGACAGTTATATCGATTCGTTAGCGCAGCAGTTCGCAGGCATCCCACACGTCGAGGCTTCTAGTGCGCTGTTAAGGGATACCGTTGCCATCCAAGATAACGCCAGCGGCCTTTCGAACCCGTCTTTCACTTTACTCGGATTGAATGATTCTTTGGTACAGAACTTCGGTCACTTCTATGATCTGGAAGGGAACGAGATTCAGGTCGCGCCAAGTATCAACGAGATCTATCTGAACGAACGGGCAGCAAAGGACATCGATGCGCATCAAGGGGATGTCATCCTCCTGTTCGAAGGGCAGAACCAGGTAGTGGCTGTCACATTGTCCAAGATCGTCCAGAATAAAGGTCTGGGTGGGGTTCAGCGGGACCAACCAGGCGACCAATCTGGTCATAATGAACATTTCTGCCGCCCAATTCCTCACCCAGCATATCGGGCAAAGCAATTTCATCTTCATCTCATTGGTTGGAGTCGGCGACAGCGGATTGCAATATGGCGACCAAGTCGCCAGCGGTATCGATTCTATCCTGAATCCTTTGACATCAGCCACCGGCTTGAAGATCCAGAATGATAAGCGGCAGGCGATAAGCGACGCGAAGAGCACATCACAGATGTTCAGCAGCATGTTCTTCGTCTTTGGGTCCTTCTCGATCATCGCAGGCGTCGTTCTGGTGGTCAATATCTTCACCCTCCTCGGAGAGGAGCGCAAGGGCGAGAACGGCGTGGCCCGGGCGATTGGCATGAGACGGTCCCAGCTGCGTCGGCTGATGACATACGAAGGCACGATATTCGCTGCCCTTGCTGCCGCCATCGGCTCGGGATTGGGTGTGGTTCTCGCTTATCTCATCGCTTGGGCGATGAGCGGGATATTGAACTTCGGAGACTTCTCTTTCAATCTGGTCGCATACTTCACATTCACGCCGCTATCGATAGTCCTCGGATATCTTGCTGGATTCTCATTGACCTTACTGACCGTCTATCTTACCACGAGAAGGATATCGCTGCTGAACATCGTGCGGGCGATAAGGAACATACCCGAACCGCCAGTAGCAAGGAGCGACCAACGCACATTCCGCCTAGGCTTAGCGTCTCTGGTCGGAGGCGCGGCATTGATGGTCGTCGGCATATCGGTAAAGAACCTCGCTTTTGCCAGCTCCGGGCTCTCCTTCATGACCCTGTCATTCGGTCTGCTGGTGCGCAGGATCGTGAGCGAGAGGCTAGCATGGAACCTGGCTGGCATACTGACCCTCATCGTCTGGCTGCCCTTGCCATATGGACTGAAGATATTCCCATACCCGTCCGAGATCGAGGGATATGTTGTCGCCGGCCTATTCATCGTGGTTTCAGCTTTGCTGATTGTAATGTTCAACTCAGATTCTCTCATTCATATCATAACCAAGGTCTTCAGGGTCAGGAAGGAGTACCGGGCGGTCCTGAAGACCTCGATCTCCTACCCATTAAAGGCGAAATTCCGGACGGCATTGAGCATTTTCATCTTCGGCCTGGTGATATTCACCATGACCACCCTGACCGTGGTCGCCGGATTGATGGGAACCAATATCGACCGAATGGTCGCGGAGACCTCTGGCGGCTTCGACGTGATCGCCTTCACGTCCACATCCCCTATCATGGTCGACCCCTGGCAGCAGCTAAACCAAACCGGGTCGCAATTGCAGGGAGCGAACGTCACGCATCTGATACCGCTGCCGGTCTCCCTAGCTGGGGTCATTGTGACGCATGTCAATCCTGATACTCAACAAATAAGCCATTCTACCGTTCTCTATCAAGTAATGGGTTTCAACACCAGTCTCTATACCCAAGGCAATTACCCTCTGGTGGGCTATAATCACAGCCTCTATGCTAGCGAGAATGATGTCTGGCGGGCGGCGCAAGCGAATGGCTCCTTGGCGATCGTAGACGGCAGCGTCGCACCCCAATCCGGCTTCGGCGGAATGGGGCCTCCTGGTACTTCATCATCTGGGTTCGAGGCAACTGTCGGGGAGACGTTCCCGATGCGGAGCCCGCTCGGCCCGGTATACAATGTTACGATCATCGGCATCATGAAGCAGAGCGCCTTCCAAGGCATATTCATGCGCGAGCAAACGGTAAGGTCGGAGTTTGGCGCCATTGGCACAAGCGTTCTATTGGTCCAGTTCCGGGCTGACCTCGATCCCACGGCTCAATCCATCCTATTGGAGAAAACGTTCCTCGCTAATGGGCTGCAGACGATTGACATCAAAGGGCTCGCACGAACCATAACCAGCCTGATCAATAGCATGCTCTCCCTGTTCGAGGCGTTCCTCGGCATGGGCCTGATCATTGGAATATCCGGACTCGCGATCATTACCATCCGCTCGATCCATGAGCGCAAACTGGAGATTGGCATGATGCGCGCAATCGGCTATCGCAAGAGCATGGTGGTGGCAAACTTTGCGATCGAATCCGGCTTCATCTCCCTGCTCGGCATTATCATCGGCTCCGTCCTCGGCGTCGTGGTCGGCTACGAGCTGTGGCTCACCAGCCTTGAGCCGAGCGGCTTCCTCTGGACTTTGGACGTCTGGCCGATATTCCTGGTCGGTGCGCTTTCTTTCGTTGCGACGATCCTCAGCGTCTATCCAGCGGCGAGAGGGGCGAGCAAGGTCGCCCCGGCGGATGTGCTCCGCTTCGAGTGATCGTTCGAAGGATCGGGGCTGGTCTTCCAACAACCATTTCTTCTTTTATTTGCCCAGCACAGCCCTGCCCATTGGAGGGCTTGAGAAAGTTATTAAGCCATGCGTACCAAGTCATGTTGCGAGGCTTGAAACGATGGTTAAGGTCGAGCTCGATTGTCGAGGGCAGAACTGCCCAGTTCCGTTGGTTGAGGTCAGAAAGGCGCTCAAGAAGGCGGCCAAAGGGGACGTGATCGAGGTGACGGGCACTCATCCGTCTTCCAAGAAAGAGATCCCGATGGCCGTCGAGGCCTTGGGGGAAGAGCTGCTCGAGATCAAGGACCATGGCAAGGAATGGGTCATTCGCATCAGGAAGGTGTGAGCCATGACCGGAAAGACCACGATCATCGTTCACAGTGGGGACATGGACAAGGTTATCAGCGCATTGATCATCGCCAACGGATCCCTTTCGATGGGGATGGAGGTCTCTCTCTACTTCACGTTCTGGGGGCTCAATCGCTTGAAGAAAGGAGGCCTGGAGAAGGGGCCTTTGAGCAAGATGAACATGTTCGGCCTGGGGCGGAGCATGGTCAAAGGGAGGATGGCCAAGGCGAACGTGGCCTCCATGGAGAGGCTCATGGCGGACTTCAAGGAGCTGGGCGGGAAGATCATCGCCTGCGAGATGACCATGGACGTGATGGGCATCAAGAAGGAGGATCTCAGGCTCGAGCTCATCGACGAGTTCGGCGCTGTTGGCACGTATGTGAACGAGGCTAGGAACTCCGAGATAACTCTCTTCATCTGAGGTGTTGACTTTGCCAGAGAAGACAATCTATATGGATAACGCTGCCTCCACTCGATTGGACAAAAGGGTACTGGACGCTATGGTCCCGTTCTTCTTCGATACCTATGCGGTGGCGACCTCCGAATTCGGATACTCTATGGGCATCGAGGCGAAGGAAATGCTCGAGGAGGCAAGGGTCAAAGTGTCCAAGGCGATGAAGGGATCGCCAGAAGAGCTGATATTCACCTCCGGGGATACCGAGTCCAGCAACCTGGCCTTGAAGGGCGTGGCTGCTGCGCTTGGAACCAAAAAGGGCAAGCATATAATCACCTCCAAGATCGAGGACTTCCCGGTGCTCAACAGCGCCAAATCATTGGAGAAGAGCGGTTTCAAATTGACCTACCTCGGCGTGAATGGCGATGGCCTCATCGACCTTGGGGAACTGGAGAGCGCCATTACACCGGAGACCATTTTGGTCTCGATACAGCATGCCAATCAGGAAATTGGGACGGTCCAGGACATCGAGGCGATCGGCTCGATCTGTCATGGAAAGGGCACTTTGTTTCACACCGATGCCACGCACACCTTCACACGCCTGCCTATCGAGACCGATAGGATGCCTGTTGACCTAGTGACGATCAGTGGTCACACCATCCACGGGCCGAAAGGCATTGGAGGACTATTCGTGCGCAAGGGGACGCCGCTCAACAAGTGGATGGACGGCGGGTACCAAGAGTTCAATCTGCGAGCCGGCCTGGAAAACATCCCGGGCGCGGTGGGATTTGCCAAGGCGATCGAGCTGGTGACATCGGAGGAGAACGAACGGCTAAAGGGCATCAGGGACGCCCTCATCGAGCGATTCCTCAAGGAGATAACGAGGACCACACTGAATGGGCACCGTACTAAAAGGATACCGCAGAATGCCAACATCACGTTCCACAGCGTCGAGGGGGAGTCGATCACGCTCCATATGGACATGAGGGGGATCGAGGTCAGCACCGGTTCGGCCTGCTTCTCTCGCTCGCTGGAGGCAAGCCACGTGCTGATGGGCATTGGCGGGAACCACGAGCGCGCTCATGGTTCTATCCGATTTTCCCTTGGAAGGTTCAACGACATCAGCGAGGTGGACAGGGTCGTGGAGGCCATGTCCGAGGTGGTCACTAGGTTAAGGGCCATTAGCCCATTGGACAAGCGGGAGGACGAGGCATGAGATTTCCATACAACGAGAAAGTGCTGGAGCATTTCAAGAATCCGAGGAATGTGGGTAAGATCGAGAATCCGGACGGTAAGGCCATCGTCGGTAGCCCAGCTTGCGGCGATATGGTGGCAGTCTTCATCAAGGTCGAACCGACCGAGCATCGGATAATCGATGCAAAATTCGAGTCCTATGGCTGTGCCTCCAACATCGCCACTGGATCTATTATCACAGAGCTGGCGAAAGGTAAGACCATCGAAGAGGCAAAGTTGATCTCCTGGCAGCAGGCATCTGAAGCGCTGGGCGGCCTCCCGAAGATAAAGGGACATTGCTCCGTCCTGGCGGTCGAGGGCTTGAGGGAGGCTATCACAAATTACGAGGAGAAGCACGGGTTGGTGAAGAACAAAGAGCCGACCACGGCAGAGGTCATCAAGAGGCGTCTGAAGAACGTCATGAACCCCATCACTGGCCTCGATATTGTCAGGGGGGAGCTGGTCAAGGACATCAGGATCGAGAATGGCAATGTTGACATCTACGTAGACCTGCCGGAAGCTCATATCTTCGCAGGCAACATCCGCGATGAGGTCAAGGAGCGGGTGGAGACCCTCTGGGACGTGAAGAAGGTCGAGATACATTTCAACGATCAATGATCATACCGTTCAACCTAAGATCATCGGCCTAGTTCCGTCCTGGATATGGGCCGATGGATCTATCTCTAGCTCACTTGGTCAAACGCGATATCAAAGGTCAATATTCAGGGCGGTTTCGGAATGTCTGATGGCTTATCACGGTTCATCGTCCTTCTGATCCAGAATTGACCGATTGAATCCGTCAGCGCATCCCATTCCTTTGCATCCTTGGGCTTAAGGCAATAGAGGTCAGCTCCAAGGTTCATTGCCCTTTTCTTGTCCGATTCCTGGTTCGAACCGGTCAGCATTATTACCGGTATCCCGGCCAGATCTTGATTGTTCCGCATATCGCTCAATACTTCAAAGCCATCTTTCTTGGGGAGCTTTATGTCCAAAAGCACGAGCGAAGGTCGCTTCTCTTCCGGGACACCTTTCAGATTATCGAGAAAGCTCATCGCCTTCTCCCCGTCACTGGCGACGATAACCCTAAATGGCAGGTGCGCCTCTTTTAGGAACTCAATGGCAAGCTGCGCATCATTGGGGTTGTCTTCGATCAAGAGAACGTCAACCTGTGTCATGAGGATCCCCTCTTATTGGGTGCGGAATATGTCGATATCGCAGTCTTGAGTGCGCTTGGATTGCGGATCACTTCTGTCAAATCCTCTTTCGAACGACTATCGTACAAGATCTCCACAATCCTCTCTCTTTGCATCAGTGGAGCTTCTGGTTATTATTTCTTTTGCACCCACAACCGAGGTTTTGGAGAATAGGAGGGACTCGCTGATACCCTCGCGATGCTCAGCAATGGATTATCAGTACCGGTATCTTCGCATGATGCGCTACACGGGTCGTCGTGCTGCCAAGAAGGAAACCCTCCACGTAGCCGATTCCACGGCTGCCCATGATGATTAGGTCATATCCCCTGGCCGCTTCTGCAAGGAGGACGCTCGCCGGGTTCCCGGTGGAAAATATGGTCTTACACCCCACGCCAAGTCCGTCCATTATCTTCTTGGAATCGTCCAATTTCACCTGTGCCTCATCCGGTCGATCATGCGCCGGAAGGTCGCGGGTCATCTCAGGCGGTCGGTAGACGTGCATCAAAGTCACCGTGGAATCAAATTTCTTTGAGAGCTCGGCGGCATATCTGACCCCTTCATTCGAGCACTTCGAGCCATCCACTCCAACCAGTATCTTCTTGATCCCTGTCATTATCCTCGCCAATTATCATTTGTGAGCGTTCAGGCTTAAAATTATCGCCGAATCAAGTGGCGCAGATTTCGATCGCTCGATCGAGGCAGGTCCAGAAGAGGCCTTATGGAATGCTTGTTATACGCCATCATCAATACGCAAAAGGCCGAGGTTCTGGCATGGCGAAAAGAAAAATGATCGTGATTCTCTTATGCGTTCTATTGTTCGTCATCAGCGCTGCCCTCGTCATCCTTTCATAGGAATCTCGAATGATCTTCATTTGGAAGGCACAAGGAGACAACGATAATATTATGGATTGACGAGAGATGCTAGAGGCTAATATGGACGCGATCCGGAAGGCAGCGGAGAAGGCTAAAGAGGCTTCCTACCGGCTGCAGAACCTGCCTGTGAACCTTCGCAACCAGGCTTTGGGTTCGATCATTAAACAGCTACAAGAGCGAAGGCAGGAGATTGTCTCTGCGAACCAACTGGACATAAAGGAGGCACAATCGACCGGACTCCCCACCCCCTTGTTAAAGCGACTGTGCTACGATAACTCCAAGATTGAGGAATCGGTTCGGCAGCTGGAATCGCTCATCGCGCAAGAGGACCCGATCGGAAGGGTCATTGCGAGGATGGAGCTGGACCAGGGTCTGATCCTGGAAAGGACGTCCTGCCCCATCGGGGTGATCGGCGTCGTTTTCGAATCACGGCCTGACGCCTTGGTACAGATATCCAGCCTCTGCATTAAATCTGGAAATGCAGTGCTGCTTAAGGGCGGCTCGGAGGCGAAGAACACCAACGAGGCGCTAACAAAGGCGATCAACCATGCTATCGTTAAGACCGATAATCGCTTCAAGGATGCAGTCCAGCTTCTATCAACCAGGGAAGAATTCCGTGGCCTGTTGACCCTGAACGATCTGGTGGATCTCATAATCCCAAGAGGTTCGAACGAGCTGGTGCGCTCCATCCAAGCCTCAACCAAGATTCCGGTCCTAGGGCACGCGGCAGGCGTATGCCATACTTACGTTCACGAGGATGCCGATCTGGAGATGGCGATCAAAGTCTGCTTTGATGCCAAATGCCAATATCCCGCGGTCTGCAATGCCATGGAAACCCTGCTAGTGCATCGGAACATCGCCCAGGCGCTCCTGCCAAGGCTGGCAGATGAGTTCAAAATGGCGGGAGTGGAACTGCGGGGGGATATTGCCTCAAGTGAGATAATCAAGGTCCGTCCAGCAGAAGAGATGGACTGGTGGACGGAGTACGACGACTTGGTCCTTGCTATCAAGTTAGTGGGATCGCTGGACGAGGCAATCGCCCATATCAACAAGTTTGGCTCGCACCACACCGATGCCATAATCACCAAGAACCATGTTTCAGCTAGCAAGTTCATGGACCTAGTAGACTCATCGTCCGTCATGTGGAACTGCTCCACGCGTTTCGCAGATGGCTATCGCTACGGACTGGGGGCAGAGGTAGGAATCTCCACTAGCAAGACCCATGCCCGTGGACCGGTGGGCCTGGAAGGCCTGACGATCTATAAGTACCGGCTTTCAGGGAAGGGACAGATAGTCGCAGATTACGTTGGTGAGAACGCGAGGCAGTTCACACATAGGAAGCTTCTATGAGAGACCTCAACCCGAAGCGGATAGTAGTGAAGATTGGGACCAACACCATCTGCAAGAAGGATGGCACGGTCGATAACGAGTTCCTCGATCGCATAGCCAGGCAGATAGTCGAACTGGACAAGAAAAGGGTCCAGTCGATAATAGTGACCTCGGGCGCCATCGGCTCCGGTTCCTCGGAGCTGGGATTGGACGGGAAGAACAAGAACCTGGCGATGAAACAGGCTTGCGCTGCTGTTGGCCAGGCTGCCCTGATGATGGCTTGGAGGGACGCCTTCCGCAAGTACGGCAAATGCGTCGGTCAAGTGCTTTTGACCTACGGTGCTTTCAGTGAGCGGGCCCGTTACCTCAACCTGAAGAAGACCATGGACGAGCTGTTCCGTCTGGATGCGATTCCGATAGTGAACGAGAACGACGTCATCGCTACCGACGAGATCGCTGAGGGCTTTGGGGATAACGATAAGTTGTCGGCGTTGGTGGCCAGTAAAATGGATGCCGACCTTCTCATTCTCCTGACCGATGTCGATGGGCTCTTCGATCGTAATCCGGACGCGGACAAGGACGCGAAAATGATCAGCCTGGTGGATGAGATCACTAAGGACATCGAAAGGATCGCAGGAAGCAAGAAGGACGAGCGGTCCGTCGGAGGGATGAGGACCAAGATCGGGGCGGCGAAGGTGGCCATGGCGAGCGGCTGCAACATGGTCATTGCCAATGGGAAGCTGAATGACGTCATTCTCCGAGTGGTCAGGGGCGAGGAGATCGGGACGCTCTTCACCGCGAAGGCGCACTACACCAATAAAGAGCGCTGGATATTATTCGCCGGGCCGAGGGGCAAGATCCTGGTCGACGAAGGGGCGGAGAAGGCGCTCCAGGCAGGCAAGTCCTTGCTCCCCTGCGGGATCATCGGCGTAGAAGGCAAGTTCAAGGAGGGTGAGGTAGTGCGGCTAGGCAACCATGCCAAAGGCATAACCAATTTCTCCTCTTCCGAGATACCGGTCCTGATGCAGAAGTGCAAGCTCGAGAAGGAAAGCGGCAATGGAAAAGTCACTAATGACAAGGTAGTGGTCAGCAATCAGAATATAATAATGCTCGATCGCTAATCCCGAGCTGCATATTCTGATTATTCTGATTTTACTGATAAATTATATACCTGAACATCGATGCCGAAGGGAACTTATGCCCAAACAGAGCGAGAACATTACTA
>PNBI01000012.1 GCA_003135935.1 Methanomassiliicoccaceae archaeon
TCGGGGTGACGAAATGGGAAGCGATAACCATGTCTGTCTCTCGCTCTCTATCGTCAAAATCATAAAGGAGCACGAATCGCCCATTGTGCAGGCACTTCAACGCTCGTTCCAGTTCGTTTTGCATTCTATCTCACTTCTTGGAAATGAGAGGATTAATATTATTTCTTTTGTAACTACCAAATGGATGGTAGGATGTTGTGGCTGTGGATGTCCGAGCACGTGACTCACAGGATTATATGACGGCTGATATATCTCATGGGCATGATCGAACCGCTTGATGATATCCAACTCCTTTCCTCCTTCGATAGGAGCGCAATGCTGGATTCGATCATCAGCATGCCGAAGCAGATTGAGGATATGATCAAGAGCAAGTTATTGCTCGAGAGGGAAGTGGATTCAGTTTGCTTTTGCGGCATGGGAGGCTCGGCGATCGGCGGGGACGTATTGGCAGATTATGCCTCACGTTCTGCCGAGATTCCTTTCACTGTGGCTCGTGGGGTTGAGCTGCCCCGTTTCGTAGGCAAGCGCACATTGGCCATCATGGTAAGCTATTCCGGGAATACTTGGGAGACCTTGGAGCTCTTCGAGGAGGCCGTGCGCCGAGGCGCGCAAGTTGTCTCCGTGACTTCGGGTGGCGAATTGGCCCGACGCAGCCATAGGAAGAAATTGCCTTTGCTGCCGGTTCCTGGCGGCCAACAGCCCCGTGCCGCCATTGGCTATTTAATGGGAGCCTCAGCGGTCGCTCTCAGCGCGGCGAGCGTCGCTCCCGCTGTCCGAGACCTGAAAGCGTGCATCAGTGCATTGAGGATATACCAGGAAGGAATCTTGCCTGCAATTCCGGTGAAGAAGAATCTGGCGAAGCAGATCGCGAATAGACTGCACAGGAGCGTTCCGGTCGTTTATGCACCACGCAATATTCGATCGATAGCGTTGCGATGGCAGACGCAAATCAACGAAAACGCGAAAATGATGGCATTCAGCGGGGAATATCCGGAGATGAACCACAACCATGTGGTGGGCTGGGCGGAGGATACCTCTGAAATCGCATTGCTGCCGGTCTTCCTAATAGATCCCAAAGATAAAGGTCTCAGCAAGAAGATTGGGATCACAGCACAACTGATCAAGGAAAGGAGGACAGAACCGATGTCTGTGAAGCTCACTGGCAAGACGATCCTGGAGACCTCTTTGACAGGTATCATTTTAGGTGACTTCGTAAGCTACTATCTCTCTGTGCTCAAGGGCATCGATCCTTCTCCAGTCGCTTCTATATCCGAATTGAAAAAGCGCATGAAATGAGCGTTTCGAATGTGGATGTTTTATCCCCAATCTGATTAGAACTCAAGTGTGAAGGTTTGTTCGGAAAAGATGATGGCCAAAGTCCGATCGATAAGGCGGGGAATTGCTGTCTTCGCCATTTGAAAACCCTTTGGATTCCTTTCCTAAAAGGAATATTCTTTACGTCGTCTCCACATATCTGGTCAAGAAGGTGAGAACTTGATATGGGTCACAAGGCAAGGGGCAAAGGTGGATCGGATCGCATGCCCTTGGTTGATTAAGAAATTCGTGGACCCGAGTGCTGAGTTTTTATTTGTTGCCAAAGACCGCGTCCTTAGCGTTGCGAAAGATGAAGGAGCAACCCCCTTTGACGTGCAAGGAGCAGAATNNAATTAGACCATTACCAAGTTGATGGTGATGAGCGATGCAGCTTCGATGCAATAATAAGAAAGTACAATCTAAAAGATCCAGCCCTGTTGGATATGGCTGAGATAGTGCGCACGGCCGATTCCTTTTCACAGAATCCCCGACCTGAAGGTGCCGGGCTCGAATCGTTTGCCCTCGGCTTCCGTGAGATCGCCAATGACGATTTCGAAAACATACGGCTGCAATTCCCAGCTTACGATGCACTATACGCTTATTGCAGGCTTAAGGTGGAGAACAAAGAGACTTTGGAGCATGCCGTTAAGGTCGACTATGCTGACACTCCACCCCCACTCATTGTCAAGAAGGAGATCAGTGAGCGAATAAAAACGGAAGAGAAGCTTAGAGAAAGCGAAGCCAAGTTCCATCTCATTTTGGATTCTACCGTGGAGGCAATATATGGCTTAGATATGCAAGGCAATTGTACCTTCTGCAATAATTCCTGCCTCCTTATGCTCGGATACGAACATCCTGATGAGTTGCTCGGCAAGAACATGCATCGGCAGATCCATGCCAAGCATTCGGATGGAACGCCATATCCTACTGAGGAATGTCTGATTCATCAGGTGCCATCCAAAGGAGCAGCAATGCATGTCAAAGATGATGTTCTCTGGCGTTCAGATGGGACGTCATTCTCCGTTGAGTATTGGTCAAATCCGCAATTCCGAGATGGCAGATTGGTAGGGGCAGTTGTAACATTCTTGGAAATCACAGAACGCAAGAGGGTAGAACATCAAGTTCAGGAACGGAAGAAGGAACTGAAGGCGTTTTACAGATTATCCGAGATTGTCCAAAAGAAGGGCATCAGTATCGAAACTCTTTATCAGGAAGTTGCGAATTTCCTTCCAGAAAGTTGGCAATATCCTGAGATAACTTGCGCAAGGATCGTGGTTGGCAACAAGGAGTTTCGTTCAAAGGATTTCAAAGATTCGGTCTGGAAGCAATCCGCTCCGATCAGGGTATTTGATACGATTGTGGGT
>PNBI01000141.1 GCA_003135935.1 Methanomassiliicoccaceae archaeon
GGCCATGTCGACCATGGTAAGACCACGCTCACCAAGGCGCTGAGCGGCGAATGGACAGACCGTCACTCCGAGGAAGTCAAGCGTGGCATATCCATCCGATTGGGCTATGCTGACGTCAATTTCTATAAGTGCAAGGAATGCGACGGGACCAAGTCATATTCCAACCAGCCGAAGTGTCCGCAATGCGGCGGCGAGGCGGAATTCCTGCGCTCAGTCAGTTTCGTCGATGCCCCTGGCCACGAAACGCTTATGGCCACTATGCTATCCGGCGCGGCCATCATGAACGGCGCACTGCTATTGGTCGCCGCCAACGAGAAATGCCCCCAGCCGCAGACCAAGGAGCACCTGATGGCGCTCACCATCATTGGCGTGGAGAAGATCATCATCGTCCAGAACAAGGTGGACATAGTAACCAAGGAAGAGGCGTTGGAGAACTACCGCGAGATCAAGGAGTTCATCAAGGGTACGATCGCCGAGAACGCCCCCATCATCCCAGTTTCTGCGAATCACAATGTCAACATCGACAAGCTGGTGGAGACGATCGAGAAGGTCATCCCCACCCCCAAGTACGACCTGAAGAAGCCCGCGCGGCTATATGTCGCCCGGAGCTTCGACATCAATACACCGGGCTCATCCCCGGAGACGCTGAAAGGAGGCGTCTTGGGCGGCTCGCTCATGCAGGGCAAGCTCGAGGTCGGGAACGAGATCGAGATCGCCCCAGGGCGCAAGACAGAGATCGGAAGGGAGGTCATCTGGGAGAAGATCACCACCACCATCGAGTCCTTGCACGCTGGCGAGGCAAGCCTCGATATGGCAAAGCCAGGCGGGCTCATCGCCATCGGCACCAAGCTCGATCCGGCCATGACCAAATCGGATGGCCTCACCGGGCGTGTGGTCGGCAAGCCGGGAACTTTGCCTCCTGTGCTACACAAGTTCATAATGAAGACCAAACTGCTGGAGCGTGTCGTAGGGGCAGCGGTCGATCTGGCCGTGGATAACATCAAGACCAACGAGCCATTGATGCTGTCAGTCGGCACCGCGACCACGGTTGGCGTGGTGACCAGCGCCCGAGGCGAGGAATCCGAGGTCGCCCTTAAGATACCGGTATGCGCGGAGAAGAACCAGCGGGTGGCGATTTCCAGGAAGATATCCGGCAAATGGCGCCTGATCGGCTATGGAATAATCCAGTAGGGGAACATGCAGACGGTCGTCCTGGATACCAATGCCCTTTTGATGCCATTCGAATTCAAGATAAACCTTGATCTGGAGCTGCAGCGATTGCTCGGCTCCTGTATCATCTACGTCCCGGGGCCAGTGATCGGGGAACTGAAACGGTCCCGGAGCAAACATGCCAGGGTGGCACTGTCCCTCGCAAGGAAGTATCCAGTCGCCGAGACTTCGGTGCAAGGCGACAATGGAGTGATAGACGTGGCGGAGCGATTGCAGGCGTTCGTGGTCACGAACGATTTCGTGCTAAGGGCCAAGCTTCGCCAGCTGAAGCTGAAAACGATCTTCTTGCGCTCCGGCAACCATCTGACGATTGATGGCGATTATTGATCAGAGGAGCGGTCGGGGCGGGTCTTCCGTTCCGATCTCGAGCTTAGACCCGATCTGCTTGAGCCGCTCTTCCAGAATCTTCTTTCCGAATGCGGAGACAGCATAGACGGGTACCTTGTTCCCAGCCTGAACGACATTTCGTCTTTTCGCATCCGTCCTCACCCATTTTGCAGCGCATCCCGATACGATGTCGCAGACATCGAAGAGAATGGCCGCGTCCCTCTCACTTGTGCCAGTGGTATGAACGGCGAAGATCGCTATTTGATCTCCGAACGCGCCCCTGATCCTCTTCGCATCCGTGGCGAGCGCGATTGTGACCGCGACCTTCTTATGCCCTTGGCGGAAAGCCATTTGCGCGCCGGCATACTGGTCTATGGTCGCATGCTCCGGGTCGAGCACATTCTCATGACCTACGGTCTCGATGACCTCCTCGATAGGAGAGGTCTCGACGATCCCTGAGATCCTGCCGCCTATCCCTTGGACGACATCAGGGTCGGTCACGATCACCGTGCCGGCACCGTCGGTCACCAGGACCGCACAGTCGAGCATCTTCTTCGTGATGCACATGGNNTCAGCTCCGAAACGCCGAAAGATAGGAAGTCCCGCATCCGCATCTGCCTGGTCGGAGTGCACATCCCGAAATCCCTGACCCGGAATTCTATATTCTCCCTGACAACATCGGAGGTGATCTCCTTGATGCCTCGGTGTTTGGCGAATAGTGGGCAGTACCTAACTTGGGGCTCACCAACGAAGACGACTTTGCCATCCTCGATAACCACCTTGGTCATACCCAAGGCTTCCACGACATGCCTGTCTTTTCGGACCATCGATTCACAATCCTCCCTCTTGTTCATAAAATGGACGCCTCGATAGCCTTCAGACGCGGAACAGATCAGCCTTAGCTCCGGCCATTTTTTATATGCCAATAATTGTTTGCAGAAAGGAATTAATAGGCTTCGTTCAGATGCTAAATCGCTATTATCGATTGTGAATGGCAATGTAAAGACAAGAGGCCGGAAATGGAAGAAGAGATGGATGATAAGTTGGTCCTAGCATTGCGCAAGATCGCCCTGATGGGCGGCATGCATGATTATATTTCCATCTCATCCCGTGAGCTGGGCGAAATGTTGGCCATGAGCCAGCAGTCTGCCTCGAAGCGCATCCTTGAGCTCCTGAACGAAGGCTGGATCGTGCGCGACCTTGGCGCAAGGAGGCAGCGCATTAAGCTCACCGACAAAGGAATTGAATCGCTGCGCAGGGAGTATTCCGAGTATCAGAAGATATTCGAGACGCGGGATCACATCATCATACACGGCGAGGTCGTAACTGGCATGGGCGAAGGCCAGTACTACGTTACCCAAGAGGGGTACCAGGATCAGTTCCTTGCCAAGCTGGGATTCAAGCCTTACGAGGGGACGCTCAACCTGCGGCTCATCCCGCAGGACATCTATAAGCTGGACATCCTGCGACGAAGTTCGGGCACATTGATCAAGGGGTTCGAGAAATCGGGCCGGACGTTCGGTGACGTGCTTTGCCACCTAGCAACGATACAGAACATCGACTGCGCCGTGGTCGTGCCGACGCGCTCGCATTACGAGGACGTCGTCGAGATCTTGTGCAAGAACCACCTGCGCCGCACTCTGGGATTGGTGGACGGAGACCTGGTGGAAGTGCGTATCTCGATCGCTTAGTTCAGCCTTTTCCAATTACATGGTCGATGGCCGACTGGAATACCACCCTGCCATCCCCCTCTCCTGATGGGTCTAGCCCGCTGCGTGTCCAATCTGGATGGGTTATCCGGTTGACCACCCTCTCCGGATGCGGCATCAGGCCCAGCACGTTCCCGGCGGGGTTGCAGATCCCGCCGATGCTGGAGATCGCACCGTTAGGGGTCCAGGGATATCCGGCGTACGAGCCATCCGGCCCGACGAACCGGAAGACCACCTGATCGTTCTTCTCCAGCAGGTTAAGGTAATCGCGCTCGTGCTCCGACGAGAACATGAGCTTCCCTTCGCCGTGCGCGGAGGGGAACATCACCACCTTCCCCTTGGGGAGGTTGCGGGTGAAGACGCACTTGCCGTTGTTCTCGTTCTTGAGAAGCGTGGGGATGCATTCGAACCTCGCCGAATCGTTGGTGTACAGCGCCGCCTGAGGCTCCTTGCTGATCGCCGCTTCGAAGGCCGGCAGCATGCCCAGCTCCACCAATACCTGGAATCCGTTGCAGATGCCGATGATCGGTTTCTCCTTTTCCACGAACGCCTTCAGCTCCTTCGACAGCGCGGATTTCATGCGCGCCGCCAGGATCGCCCCGGCTCTGACATAGTCGCCGGCGGCGAATCCGCCAGGCACCGCGAGGACGTGATAATCTTCCAGATCTCGGCGCATCTCCTTGGGGCATTGATGGAGCAATTGCTTGAGGTGCACCTTCTCCGGGCTCGCGCCAACGATGGCGAAAGCAGCGGCAGTCTCCTCCTCACAGTTCGTGCCTTCGATCCTGAGCACACACACCTTGATCTCGTTCGGTTTCACTGCCTCACCCCAGCATCTTCCATAGCGGCTCGGACCAGGCCTTCCGCAGAGCGCTCACTTCGACGTCGACCAGCACGTCGCTGTCCTCGATTACAAGCATCTTGCCTCCGACCACGCCGATGCGCGCCGCCGGAGCCTTCATGCGCTGCAGGAACTCCTGCTCCCGGTTGCGGTCGACCTCCACCAACCAGCGCGAGTTCGATTCGGAGAACATCTTGACCGCCGAAGGGAACTTGCCCATCGGGTCCAGGTTAGCATTCACCCCGAGGTCGCCACCGATGCACATCTCCGCCAGAGCGACCGCCGCCCCACCGTCGGAGAGGTCGTGGCAGCTGCGAAGCAACGACCGTTCCATACATTCATTCAGTGAGCTGATGCCTTGGGAAAGGAGCGATGCGGTGACTCCTGGCACCACGCCTCCCTTGCCGCCGAAGCGGCGGAAGAAGGCACTGCCCGCCATCTCCTGCTTGATTTCCCCGATGACATAGATCGGGTTGCCCTCCTCCTTCAAGTCGGTGGTAACGCACTTGCGTACATCTGGCACCAAGCCGACCCCTAGCACGGTGGCGGTCGGCAGGCAAGCGCCGATCGACGCCTCGTTGTAGAAGCTCACGTTCCCGGAGGGAATGGCCAGGGATAGGGCGGAGGCAACGTCGCCGATGCCCTTCACCGCGCTGCGGAATTCCCCTAGACGTTCTGGCTTCTCCGGGTTGCCGAAGTTGAGGCAGTCGGTGAGCGAATGGGGCATGCCTCCCACCGCCGTGATATTGCGGCAGGCCTCGTCCACCGATGTCTGGCCGCCCTTGTAGGGATCGAGCGCGGTGAACCACGGATTCACGCCGACCGCCACCGCCAGCCCTCGCCAGGAGTCCTGCAGCGGCTTAAGCACCGTGGCATCTCCCGGTCCGCGCAGCCCCAGCTTCCCCTGCAAGGGCTTGATGACCGTGTTGCCCCGGACCTCGTGATCATAATAGCGAACGACCCATTCCTTGGAAGCGATGTTCGGGTCTGCCAGGAGAGCCAAGAGCGCGTCGGTGAGGTCGCGCGGCACCTGCGGGAAGACCTCCTCCATCATGGATGGTGGTTGGGTCACGCAGGAAGGTCGGCAGTATTCCGGCCCCTTGGTGAGGAACTCCAGGTCCATCTCGAAGACCCTCTGGCCCTCGAAATTGAGCTTGACCACCGTTTCCTTGATGACCTTGCCGATGACCGTCGCTGGAACATCCCAAAGGTCGAAGACCTCCATGATCTTCGCCACGTTGGATTGCGGAGCTGCGAGCATCATCCTTTCCTGCGATTCCGAGACCCAGATCTCCCAGGGTGCTAGGCCCGGCTCTTTGGTCGGAACGCGGTCCAATTCCACTTCGGCCCCGCATCCTCCGGAGAGGGCCATCTCCCCGACCACGCACGACAAGCCACCTCCGCCCAGGTCCTTCATGCCATGGATGAGCCCTTTTGAATTGACTTCCAGGCAGGCGTGGATCAGCGGCTCCTTCATGATCGGGTCGCCCAGTTGGACCGCGCCGCGCGATTCCTCCTCCGAGGCCGAGCTGAGCACGGCCGAAGCGAAAGTCACACCGTGGATCCCATCGCGCCCAGTCCTGCCGCCCACCAGGATCATCACGTCCCCGGTCCCCTTGACGGCGTTCTTTACCAGATCTCTCTTCTTCACGATGCCGATGCAGCCGACGTTGACCAGGATGTTGCCGACGTAGCCCTCGTCGAAGTACAGCCCGCCGGCGATGCAGGGGATGCCGATGCGGTTGCCATAGTCACGGATGCCGGCCACGACGCCGCCGATTAGGTACTTAGGGCTTTTGACTCCTGGCGGAAGTTCTCCCTGATAATCGATCGGCCCAAAGAACAAAGGGTCTATGAGGGCGATCGGCTGGGCGCCCATGCACAGGACGTCGCGGACTATCCCGCCTATCCCGGTGGCCGCGCCACCGTAAGGCTCGATCGCCGATGGATGGTTGTGGGATTCTATGCGCAGGGCGTAGGCATGCTCCGCATCGAAGGCCATTACGCCCGCGTCCCCCTTGGCCAGCACGTCCGGGTGGGTGATATTGAAAATGTGCTCCCGGAGGAACACCTTGGATGATTTGTAGCAGCAATGTTCGCTCCATGCCTGCCCGATCGATTGCAGTTCGACGTCAGTCGGATGGCGCATCTTGGAAGCGAAGTAGCGCTGGACGCTCTTCATCTCCTCTAGGCTCAGGTTCAGCCCCATGGTGGAGCTGATTTCCTTCAATTGCGGGTCTGTGGCAGCCAGGATGTCTATCTCGAAAAGCTCGAACCCGAACGGGAGCTTGTGCATCAGCGCAGTGAGGGACATGCGCATCACTTGACCGTGATCTTGAACTTCTGGATCACTGGATTTGCCAGCAGCCTACGGCACATCTCCTCGCACTGTTTCTTCGCCTCTTCGGCCGGAGCATCCAGCTCCACCTCGAAGAACTTGATCGACCTTACTCCCTTGATGCCCTTGAAACCGAGCAGTTCGAGCGCTTTCCTGGTGTTCTGGCCTTCGGGGTCGGCCACGCCCTGTTTGAGCTCTATCCGGATCTCTGCCACGACCATTGACGCACCGAGATTCTCGTATCTGTTGATGGTTAATAATCTTCTCCTTGCCACGTTGCTCAGGGAACGATGTTGTACCAACTGTCGATGGCGCTGAACGTCCCGGTGATTATGAACTCGATGGCGATCGCAGCGAGCAGAAGGCCCATTATCCTGGTGAATGCCCCGGCCCCGCTCTTGCCCATGCGGAAGAATATCGGTTCCGAGTACCGGAGAAGGAAATAGCTGGCGATGACCGTGATGACGATCGAGAGGAAGATGGAGGACAGCTCGAACAGGACGTCGTTCGATGTCGTCGCGAACGAGATGTAGATCATGACCGTGGTGATGGCGCCCGGACCGGCGAAGAGAGGGATGCCCAGGGGGACCACGCCCACCTCCTCCTTCTCCATTGCCTCCTCATGCTCTTCACCGGTGATCTTGCCCCGCCCCACCTGGCCGCGGGTCATGTTGAAAGCGATGGAGAACAGCAG
>PNBI01000095.1 GCA_003135935.1 Methanomassiliicoccaceae archaeon
GAAGCCAGTTGATCTATGCCTGGATAGGTTGAAGCCCTTCGAAAGGAGGGTGGAGGACCGAACCGGTAATGATGTGCAAATCTTTCGGATGATCTGGGCATAGGGGTGAAAGGCCAATCTAAACTGGAAATAGCTGGTTCCTCCAGAAACTAGTCGCAGCTAGACCTCAACCGAGACAGATCATGGGGTAGAGCACCGATCAGGGTCTTAGGCCGCGAAAGCGGTCGGATCCTTGTCGAACTCCGAACTCGTGATCGTTGTAGACGTTGGGAGTGAGGGCCTCTGGGGTAAGCTTGGGGTCCGTAAGGGAATGCAACCCAGCCTAAAGTTAAGGTCCCTAAATTCCGGCTAAGTGTAACATGAAAAGTAGTCTGTAGTCCAAGACAACCGGGAGGTGGGCTTAGAAGCAGCCATCCTTTANNGCGCTGAAAATGGACGGGGCTAAGCCGGATACCGATACTTTAGAGCACCGTAAGGTGATCTTGTATGGAGGCGTCGGGCATGGGTAGAAGCAAGGCCGTAAGGTCTTGTGGACCGTGTTCGAACGAGGATCCTGGTAGGAGTAGCAGCAAAGAATGGTGAGAATCCATTCCGTCGAAGGGGCCAGGGTTCCTCGGCAATNNAGCCGAGGGTTAGCCGATCCTAAGGCACTCCTTAATCGAAAGTGCCGAAAGGGAAGCAGGTTAATATTCCTGCGCCGCAGGAGCCTCTGTCTGTCATCTGACGCATCAGGATATGCTGAGCAAGTTTACCTGCTTGTTCAAGTACTGAAACTTGGGAAGAACCGTAATGGTGAGAACCTTGTAAATGTACGAGTAGGAGGACGAAAGTCCTCTTCAGCTGAGTCCCGGTGCCCATGAAAACGATGGCAGTAACAGCTCCTGTGTTCGTACCAAGAACTGACACAGGTGCCCCTAGGTGAGAAGCCTAAGACGTGTCGGCGTAATCCAAGGCGAGGGAATTCGGCAAATTAGCCCCGTACCTTTGGTAGAAGGGGTGCCAGCCATGAAAATGGCTGGTCTCAGTAACTCGGGAGCTCCGACTGTTTAATAAAAACACAGGTCACAGCAAGTCCGAAAGGATGTGTATTGTGGCTGAAGCCTGCCCAGTGACGGTATCTGAATCTCGGGTACAACCGAACGAAGGACCGTTAAANNTCTTAAGGTAGCGTAGTACCTTGTCGCTTAATTGGCGACTTGCATGAAGGCCCAACGAGAGCTCTACTGTCCCCGCCTGGAAGCCGGTGAAACTGATAGTACTGGCGCAGAATCCAGTACCTTCCACCTGAAAGCGAAGACCCCATGGAGCTTTACTGCAGCCTGTTGTTGTGGTATGAGCCTGGATGTGTAGGGTAGGCGGGAGACGCTACCCAGGATCTACCGCTAGGTAGACTCCGAGTCAATGATGAAACACCGCCCTTCTGGGTTCGTATCACTAACTTCGAGAGAAGGACACCGGTAGGTGGGCAGTTTGGGTGGGGCGCCACGCGCTCAATAAGCAAACAAGCGCGCCCAATGGTTAGCTCAGGCAGGTCAGAAATCTGCCAGAGAGTGTAAAGGCAAAAGCTAGCTTGACGCCGTTCCGGATAACAAGGCACGGCGATACGAAAGTAGGGCTTAACGAACCACTGTACCTTCTATGTGGGGGTCAGTGATGACAGAAAAGTTACCCTGGGGATAACTGAGTCGTCGCCAGCAAGAGTTCATATCGACCTGGCGGCTTGCTACTTCGCTGTCGGCTCTCCCTATCCTGGCGGTGCAGCAGCTGCCAAGGGTGGGGTTGTTCGCCCATTAAAAGGGATCGTGAGCTGGGTTTAGACCGTCGTGAGACAGGTTTGTTGCTTTTTGGTGGAAGTGTATAGATGCCTGACGAGAAGGATCCTTTAGTACGAGAGGAACGGGGATCCGCTGCCTCTAGTTTATCAATTGTCTGGTAAGGCATTGTTGAGCAGCCACGCAGCAGTGGATAAGAGCTGAAAGCATCTAAGCTCGAAGCCACCTTGAAAAAGAGGCATCGCAGCGCTCGTAAATGACGAGTTTGATAGGACCGGGGTGTAAGCATCGAGGGTTCGCCCGAGGTGTTCAGCCTGTCGGTTACTAAAGTTGTATTAGCCACTACTTCGGCTTCGCAATACCGGTTAACGCCCGAAACGGCTTAACCGTCATACAGGTTGCGTGTGAATACCTTCTCATCTTATTCCAATCCTTTCCAATATCATCTCTATTCTTCTATCGAATTATTGTGGAATGATATTGCCATCAGCATCGATGTGATTGCGGTCGATGTGTTTGATGGAATTATATTCCCTATTTAATGTAATAATCCAGCCGACGGCAGTCACTTTCACGAAGCTAATAATATGGGGTGGCTTTATTATCTGAATAAATCGAAACGCAAAATTGGAGTGTTGAGGAATGAGCGATGAAGTGCCAGAGAACTTGAGAAGGGTCCTGGACACCCACCCTTGCTTTAACGAGAAGGCGTGCAAGGATTTCGCTCGAATGCACATACCAGTCGCTCCCGCCTGCAACGTTCAATGCAATTATTGCAATCGGAAGTATGATTGTACGAACGAATCAAGACCTGGCGTCACAAGCGATGTTCTCTCTCCGGAAGAGGCAGTCGCTAAGATCCGATACGTAAAGACGAGGGTGCCGAACCTGAGTGTCATCGGGATTGCTGGGCCTGGAGACCCCTTGGCGAATGAGAACACCTTCAAAGCGCTCGAACTGATCGGCCAGGAATTCCCCGAGATGACCCTGTGCCTGAGCACCAACGGGCTCAATCTGCCGAAGAACGTCGAGCGATTGAAGAAGCTCGGGGTCAAGTTCGTCACCGTAACAATAAACGCTGTTGATCCTGAGATCGCTGCGAAAATGTACCAATTCGTGGTCTGGGAAGGCAAGGTCCTGAAAGGAGTTGCCGCCGGAGAACTGATGATCAAGAACCAGCTCGAAGGCGTTCGCCTTGCTGCCGAAGCAGGAATGCTGGTCAAGGTGAACACCGTCATGGTGCCCGGAGTGAATGCCGATAGTATTCCTGCGGTCGCGAAGAAAGTCAAGGAGCTCGGAGCTTACATCGTCAATATCATTCCGTTGATTCCAGTGCCTGGAACTGTATTCGCGGAAATGAGGGCGCCGACGCCGCGCGAGAGAAAGGAGCTGCAAGATATCTGCGAGCCGAAGATCAAGCAGATGCGCCATTGCCGCATGTGTCGCGCAGATGCCATCGGACTGCTAGGAGATGACCGCTCCTCAGAGTTCGCTCATTACTCGTGCGGGATGGAGGAGCCGCCGGCCGGGGTGCCATTCACCATCGAAATGGAGGGGAAGACCAAGTATAGGGTCGCTGTGGCGAGCAGCGATGGACGTTCTGTCGACCAGGGCTTCGGCCAGACCGATTCATTCTATTCGTATCAGGTGGAAGTGGGCAGCCTGGTGCAATTGGGCAAGGTCAAAGTAGAAGCGAGGTTGGACGAGCCAGTGGTCGGAGCGGGACACCGCAGAAAGCTTGAGGATATGGCGAATGCATTGAAGGGATACGATGCGGTCGCNNGAGAAAGAGCGGTCCAATCGTTGAAGGATAAAGGGATTGCGGCCTTCCAGATGACTGGCGAGGTCGAGAAGGCAGTATTGGAATCAGTAGATAACGTTTACAAGAAGAGAGCGGCAACGTTCGAGTGAGGAATATGCGCGCATCCGATATGACGGTTAAGTGTTTGGAATCTGAGGGTGTCGAAAGGATTTTCGGCATCCCTGGCGAGGAGAACATGGAGGTAATGGACTCTCTCATCGACTCGAACATCGAGTTCGTCCTCACCAAGCACGAGAACTCCGCCGCTTTCATTGCTGGGGCTTGCGCACGCTTGACCGGAAGACCGCACGTCTGCCTGGCGACATTGGGACCCGGAGCGACGAACATGGTCACGGGCGTCGCTGAAGCATACCTCAGCCACATACCGTTGATCGCCATCACTGGCCAGGTGGGCGCGGATCAGGCATACGCGCCAAGGAAGCAGTTCCTCGACCTGGTGGCCCTTTACAAACCGGTCACCAAGGAAAGCTTCAGCATGCGCACCGCGGCCCGCATCCCGGTTCAGATCCGAAGAGCGTTCGACATCGCCGCCTCGGAGAAGCAAGGGCCAGTGCACATAGAGCTACCCGAGGACGTCATGAAAGCGGATGTCGAAGGAGAGCCGCTCCGACGCGCCGAACGGGAGACGATGAAGTTCCAAAGAGGGACGCTAGACAAGGTCAGGACGCTGCTGGAGAAGTCTGAGACCCCGATGGTGTTCGTCGGTCCGGGCGTGATCCGGCTAAAGGCAGTCAAGGCATTCCGCGACCTGATCGAGGCCTGGAACCTGCCGGTGGTGCATTCTTGGCATGGCACAGGAATCATCCCATACGATAATCCGTTGTCATTGAACACGATAGGATTCCGCACTCGCGACACTGTGAGGAAGGCGTTCGAGGAGGCCGACCTGATGCTGCTGATCGGTTACGACCTACCAGAGTTCCCTCCTACATACTGGAACATCGGCAAGAAGAAGAGCGTCGTCGTCCTCGATGCCGTTCCGGCGGAACACGTGCCCAATTTCGAACCTGATATCCAGGTTGTTGGAAACATCATCAACATCATGACCTCGCTCACGCACAAGGCGAAGAAGAAGAGGCCCTGGGCCAAAGGTCACAAGGAATGGTTAGAGGAGTGCCTGGGCCACTGCCCCGATGACAAGTTCCCACTGAAACCTCAGCTCATCGTGAAGGCGGTGCGCGAGTCGCTGGGCAAGGAGGACATCTGTGTCAGCGATGTGGGCGCTCATCTCCTCTGGCTGGCCAGGCTCTATCCGGTCTACAAGGAGAATACACTGCTCCTCACGAACGGCCTGATCCCGATGGGCATCAGCATCCCGTCCGCGATCGGCGCGAAATTGACAATGCCAGATAAAAAGGTAGTTGCCGTTTGCGGCGACGCCGGCTTCGCCATGTGCGGCCCGGAGCTGGAGACCGCTCGCCGCCTGGGGACCAACTTCGTAACGGTCATCTTCAACGATTGCGGCCTCGGTCTTATACGCTATAAGAACCAGAGGGCTCACGGTCGCTCCAATGGAACGGAGTTCGGCAGCGTCGATCATTCGAAGTTCGCCGAATCGCAGGGTGCCAAAGGATATCGCGTTTCTTCCGCCAGAGAGCTCAGCGAAGTTTTGAAGAGTTGTCTGAAGGACGACGAACTGGCCGTTATCGATTGCCCTGTCGATTATACCGAGAACAAGGACCTAGTCTAACGCCCGATCGAAATTGTCTGGCTCCGTGCAAAAAACGGCAAGGTTCATATAAGGACCTCCACTTATGCGGTTCCATGAGCGGACCTGACCCCTCCGAGTTCGAGCTCAAGTTCTTCGCTGACAATCATTTTGTTCGCAAGCAATGCCCTAAGTGCAGTCGGTTCTTCTGGTCCCAGGGCGACTGGGAAACGTGCGGCGAGCCGCCGTGCGAGGAGTACACCTTCATCGACAACTCGCCGATGACGAGGGGGCTCAGCCTGCACGAGATGCGCGAGGAGTACCTTTCGTTCTTTGAGTCCAAGGGGCACAAGAGGGTCAGCCGCTATCCGATCGTCGCCCGCTGGCGCGACGACGTGTTCTTCACTCAAGCCTCGATCTACGATTTCCAGCCGTGGGTGTTGAACGAGGTCATCGAGCCGCCAGGGAATCCGTTGACGATTTCGCAGACGTGCGTGCGGTTCAACGACATCGACAACGTCGGCAAGACCGGACGCCATTTCACCTTCTTCGAGATGTGCGCCCACCACGTCTTCAACAAGAAGGACAAGTTCATCTACTTCAAGGACAGAACGGTCGAGCTCTGCCACGAGCTCTTCACCAAGCGCCTGGGCGTTGATCCGAAGCGCTTGCGCTACATCGAGGAATGGTGGGAGGGCGGCGGCAATGCTGGCCCCTGCGTCGAGGTCATAATCGACGGCGCCGAGGTCGCCACCTTGGTCTTCATGATGTACCGGCAGGGGCCGGAAGGCATGGTCCCGATGAACATGACCGTGGTCGACACCGGCTATGGCCTGGAACGCATGACCTGGGTGTCCCAGGGCACGTCGTCCGCATACGAAGCGGTCTTCGGGCCGGTGGTGGAGGACCTGAAGCAGAGGGCTGGCATCAGCACGAACACCAAGGTGCTGCAGGAGTACTCCAAGATCGCTGGCATGACCAACGCCAAGACCGCCTCAGATGTGAGGCGGATTCGCGAGCAGACCGCCGCCAGGATCGGGATCACCTACGACGAGTTGATGAAGATCGTCACCCCGCTGGAGGACATCTACGTCATCTGCGATCATTCCCGAGCGCTCGCCATATTGCTGAACGATGGCGTCGTTCCATCCAACGTCGACAAGGGCTACTTCGCCAGGATGCTGGTGCGCCGTGCATTGCGATCGATCCGCTCGCTTGGTATCAAGATCAAGCTGTCCGAGGTGGTGGCCATGCAGGTCGACTACTTCTCCCCCATCTTCCAAGAGCTCAAAGAGAACAAAGACGACATCCTAAACATCATCCAGGTGGAGGAGGACCGCTATTTTGAGACTTTGTCCCGAGGCAAGACCCTGGTCGACCGCATGACCAAGGACCTGAAGAAGGGCGAGCGGATCTCGGTCGAGAAGCTGATCGAGCTATACGATTCACATGGATTGAACCCCGAGATAGTCAAGGAGTACTCATCCGTGCCGGTCGAAGTGCCGGACGACTTCTACAAGCAAGTGGTAAGGAAGCATGAGAAGCCGGAGGCGGAGCAGGCCGAAACGAAGTTCGATTATCCCGAGAACCTGCCGACCACTCGGCCGTTGTACTACGAGGACGTCGACATCCTGGAATTCGAGGGTAAGGTACTGCAGCATGTCAACGGCGGCGTGCTCCTCGATCAAACGGCTTTCTATCCCGAAGGCGGCGGACAGGAATGGGACGACGGCGCACTGGACGGACAGAGGGTGACCAAGGTCATCAAGGTGAACTCATCCGTGCTCCATTATCTCGACGGGCCATTGCCAGCCATCGGCAAGGTCGTCAAAGGTACGATCAACAGGGACCGCAGGGTCCGGCTGATGAGGCACCACACCAGCGCACACATCATCAACGGAGTGGCGCGTGGCATGCTCGGCAACCACGTCTGGCAGGCCGGGGCGCACAAGTCTGAGGTTGAGGGCAGGCTGGACATCACTCACTACGAGAACCTGACCACGGAGCAACGCGACCATCTTGAGCGGGAGGTCAACCGCATCATTCACGAGGATCTGAAGGTCAAGATCCAGTTCATGCAGAGGGATGATGCTGAAAGGCTGCACGGCTACCGCCTTTACCAGGGCGGAGCGGTTCCGGGCAAAATCATACGCGTGGTCGAGATCCTCGGCCTGGACGCAGAGGCATGCGGTGGACTGCATTGCAAGACGACCGGATTCGTTGGAGCGATACGCATCCGCAAGACCAAGCGCATTCAGGACGGCATCGTCCGCATCGAGTACTCGTCCGGCATGGCGGCCATCGAGGACATGCAGCGGGACAAGGGCACAGTGGAATCGCTCACCGAGAGGCTCAACTCGGCGGCGGACAAGCTGGTCGATACGGCGGAGAAGCTGCAATCGGACCTGCGGGAGACGCTGAAGAAGGTCGAGGTGCTGGCGCACAAGCACGATCAGGACGTCGCCCATTCTCTGCTGGACAAGGCGCCCACCATCGGCGAGTTCCGCTTGATCATCTACCAGACGCAAGATGACGAGAACGGAGAGACCATATCGAAGGCGCTCACCGAGAACCCGAAGGTGCTTGTGGTCATAGGCATCGCGGAGAAGAAGGCGAAGGTGCTCGTATCCCGCTCGAAGGACATCGACATCGACAGCCGCATCCTCTTGAAGGAGATAATGAGCGAGCTCGGCGGCGGGGGCGGAGGCAAGCCGGAATATGCCCAAGGCGGGGGCGGGGACGTCGAAAAGCTGCCCGAAACCCTTAAGATGGTGCCAGATATCCTGCTAACTGTCATAAACAAGAAGTGAGCGCCCGTTATCTCACTAGACTCTCTTCCCGGAGCATCTGGTACCCTACCAAAAAAGGGCATGCAGGAAGGGAAAGCGTTAAATATAGTCTTGCGTGTAGGGGAGACGCTCCATTAAGAGAATACTCTATAAACCATTCATTCAGGATATCGATTTCAAACCGGAGGAAATACCTTGGCCGAGGAAGGCGCAGCAAAGAAGGACAAAACCGAGAAGGGCGATCACTCTAAGGAAGAGCCTAAGAAAGGCGAGCCGAAGGAAGGCAAGCAAAAGAAGGAGAAGGGCGAAGGGAAGAAGAGTGAGCCTAAGAAGGTAGAGTCCAAGGTGGATGAGAATTTCAGATACATCGTTCGCCTGGTCAACACTGACGTGGACGGAAACAAGCCGATCATAATCGGACTTCAGAGCGTGAAGGGCGTCGGCAGCCGAGTGGCTGATGTCATTGCCAGGCGCGCAGGCGTCAACCGCATCGCGAAGGTCGGGACGCTGGAGGACGCGCAGATCGAGGAGCTCGAGAAGCTCATTACCACTTACGCGGATTACGCTCCAGCTTGGGCGGTCAACCGCCAGATGGACTTCGAGACCGGAGACGACATGCATATCGTCGGGGTCAACCTGGACATTTCATTGAAGGACGACCTGAACCGGATGAAGATGATCCGGAGCTACAAGGGAGTCCGACACGAGGGCGGGCAGAAGGTAAGGGGCCAGAGGACCCGTTCCAACGGCCGTACCGGTCTCACCCTGGGTGTAATGCGTCAGAGGCAGGCCCAACCGGGCGGAGCGGCTGCCCCAGAAGGCGCCGCGAAGCCAGAAGAGAAGACTACCAAGGAGAAGCCTGCGGCCGGAGCAAAGCCAACCGCAGAAGCGAAGCCTGCGGCCGCTGCACCGGCAGCCAAGCCAGAGGGCAAAAAGTAGGTGTTTAAATGGGTGACCCAAAATTCCCCCGTAAGGCTTACGATACTCCTTCCCATCCCTGGCAAGGGGAGAGGATCAAGGAAGAGCACACCCTGTGCAAGCAGTATGGCCTGAAGAACAAGCGAGAACTGTGGAAGGCGAAGTCCATCATGAGGAACTACCGGAAGCAGTCCCGGGACCTCCAGGCAAGATTGCGCATCGGCGAGGAGCAGGCAAGGATCGAGACGCACAACCTCTTGAAGGCCTGCGCCCGAATGGGACTGCTGCCGATGGAGGGCGCCACGCTGGACGATGTCCTCGGTCTGAACACCGAGACCTTGCTCAACAGGCGCTTGCAGACCATGGTGTACAACAAAGGATTGGCAGTAAGCCCGAAGCAGGCCCGCCAGATGATTTTCCACGGGCATGTCTGGGTCGATGGCCGCAAGGTCACTATCCCCGGATACCTGATGCAGAGGGGCGAGGAAGAGAAGATCGCTTACAACGGCGCATCGCCGTTCAACAACGAGCTGCACCCCCTTAGGGTCGACGCTCCCAGGGTCGTCGAGGCCAGGGCGCGCAGAATAGCCAGAGAAGCACGTCGCGAGCGCGAGGACGATGGAAGGGGCGGCGGACGGGGAGGAAGGGGCGGCGGCGGAAGGGGATTCCCCCGGAAGGCCAGCCGCGTCATGGAGAAGGTAAAAGAGGTCGCTGATGTCGCAGCAGTGGGCGTCCCGGCCGCAATGCCAGAGCCAACACCTAAGGAGGAGTGAAAATGGGCAAATGGGGAATCGCGCACGTCTATGCGAGCTACAACAACATCATCATCACCGTAACGGACATCACTGGAGCGGAGACAATAACCAAGGCCACCGGCGGAATGGTCGTGAAGCAGGCCAAGGACGAGTCCTCTCCGTATGCAGCGATGAGAGCCGCGGAGAAGGTGGCTGAGATCGCCAAGGAGAAGGGCATCGACGGCATCCATGTGAAGGTGCGGGCGCCAGGCGGAAACAAGTCCACCTCGCCAGGCCCGGGAGCGCAGGCAGCGATCCGAGCATTGGCCCGTGCCGGTCTGAAGATCGGACGGATCGAGGATGTTACACCGGTGCCACACGACGGCACGAAGAAGAAGGGCGGCAGAAGGGGCCGCAGAGTGTAGAGGTTACTCAGATGGAGATCAAGATCCTTGAGATGACGGACACCCAGGCGAAGTTCGTTGTTTCCGACGCCAGTCCAGAGTACGCGAACGCATTGAGGCGCGCGCTCATCGGAGACATCCCCAAGATGGCGATCGAGACAGTCGAGTTCCATTTGGGCGCTATCCAGGGTGGCTCTGAGGNNTGAGGATGAGAGCGAGGAGTTCGAGAGCGTCAGCTGCCTCTTCGATGAGATCGTGTCTCACCGCCTCGGATTGGTACCGATTCCGTCCGACCCGGAGAAGTACGTGTTCAAGAAGGACTGCACCTGCGGCGGGGAAGGCTGTCCGCAATGCACCATCATGTACTCGATCAACAAGAAGGGACCGTGCGACGTTTACTCTGGCGATTTGGAGCCATTGGGCGACCCCACCTTGAAGGTCAAGGACGAACTTATCCCCATCGTTCGCTTGGGACCGAGGCAGGCAATCCTCGCTTACGCTTTCGCCGAGCTCGGCACCGGGAACCAGCATGCAAAGTGGCAAGCGACCTCGGGCGTCGGGTACAAGTACGCGGCGAAGGTCAAGATCGACGCGTCGAAGTGCGACAAGGGCGCAACTTGCATCAAGGCCTGCCCGCGAGGCGTGTTCGCAAAGGAAGGCAAGGGCATCGTCGTGAAGAACGAAGAAGCCTGCATGCTGTGCCTCTCGTGCATCAAAGTGTGCAAGAGCAAGGCGATAACCGTAGACGCGGACGATACCAAGTTCGTGTTCACCTTCGAGACCGATGGATCGCTCACCGCAAGACAGGCATTGGACATGGCCTTGAAGCTCCTTGAGAAGCGCTTCGAGGACTTGCGTGAGTTGATCTCGTCGCTCGAGAGCGCCGCGTAGAATCGTCTTTTTCGTCGAAAAGGGGACGAGCCCCATTATTCATTTATTATTCAAACAAAGCGTCAGGTCAGCGAATCCACTCATCCATGGTGCGATCACATGAAGTCCGATAGCTTGCATTTCTTGACCCGGTCGTTCTCGAACAGCGAGTCGATTGACTTCTCGATCAGCTCTACTCTTTGCCGGGTATAGCTGTCGATCATGAACCGGTTCGAGATCTCCTTCGTCATGTCCAGGTACTTCTTGACCGAGCTCACGTGAACGGTAAGAG
>PNBI01000087.1 GCA_003135935.1 Methanomassiliicoccaceae archaeon
GTTCCAGAGATTCGTGATGGGAATGAAGCCGAGAACAATGCATGCGTAGTTGGCTTTTAGTCAACAGAGGAGGGAATAGAATATAGTTTAAATGGATGGATGATATCTCCATCCATAATGCCTCTTTCATTCAGCACCTATTTTTCTGGTGGTCCTACTCCTAAGTTCTCTCCCTTCCATATATGGAAGGCTTACCAGGTAATCGATATCCTCGGACCAATAGGAAGGAAAGCGTTGGCGGAAGTTCTCCAGATAGGTGAAGGTAGCACGCGTACCATTCTAGACAAGATGATCCGAGCAGGCTCAGTGGAAAACACGCGGAGGGGTGCCGTGCTTACTGAGCGAGGATGCAAGAGATTCGAAACCTCTGGCATTCAGACTGCCCCGATCGAGATCTCAGGAATTACCTTAGGCAAGCACAACTGCGCGGTCCTCGCCAAAGCCACGGCAGACCGGATTAAACTAGGCTGCGAACAAAGAGATGAGGCTGTGAGAGCCGGCGCGATTGGAGCATCGACCTTAGTGGTCCAAGATGGCAGAATAGTATTTCCTTGTGATAATAAATATCCAGACCAAGAACTAATCGCGCCCCTCCGCAGGGTATTCGAAGTTGAAGACAACGATGCGATCATCATCGGATCCGGATACACCTATGAAGCGGCGGAGAAGGGGGCAGTAACAGCGGCATTGGCTATCGGAGAGGCTGCGAAGAACTGTTGGACGGAGGGTCCGAATCTCCTTTCGAAAGAGACAGAGGCAGAGGAACTAAAGAGTCTGGCACTGGCAATCCACGAGCTTGTTGGCCGATTACCACTTACCATGAGGTCCAGAAATCAATTCGGGGTTCGATGCGAGGATGGCGAGGTCATCGATGATAACTATTCAGGGCCGGTACTAGAAGAGGCTCTTAAAAAGAGCCAGATGATTAGCCGTATCTCCACATCTGGCCCATACAGAGGCGTGCCGATCGTCGTCGTGCCGGTGTTGCGCAAGAATGAGGCGGTCGCGGTTATCGGCGTTTTTGATATCACAAGAGGGTCACTCTCCGAATTGATGAACCGGAAGAAAAGCAAATGAGTTGAAAACATGCTAGCGAACGATTTGCCTGGAAAGGAGAATAGGGTTATCATGAATGTCGATCCAGGCGCCTGTCGACTGCACTCGCAGGTGATAGCCTGGACAGATGATGACCGAAAGCTAAAGGTGCAAATAACCAGTGACTGCAAATCGGTAATTGAGTTTGGGAAGCTCCTACCACCTTTGGATGTGATCGATGTGTTAAGAATGCCTTATTGCGAGAACCTCATCTATATCGAAGGCGGAAAGACCCTGAAGCATGCCACTTGCGCGATACCACTGGCAGTCCTGAAATGCCTCGAGGTAGCTGGCGGCATGGGTGTCAAGAAAGACATCCATATTACGTTCCAATCATTGTCATGATTACCTACTTCATCAGTTCGTCGATTTTGGGAGACCACACCATTGCGGTAGGACCGGTAAGATATAGTGCGACCATCATCGCCTCGCGCAATTGCTCTTTCGTCGCTCCTTTCTTTAGCGCTTCCTGCGCATGAACGTCCAGACAAGCCTCGCATTTCAATACGCAGGAGATCGCGACCGCAATCAGCTCCTTCTCCCTAACGCTCAGCGCCGCTTCCTTGAATATCTCACGTTTGTAACGGTAAAGGGCATTGACAGTGGCTGGTTCCTGCTTTGCCAATTCGTCCAGGCTCATGTCGGGCCTAAGGTGCTTACTTTTAGAAATAGGTTATCAGAGGCAGGTCCATCGCTGCTCTAGAAAGCTAGATTATGATAACACGCTGTTAGGGTGATGTTCAATATGGTCACGATCGAAGAAGTTGCAAGTTTCGTCGGCAGAATGGAAGGCAGCAGGCACGTCTTCCCTTTGATGCCTGAGGCCAAGGAGAAGCTCATGAAAATAGAGGAGAGCATAAAGGCCTCGTTCGGGATCAACTGCACCAATAAGGGAGTGATGCAGTGCCTGGCTCGCCAGAACATCATTGTCATCATCAAGGACTCTCGATTCCGTCCTCCTCCCGAGCCTACTGTGCTCCTAGTGGCCGATGAGGACATGATAATCGGGATGGAGATCTTTCCTGATCAAAAGGCCCAATTTCTCGAAAGGGATGACGTGGTTTTCCTGTCGGATGAATTCGTCCTGTTTCCGAACTTGAGGCCAAAGAGCAAGGAGCGCTTCGTCATGCCTCCGGTATCTTTCCCGGAAGTGGAGAGGATGCCGGGAACAAGAAACGTCGTCTCATGCTCGCCTTCACCCCCTGGAGACATGTATGTGAGGAGCTTGCACGGGTTGCCGGACGACCCGAAGCTGGCGAGCATTTTGCTTGGCTACGATGACGAGTGATCAAACTCACTCCTCCTCTTGACTTGCTTCAATCATACCGCTATGGGAGAAGCCTTCAACTGGCTAAATAGAAAAATAGAGAAGAGGGAAAGGGTTTCAGGTTCCGGACGCGGTGATCCGGCTGATAGTTTCGATCGAATCCTCGATCTGTTGCTTCAGCCGGTCCACTTGTTCCAACTGTTGATCCAAGGACTGCTCTTCGAGGTGCTTCACCTTATAGTCGGCGGCGCTGGCAGGTTCCAAAGTACTGGCATCATAGTACAGATCGTAGGTGTCCAATAGCACCCATTGCCCCTCGGGCTTGTCCATGATCTCCATTACCTTGCCTACCGTGCCTGTGTTCCGATACTTGGCGAAGTCTCCGATTTGCATTTGGATCACGCGGATGGGATGATGATCGTCCTCTCGCCTGCTGGCATGAACTCGCGCAATGCGCCGCGGCCGAACTCCTTGGTGATGTTCGCGAAGTCGAACGGTAGGTTCTTGTCCGCGAAGGCCACCTTGATCAGCGGGTTGCAAGCGAACGCATCTCCGCGCGCAGCGTGCGACGCGGCAGCGATTCCGGCATACCCAGGTAGGTGACCGACGTTCATCGCGTAGTTCGGGTAGTTCGGGCCACGCAGCTCGTGGGGCAATCCCTCGTCACTTCTGTAGGAGAACGAGTTGGCGGAACCGCACTGGTCCTGCAAGTCATATCCATAGAAGCCGAGGCGACCAAGCCTCTCCTTGTGCTGCAGCATTGACAGATACCAGCCATTGATACCGCAGTCCGCGTTTCCAGTGGCCATCGCACATGCGATACCAGTGGCGGCAGCGGCTACGGTTGCGCGCTGGGACCCACCGAAGTGGGTTTCCATCGCGGCCGGGTACCTCTCATACATCTCCAACGCATAGGAGTTGACCTCAGTTCCGAGCTTCTCGATGTTCTCGAGAGTCGGCTTCATCTTGCAGAAGCCACCATACTTCTCGTTGATCAAGTCAACGGCCCAGTAGGTGTAGTCCTCCAAGATGTTGTCGGTGTATGCCGCGGTGGCGTATTGGGTGAACCCAACACCGCCGGACATGTAGGAACCGAGGTAGATCTGGTCGAAGATTACCGCACCAAGTGCTACTGTCTCAAGCGCTTGCCTGGCGGGGTCGTTCGGGTACTTCCTCGAAGACTGGACCATATCGGCCAGATAACCGAACGGAATTCCACCGGGTTCGTTTGGACCGCGGGCACGGCGAGCGGGCATCATTGTACCCATTTCGACCACGGATGCGTGTTTTGCTGCGAAGGCGAAGTCAGCGATTGCCGCCTCACCAGCTGCCAGGCGGTATGATGTGATGAACGCCATCGAGATCTGCATGGCGCTCCACCTTGACATCGTACCTCCATCGCACACGCGGCCGACCATGGTCGGGCACGCGACCTTCTGCCACAGGGCGTTTCCAATGGCTTCCTTCAGCTGCTTCGCTTGGTCCGCCGGGAACTCCTTGTTTATGTCGATCCTGAACTGCTTGTCGATCTCATCCATCAGTTCGTCGTTTCCGGAGAAGACCTTCACATAGCAGTCGGCGGTCAGAGCGGGGCTGCACTCAGCCATATGCTCCTGGACAACTGCTCCACCAGGCATTGTGTGGTTTACTGCCTCGAGGTAGCGGTTGATCGTCTCAGGGGTGACTTCCTTACCCAGTCTCTTCTCGATCACAGTGTGAGCGGTGTCGAGACCGGATACGACTGTCCTCCTGATGTCGTCCCATGCTTGTTGCATAGCTGCGTTGTTGATGAAGTGCAAGTCGTCTGCCTCAGCATAGATGTCCGTGTGGGACAGCTGGTACGGCATGAGGACGCGCTGACCGAGTGGGACACCGATGTCCGGGTTGTACATCGCGAGGCCACGGGCCTTGGCAATCTTCGCGGATTGCTCCACCCACTCGCGCTTCCTCTTCGACTGTTTCCAGCCTCCGAAGGAGTAGTAGGTGGTGTGCTCGTCAGTGGGGTCCTCCTTGAACTTCTTCTTCATCGCTTTCATGAAAAGCTTTTCTTTCTCCTTTGCCATTGCTTATACCCCCTTGATTGCCCAGGGTTGGAATCCAGCTAGGGTTCTCAACCTGTGGATCCTGAGGTTCATGTTCATTACTTCCTTGTCGTCCCTCATGTCCACGTCATCGGCTCGGAACATTGTGGTGCGCTTCTTGAGCTCCTTCTCGTCCGCCGGCTTGCCGACAGAGATAGGCTTGTCCAATGGCAGGGCCACCTGGTCCTTTACGTATTCGACCTCTCCCTTCTTGGCGTTGAATCGGTACCTCTGCCACGCATCGAACATCAGGCCGTTCTCGTCAAGCCTGCATGCATGACCGTGCACAGTGGCGCCTCTGATTCCCACCTTTGCGGGGTCGAAGGTCTCGTTCTCAATCAGCTCTTTGGCGAGCTTCTCCAGGTCTCTCTCCCTCATTTCGATAATGTTTCTTCCTGAAAGGCAGCCAGTGTCGACGCCTCGGAACCTGGACATGTACATCCAGGATCTGCAATAGGGAACGATCGGGGCGAAGTAGACGGAGTCAGTGAACTGAACGTACCTGATCCTGTCTCCTTTCTTGGCACCCTCGATTGGCGTCACCATCTGCCTGATGGGGCAGTCCGGCTCGTTGCTTTCTTCCAGTGGTGGGTGGATGCTCTTGTAGTCCTCGCCTGGCTGTCTGTGACCAAGGATCTTGACCACATCATCCATGGCGATTTCCCGGAGCTTCTCCAGTTTCACCTTGGGGTCGATGAACCGCTTCCTGTTCTTCGCAGGGACGGATGTCCCCGGATAGAATTGTCTTTCGTACTTTGCCATCATGAACACCTCTTATTTGCATAGTCGGTAACGGTTGGCTTGAATTTGGAGTACCGACCAACTTCCAGATCGAATCCGAACGGCAGCAATTCCTCGCAGATCTTCTCGATCTTCTGCAGCGTCTCTTCGACGTGCTCGAAATCTTCGATCTCCACGAAAATGCGCCCTACCAAGATCCTCAGCTCTTCGTCTTTCCCATTGACCTTAATGACCTTGCGTTCAGGGTGGTTAACTAGTAACCCTGACCCTGGTCCCGAGGTTAACTTTAGGGGCAGACTTTCGCCCTGGCAATTAATATGCCTCACGTACTTGACCCCGTAGATCTTGTTCAAGATCTTCTCGGTCGTGTCCGCGGACAACAGCCTTGAGGGCATTATCATGATCTCTGGTAATACGATTCTTTCCGGAGTCGGTGCACCCTGCATCACGCCACCTCGTTCTTCAGCTTCTTAGCCTCCTTACCGACCGCTTTGATCGGCGCCTTGAACTCAGGTATGTCGCCGAAGACATCCTTCACCAATGGGGAGGTTGACTCCGGAGAGAACATCTGAGTGCCGGCATCCAGTGCGCAGCCTGCTGCGATTACTGGGATCACGGTGCCCTTCGCATGCTTCGTCACGACGTGGTTGCCGTGGAATAGACCAGGGCCGCCTCCGCCATAGATCGAGTGGCTGAAGAAGGACATACCGACGGACGTACCCATAGCACGGCCGTAATCGACACCAGGCAGGCCTGTCTCGTGCTCGAGCAGGTCATTGAAGTACAAGATTGTCGACGGGACACCTTGTGATGCACGGGCAGCACCGCAGTTTACCATGATTGCGGCGAGCATACCAGATGCAACGTAGGCGTTCCATAGCGGCATATCGCTGGTCGTATAGACCTTGTAGCCGGATGGCAACTTCTCCAAAACCTTGATGACCTTGTCTTCGATCGCGCGTCCTACGATGGACTCGACAACGGTACCGACTGTGCCAGTCTTTCCGTTCTCCTTCACGATCTCGTAGGTCATATTGTTCGCGTTCAATCCCTGGAAGGCGAGTGCCAATAGGTGCCCGCGCTCGAATGGACCGATCGCATCGCCCATCTCGAATGCTGCAGTCTGCTCAAATATCGAAGAGAGAGCGGCTGCGTTCATCGCATTCTTGCCAGATATTGCCACGATGTGGTTTGCCATGATGTTTCTCAGGGCGTATCCGGCTCCTTCGTTGTTCTGCGGAACCTCGAGAATGGACTTCAAGTTCGAACCCATGAAGGTCATGGTCTGTGGATACCTGCCCCAGACTGCTGCCTTCACCATGTTCGCCTTGTAAATTGGCACATCGTACATATCGATGATTGCCTGCGTCACTGCGGCTGCCGTGGTGGTGAATCCAGTCGTGTATTCAACACCGACATCCAGCCTTATGGTCGGGACTTGGACGATCAGCTTCTTGCCTTGTCCAAGCACCTTAACCTCAGTGTCATCGTCCTTCGAGATCTTTATTAGTTCCCGAACAGCCTTCGCCAGCTTTTCGGCGTCCTTGACAACCGGCGCATCGATCTCTTTGCCCTTGATGTAGCCGCCACCGACTCGTCCGGTCTTGAGACCCTTCTCAATTCCGGCCAGGTCAACAGCGATTGTTTTCTTGGCAAGGTTACCAATGCGCTTGATGGCAGGGTTCACCAAAGGACTGATCGCTTCCAGGGGCACGCCCTTCTCGATGACCTTGCCCCTGTCATCATATAAGTCTATCTTGTCCTTGTATTTCGCCATTCTTTGCCTCCTTGTTGAAAAACGCGACCTTCAGCGAGGCATCACTAGCATCATCAACCAATCCCCCAAACTAGTGTTCCCTCAATGAAAATCGGTTCCCCTTGCTCGGCCCTATTAGCCATTGATAGCGATATAAGCTTGATTGTGGATGGATGGTCCATCCATAATAAACAATTGATTACTTCGGGGT